>NZ_QDFI01000018.1 GCF_003254465.1 Meridianimarinicoccus zhengii
CCCGGCGACGGCACCGGCGGCCCCGGTCGCGGCCGACCCTACGGCCCCGGCTGCCGCGCCGATCCCGCTGCCCACGGCCGACCCGGCGGCCATCAGCGTCTTGCCCGGCGAACAGGCCGCAAGCCCGACCGCAGAGACGACCATGATGACAGGGGCAGGGGGCAACGGGCGCATCGGGTCAATCCTTCACCGCCGCCATCGTTTCCGCATCGTCCCCGCCCCTCGTGCACGGCGCGATGGCCTGCCCGCCGGGAAATGCCCCCGGCGAGCCGGTGAAGCCCCGGCAGTTGATCCGGGCGGTTGCATCGATGAGAACGGCCATGGCTGGTCCTCGCGTTCGTTATCCGGGAAACGCCATGGACACTTCGACCGTGCCCGGCGCTTCGTACCTGTGGTTGTCGGCGATCGTGCGCAGCGTGATGATGAGCGGCAGCTCCGCCGCGCCACGCACGATCCATTCGTTCGGTCCCCGCAGTTCGGCGCCCGCGTATTCCGGCCAGAGCGCGTTCGAAACGATCTGGCGCACAGCGTCCTCACCGAGATGGCGGGTCAACACCTTGCACAGGCCCATAGGCCCGTCCGCTGCCATCACTTCGGCCTTGGCCGTCTCCGCCGGGGCATCGAAGAAGTGGTCCACGCCGAGCGCGACACCATGGTCATTGGTGCCACGGTCGATCGCGCGATACGCAAAGCCCGACGACCCGAAAAGGGAACTGGCGCTCGATCCCGACATCATGCCGTTGGTGCACAGCGTGACGGCCAGCGCCACGTTTGCCCGGACCGCGTCCTCGAAGCTCTGCGAGGACGCCATGGGCGCGCTGGCCAGTGCAGCGACGAGGGTCAGCCAGGCAACACGCATCGGCTCAGCCCTTGACCGCCTTCACGATCTTCTCCGCGCCGTCCTTCAGGTTCTCGGCGGCGATCACGTTCAGGCCGGAATTGGCGATGATCTCCTTGCCCTTCTCGACATTGGTCCCTTCCAGACGCACCACCAGCGGCACCTGAAGCCCGACTTCCTTCACCGCCGCGATCACGCCTTCCGCGATCACGTCGCAGCGCATGATGCCGCCGAAGATGTTCACGAGGATCCCCTTCACGTTCGGATCGCTCGTGATGATCTTGAACGCTTCGGTGACCTTGTCCTTGGTCGCCCCGCCGCCCACATCGAGGAAGTTGGCAGGTTCCGCACCGTAAAGCTTGATGATGTCCATCGTCGCCATGGCCAGGCCCGCGCCGTTGACCATGCAGCCGATCTCGCCGTCCAGCGCGATGTAGTTCAGGTCATACTTGGACGCCTGCAATTCCTTGGGGTCTTCCTCCGTCTCGTCGCGCAGGGCGGCGATGTCTGGATGCCGGTAGATCGCGTTCCCGTCGAAACCGAACTTGGCGTCCAGCACCTTCAGGTCCCCGCCATCGGTCACGATCAGCGGGTTGATCTCCAGCATCTCCATGTCCTTGTCGGTGAACAGCTTGTAGAGCGTCCCCATCAACGCGACGCACTGTTTCACCTGCGGACCCTTCAGGCCCAGCTCGAACGCGATGCGGCGCCCGTGGAAGGGTTGGTAGCCGGTCACGGGATCGACCGAGAAGGACAGCAACTTCTCGGGCGTGTTCGCCGCGACTTCCTCGATGTCCATGCCGCCCTCGGTCGAGCAGACAAAGGAAATCCGCGACGTCACACGGTCCACCAGAAGCGCCAGGTACAGCTCCGTCTCGATGCCCGACCCGGCCTCGATATAGACGCGGTTGACCTGTTTGCCCGCGGGGCCGGTCTGGTGCGTGACCAGCGTGCGGCCAAGCATCTTCTGGGCTTCCTCGGCGGCTTCCTCCACCGACTTGGCAAGACGGACACCGCCCTTTTCACCGGCGGACGCTTCCTTGAAGCTGCCCTTGCCGCGCCCGCCCGCGTGGATCTGCGCCTTCACGACCCAGAGCGGGCCATCCATCTCGCCCGCCGCGGTCTTGGCCTCTTCGGCCTTCATCACGATCCGCCCGTCCGACACCGGCGCGCCATAGCTGCGCAGCAGCGACTTGGCCTGATATTCATGGATGTTCATGAAGCTGTCCCGTCCCTAGTGTATTGTCGCACCCGACTAAACACAGGATACGGGCCTCGGAAAACACCATAAGGTCGCAGTTCCGCAGATTTTACGGAAAAAGCGCCTTATGTGATCACAGCGAAAAAACGTGTGATCACAAACCTGCACGATGCAACGCGATCGCATGGCGGCGGCGCATCGGACGGGGCGACCGGCGGGGCTTTCCCAGCGTCAGGCGAATCACGTTCCCGCCCGGAACCCGCCGCCTGAACGCGAAAAGGCCGCGCCCCCCCGGGGGCACGGCCTTCCTGTCGTGGCGGCGGCGCGGTCCGCTCAGGCGAGCGTCTCGTCGATCCCCTTGCAGGCGGTCACGAGACCCTTCACCGCGTCCACGGACTTGTCGAACATGGCCTGTTCGTCCTTGGTCATGGAAATCTCCATGACCCGCTCGATGCCGCCTGCGCCGATCACCGTGGGCACACCCACATACATGCCCTTCAGCCCGAACTCGCCGTCGCACCATGCCGCGCAGGGCAGAACGCGCTTCTGGTCCTTCAGATAGGCCTCGGCCATCTCGATGGCGCTCGTGGCGGGGGCGTAGAACGCGCTGCCGGTCTTCAGCAGGCCGACGATCTCGGCCCCGCCGTCGCGGGTGCGCTGGACGATCGCGTCCAGCTTGTCCTGGCTCGTCCAGCCCATCTTCACCAGGTCCGGCAGCGGCACGCCCGCCACCGTCGAATACCGCGTCAGCGGCACCATCGTGTCGCCATGCCCGCCCAGCACGAAGGCGGTCACGTCCTTCATGGACACGTTGAATTCCACGCTCAGGAAATGACGGAAGCGCGCGCTGTCCAGAACGCCCGCCATGCCGCAGACCTTGGCATGGGGCAGGCCGGAAAACTCGCGCAGTGCCCAGACCATCGCATCCAGCGGGTTGGTGATGCAGATCACGAACGCGTCGGGCGCGTTGGCGGCGATTCCTTCGCCCACGGCCTTCATGACCTTCAGGTTGATGCCCAGCAGGTCGTCGCGGCTCATGCCCGGCTTGCGCGGCACGCCCGCGGTCACGATGCACACGTCCGCGCCCGCGATGTCGGCATAGTCGTTCGTGCCCTTCAGCGTGGCGTCGAACCCGTCGGCGGGGCCGGATTGCGCGATGTCCAGCGCCTTGCCCTGGGGGGTGCCTTCGGCAATGTCGAACAGAACGACATCGCCAAGTTCCTTGAGCGCGACGAGATGGGCAAGCGTGCCGCCGATCTGCCCCGCACCGATCAGGGCGATTTTGGGTCTGGCCATGGTCATTGATCTCCGATCCAGTGGATGACGTGCGCGGTGCGTAGTCCGATTGCCCCAGCGGTGCAAGCACGGGTGACGCGGCGTTCGGTTGCAGCCAGCGCGATCACCGGGCAAGAGTGCAACCGAAGCGGTGCCAGGGGCGTGGCGCAGCACCGGGGCAGGGCATGGATATCGACATTTTCTTTCTCGTGGCCGCCATCGGCGGGGTGCTGATTGCGGGCCTGTCCAAGGGCGGGTTCGGCGGCGGCGGGTCCTTCGTGGCGACGCCGATCCTCGCGCTGGTGATCGACCCGGGGCTCGCGCTCGGGGTGATGCTGCCGCTGCTGATGGTGATGGATGTCGCCGGCCTGCGCGCCTATTGGCGGCAATGGTCCGGGCCTGTCTCGCGGCGGCTGATCGTCGGCGGTCTGCCCGGAATCCTGCTCGCGGCAGCGGTCTGGCGGTTCGCCGATCCGGACCTGTTCCGATTCCTGATCGGGGCGGTGTCGCTGTGGTTCGTGGTCTCGCAACTGGGCCGCGCGCGGGGCTGGTGGGTGCCGCGCGCGCGGCCCTTGCCCCCGGCCGTGGGTTACGGGGTCGGCGCGGCGGCGGGTTTCACCAGCTTCGTGGCCCATGCAGGCGGCCCCCCGGCGCTGGTCTACCTGCTGTCGCAGGGGCTGACCAAGCTGCAGTTCCAGGCGACGACCGTGGCGGTCTTCGCCGTCTACAATATTCTCAAGGCGGGGATCTACGGCGGCATCGGCATCTTTAGCGCCCAGACCCTGATGCTGTCGCTGTGGCTCGCGCCCGTGGCGCTCGTGGGCGTGCTGATCGGCGTGCGCGCCCATCGCGCGATCCCGGAGCGGGCGTTCTTCGGCCTGACATACGTGCTGCTGACCGGGGCGGGGGTGAAGCTGATCTGGGATGCGCTGGGCTGATCGCGTGGCGCGCGGGTCCGACCGGAATCATATGGGATTCATATGCGAGTCATATGGAATTCATATGCCACCGCATCGATGACGCAGCGCAGCATTCTTCCGGCTTCGGGGTTCCCCGCGCATGATTATTATGCGATTGCAGCATCAGCAAACGAGGGAATCATGACCGCCACAGCCCGCCCCTTCCGTTCCGTTCTCTACATCCCCGGCGACAAGCCCCGCGCGCTCGACAAGGCCCGCGGCCTGCCCGTGGACGCCATCATCTTCGATCTCGAAGACGCCGTCGCCGTCGAGGCGAAGGCCGATGCGCGCGCCACGCTGGCCGATGCGCTGGCACAGGGCGGATACGGACAACGCTTTGGAATCGTGCGGATAAACGGGATGGACAGCGACTGGGGCAGCGCCGATCTGGACGCGATCCTGCCCGCCGGCCCGCAGGCCGTGCTGCTGCCCAAGGCGGAATCCGCCGCCCAGGTCGAAGCGGTCGCAGCGCGGCTCGACGCCGTGCCGGCCTGCGCCACAACGCAGATCTGGACCATGATGGAAACGCCGCGCGGTATCCTCAACGCGGCCGCGATTGCTGCGGCGCCGCGCATGGGCGGGTTTGTGATGGGCACCAACGATCTGGCGAAGGAGCTGCGCACCCGCTTCACCCCCGACCGCCAACCCCTTGTAACGTCACTGCAAATCTGCCTCCTGGCCGCCCGCGCGGAAGGCATCGCCATCGTGGACGGGGTCTATAACGCCTTCAAGGACGACGACGGCCTTCGCCGCGAGTGCGAACAGGGCCGCGACATGGGCTTCGACGGCAAGACCCTGATCCATCCCGCCCAGATCCCCGTTGCCAACGAGATTTTCGCGCCTTCTCAAGACGATATCGACCTCGCCCGCCGCCAGATCGAAGCCTTCGAGGCGGCGGAAGCCGAAGGCAAGGGCGTCGCGGTCGTGGACGGCAAGATCGTCGAGAACTTGCACATCGTGACCGCCCGTCAGACACTCAGCAAAGCCGAAGCCATCGCCGCACTGGAGAGCTGACATGGGATTCCCCTTTCTGATACTGGGACTTGCGCTATGGGTCGCAGCGCATCTGTTCAAACGGGTCGCCCCGGAACGGCGTGCCGCACTGGGCGACAAGGGCAAAGGCATCGTCGCCGTCCTGCTGCTTGTGTCGCTGGTCCTCATCGTTATCGGCTACCGCAACACGATGCAGATCGACCTGTGGTATCCGCCGTTCTGGCTGACGCATCTGAACAACGTGCTGATGCTGGCGGCTTTCTATTCCTTCGGCATCGGCGCCTCCAAGGGTCGCCACGCGCAGAAGATCCGCCATCCGCAACTGACCGCGGTGAAGATCTGGGCCGTGGCGCACCTGATCGCCAACGGCGATCTCGCGTCGCTACTGCTGTTCGGAACGATGCTTGGCTGGGCCGTGGCAGAGGTCGTGCTCATCAACAAGGCGGAAGGCCCGTGGCAGAAGCCCACCGAGATCCGCCCCAACGGTGACATCAAGAATGCGGTCATCGCCGCGGTTCTCTACGCCATTGTCGCGGGTATCCATGTCTGGCTCGGAGTCTATCCCTTTGGCTGACACTTCAACGCTGTACCGTTTCCTGTCGGGGGACGACACGTCCGAGTTCTGCCACAAGGTCAGCGCGGCACTTGCCCGCGGCTGGGCCTTGCACGGCAGCCCGACATACGCTTTCGACGCGACGCGCGGCGTGATGCGCTGCGGGCAGGCCGTGACCAAGACCGTTTCGGTTCCCTACGCGCCCGACATGAAGCTTGGGGACCAGTGATGGCCAAGACGAACCCGGGCCGCTTCTTCGAGGATTACACCGTCGGCGACGTGATCCCCCATGCCGTCCCCCGCACGGTGGCCGAAGGCGAGCGCGCGCTTTACCACGCGCTCTACCCGGCGCGCCACGCGCTCTATTCCTCGGACGTGTTCGCGCAGGATTGCGGACTGGACGGGTCGCCCATCGACGATCTTGCCGCGTTCCATGTGGTGTTCGGCAAGACTGTGCCGGACATCTCGCTCAATGCCGTGGCCAATCTTGGCTATGCCGAGGGGCGGTTCCTGCGCCCGGTCTGGCCCGGCGATACTCTGCGCGCGATGTCCAAGGTGATCGGGGTCAAGGAGAACTCCCACGGCAAGACCGGCGTGGTCTGGGTCCGCTCCACCGGGCTGAACCAGGACGATGAATCGGTGATGTCCTATATCCGCTGGGTCATGGTGCGCAAGCGGGACGAAGCCGCGCCCGCACCCGAAACGGTCGTGCCGAACCTGAAACCGGCGCTGGATGCGGCCGACCTTGTAATCCCCGAGGGGCTGGATTTCACCCGATACGATTTCGCGCTGGCGGGGGAACCGCATCGCTGGGGTGACTACGAGATCGGGGAAATCATCGACCACGTCGATGGCGTGACGCTGGAAGAATCCGAGCACATGATGGCCACGCGCTTGTGGCAGAACACCGCCAAGGTGCATTTCGACGCGACCTTCCGGCCCGACGGGCAGCGGCTGATCTATGGCGGGCACATCATCAGCCTGGCGCGGACGCTGTCCTTCAACGGGCTGGCCAACGCGCAGATGGTGGCGGGGATCAACGCGGGTGCACATGCCAACCCTGCCTTCGCCGGGCTGACCGTGAAGGCGTGGTCGGAAGTGCTGGACAAGGCCCCGACCGACGCGCCGGGGGTCGGCGCGATCCGGCTGCGGCTGGTGGCGGTCAAGGCCGGGTCGGAACCGGGCGCGCTGCGGGCCGAGGATGGGAAGTACCTGCCCGAGGTGCTGCTGGATCTGGACTACTGGGCATTGATGCCGACCTGACGCCCCCGACTGCTAGGGGAGGGCCCCATGAGTTTCGCAGAAGCCGTGCAGACGATGGCCGTGCCGCTGCGGCTCTGGGTGCTGTGGCTGACGGTCGCGATGGTGGCGGTGCCGCTGATATTGCTGATGTTCCGCGCAACCCGGCGCGACGGGGTGATCGTTCTGGCCAGCACCGTGGCGGTGATGGTGTCGATGCATGCGCTGTATCAGGCCGTCGGATTTGTCCGACTCCTCGGTCTGCCGCATGTGGTGATCTGGGGGCCGCTGGCGGTATGGCTGGCGTTCCGGTTGCGCGACGCTGCACTGCCGCGACCGGCGCGGGCGGTGATGGCGGTCTTCCTGCTGACGATATGTGTCTCGCTCGTCTTCGACGTGATCGATGTGGCCCGCTGGGTTGCCGGGGCGCGTGAGTCGATGTTGCCGGAGCGTGCAGGCTAAATTGTGATCACGAAATTTCCTGCTGTGATCACAAATCTTGTTCGTTATCGCTAAATATCGTGTCTTGCGCCAAAACACCGCGCCTGACGCAGGGTGCGGCCCGTGACTCGGTCGTGAAAGGTGATATCACTACGGCCATCAACGCATGTGGATATGCCAAAGGATTGCCCCCATGGCTGACGTCAACCGCGGGAACCGCCCGCTTTCGCCCCATCTTCAGGTCTATCGCCCGCAACTGACATCGATCACGTCGATCCTGACCCGCATCACCGGCAACGCGCTTCTGCTCGCCGCACTTCTGATCGTCTGGTGGCTGCTCGCCGCAAGTTATGGCCCCGACTATTTCGCAACCGCCGACGCTGTTCTGACTTCGTGGTTCGGGGATCTCGTGCTGGCGCTGTCGGTGCTGGGGTTGTGGTATCACACGCTGGCTGGCGTGCGGCACCTGGTCTGGGACTCCGGCCACGGGTTCGAGGTCAAGACCGCCGAGCGGATGGGCCTGGCCTGCATCGGCGGTTCCGTCGTTCTGACGCTCATCACCCTGATCGCCGTCTGAGGAGGCACCCATGGCATTCCTGACCGATATCAAGCGCGCGCGCGGCATGGGGTCGGCCAAGTCCGGCACCGAGCATCACTGGCAGATGGTCGTGTCGTCCGTGGCGCTTCTGGTGCTGATCCCGCTGTTCGTCTTTACCGTCGGGCCGATGATCGGCGCGCCCTATGAAGACGTCGTCGCCCATTTCGAACGGCCCTTCCCGGCCATCGTGACCGGGCTGACCATCGTCGTCGGGTTCCTGCATTTCAAGGGCGGTGTGCAGACCCTGATCGAGGACTATGTCCACGGGATGGCTCGCAAGGTCTGGATCATCGCCATGATCTGTCTCAGCTACGCGGCGATCGGCACCGGCCTGTTCGCGCTTGTGCGCCTTGCGCTGTGACCCCCCCGCGCGCTGTGATTTGACGGAGTGAACCGAATGGCTGCTTACGAATACGAGACGCATGAATTTGACGTCGTTGTGGTGGGTGCGGGCGGCGCCGGGCTGCGCGCGACGCTGGGCATGGCGGAACAGGGTCTGCGCACCGCCTGCGTGACCAAGGTGTTTCCGACCCGGTCGCACACGGTGGCGGCACAGGGCGGCATCGCGGCCAGCCTTGGCAACATGGGCCCCGACAGCTGGCAATGGCACATGTACGACACCGTGAAGGGGTCTGACTGGCTGGGCGATACGGACGCGATGGAATACCTCGCCCGCGAGGCGCCCAAGGCCGTGTACGAGCTGGAACATTACGGCGTGCCGTTTTCGCGCACCGAGGACGGCAAGATCTACCAGCGGCCCTTCGGCGGGCACACCACGCAGTTCGGTGAAGGCCCGCCCGTGCAGCGCACCTGCGCCGCGGCGGATCGCACGGGCCACGCGATCCTGCACACGCTCTACGGCCAGTCGCTGAAGCAGAAGGCGGAATTCTACATCGAGTATTTCGCCATCGACCTGATCATGTCCGAAGACGGCACATGCCAGGGCGTTCTGGCGTGGAAACTGGACGACGGCACGCTGCACCTGTTCAACGCCAAGATGACCGTGCTGGCCACGGGCGGCTATGGGCGGGCCTATTTCTCGGCCACCTCGGCGCATACCTGCACCGGCGACGGCGGCGGGATGGTGGCGCGGCAAGGCCTGCCGCTGCAGGACATGGAATTCGTGCAGTTCCACCCGACAGGGATCTATGGTGCCGGGTGCCTGATCACCGAGGGTGCGCGGGGCGAGGGCGGGTATCTGACCAACTCCGAAGGCGAGCGGTTCATGGAACGCTACGCGCCGACCTACAAGGATCTGGCGTCGCGCGACGTGGTCAGCCGCTGCATGACGATGGAAATCCGCGAAGGCCGCGGCGTGGGCCCGGATGGCGATCACATCCACCTGCACTTGAACCACCTGCCGCCCGAAACGCTGCACCTGCGCCTGCCCGGCATTTCCGAGTCCGCGCGCATTTTCGCGGGCGTGGACGTGAACAAGGAACCGATCCCGGTGCTGCCGACCGTGCACTACAACATGGGCGGCATTCCCACGAACTACTGGGGCGAGGTGCTGAACCCGACCGCCGATGACCCGGACCGGCTGGCACCCGGCCTGATGGCCGTGGGCGAGGCCGGCTGCGCGTCTGTGCACGGGGCAAACCGGCTCGGCTCCAACAGCCTGATCGATCTGGTGGTCTTCGGGCGCGCCGCGGCCATCAAGGCGGGTGAAGTCGTGGACCCCAAGGAACCGAACCCGCGGGTCAACACGGCTTCGGTGGAAAAGGCACTCGACCGGTTCGACGCGTTGCGCCACGCCAACGGCACCACGGGCACGGCCGAACTGAGGCTCGAGATGCAGAAGACCATGCAGCAGGATGCCGCCGTCTTCCGTACCGACAAGACTCTGGCCGAGGGCTGCGAGAAGATGGACAGCGTCGCCGGCAAGATGGACGACCTGAAGGTCACCGACCGGTCCATGGTCTGGAACACCGACCTGATGGAAACGCTGGAACTGACCAACCTGATGCCCAACGCGCTGGCGACGATCCATTCGGCCGAAGCGCGCAAGGAAAGCCGCGGCGCCCACGCGCATGAGGACTATCCCGACCGCGACGACGAGAACTGGCGCAAGCACACGCTGGCCTGGGTGAACGGCAAGGTGGACCTTGATTACCGCCCGGTGCACCTGAACCCGCTGATGGGCCACAACGAAGGCGGCATCGACCTCGCCAAGATCGCGCCCAAGGCGCGGGTCTATTAAGGAGCGAACGACATGGTTCAACTGACCCTGCCCAAGAACTCGCGTATCACGATCGGCAAGACATGGCCGAAGCCCGAGGGGGCCAAGAACGTGCGGAAATTCCAGATCTATCGCTGGAACCCGGATGACGGGAAGAACCCGCAGGTCGATACCTACTATGTCGACCTCGACACCTGCGGGCCGATGGTTCTGGATGCGCTCATCAAGATCAAGAACGAGATCGACCCGACGCTCACGTTCCGCCGGTCTTGCCGCGAAGGCATCTGCGGATCGTGCGCGATGAACATCGATGGGATCAACACGCTCGCCTGCATCTACGGGATGGACGAGATCAAGGGCGACGTGAAGATCTACCCGCTGCCGCACATGCCGGTGGTCAAGGACCTGATCCCGGACCTGACGCATTTCTATGCGCAGCACGCGTCGATCATGCCCTGGCTGGAAACCAAGACCAACACCCCCGCGAAGGAGTGGCGCCAGTCGGTGGAAGACCGCGAAAAGCTCGACGGTCTTTATGAATGCGTCATGTGCGCGTGCTGCTCGACCTCGTGCCCGTCCTACTGGTGGAACGGCGACCGCTACCTTGGACCCGCGGCGCTGCTGCACGCCTATCGCTGGATTATCGACAGCCGGGACGAGGCGACGGGCGAGCGGCTGGATGATCTTGAGGACCCATTCAAGCTCTATCGCTGCCACACGATCATGAACTGCGCCAAGACCTGCCCCAAGGGGCTGAACCCCGCGAAGGCGATCGGGTCCATCAAGAAGATGATGGTCGAGCGGCACGTCTGATCCGATGTTGATGACGGGACTTGCATTGGCCGCCCTTGCCGGGGCGGCCATTCCGTTTGGGGCATGGCTCGGCACTCGTGGCTTTGCGCCCGGCCCGAACACGCTGGCCCTGCAACACGGAATCGTGGCGTTCGGGGCCGGGGCGCTTCTGTCCGCCGTGGCGCTGGTACTGGTGCCCGAGGGGGCCGAGCGCGTGCATCCGGTCGCGGTGCCGCTGATCTTCGTCGCGGGCGGTGCGGCCTTCGCCTTCGTGGATCGGGCGCTGGCGCGTCGGGGCGGGCATGTGGCGCAGTTCCTTGCCATGATGCTCGATTACCTGCCCGAGGCGCTGGCGCTGGGGGCCATGCTGGCGGGCGACCGCGCGACGGCGATACTTCTGGCGCTGCTGATCGCCATGCAGAATCTGCCCGAAGGGTTCAACGCCTTCCGCGAGATGCGCGGCGCCAACGGTTGGTCGGACCGGCGGCTACTGGGCCTGTTCAGCGCGATGGCCTGCCTGGGTCCGGTCATGGCCTTCATCGGCATGGCGGTGATCGAGGCGGATTCGCCGCTGCTGGGCGGGATCATGCTGTTCTCGGCGGGCGGTATCCTTTACCTGCTGTTCGAGGACGTGGCCCCAAAGGTGCCGCTGGAAAACGTCTGGGCGCCGCCCTTCGGTGCCATTGCCGGGTTCGCTTTGGGTCTGGCCGGGCATCTGGCGACCGGGGGTTAGGCCATGCCGATCCTGCTGATCGTCGCCCTCGGCGTGTTCGTCTGGATGCTGCTGACCTATCGCGCCCGGCAGCGCACGAAAAACTGCCGCTGGCGCGAGGATCGCAGCCGCGACACGCCGGAGGGGCGGTATTTCACCTGCGTGTCCTGCGGGGCGGAGACGTTCAGCCCCGACAACATGCCGCCCCGCGTCTGCCTGAAACCCGAAGGGTCCGAAAGATGAAGCCAGCCGAGCCACGCCACGCTGCCCCTGCCGATGCCGAGACGCGCCGCGCCGTGGCGCCGGTGATCTGCTATCCGCCCGATACGCTGCCGCAACCCGACATGGCCCGGTATCGCGCGGCACAGGACGGCATGGTTGCAGCCGGCGCGGTGACGGTGCCCCCGCGCGGTGCGGCCTGCTTTCGCGTGCGGGCCGGGCAGTTGTTTCGTATCACTTGTACCGAAGGGGCGCAGGTCGGGGACCTGAATCTCTGGGCCGCCGATGACCTGTCCGAACGATTCTACGCGGGCAAGACCCGGGCGCTGCACGGCACGCATCTGTCCACGGGCGATCGGCTCTGGTCCGCGTTTCCGCATATGCGGCCCATGGCGACGATCATCGACGACAGCCTCGACTGGTACGGGTTCGACGCCGATGGCGGGTCGGTTCATGACGTGATCGGCACGCGCTGCGACCCCTATACCGGGCGGGTGCTGTCAGGGACGGATTATCACCACTGCTGTCATTCCAACCTGACACGGGCGCTGGCCGCCGCAACGGGTCTGTCGCTGGCCGAGGCCGAGCACCATGTCCACGACGTGCTCAACGTCTTCATGTGCACCGGGTTCAACCGAGACACGGGGCAATACTTCATGAAGGCAAGTCCGGTGCGCCCGGGAGATTACCTGGATTTCATGGCCGAGATCGACCTGCTGGGCGCGTTGTCCGCCTGCCCGGGCGGCGATTGCGGAGCGGAACACTCCAGCGACACTGCGTCCTGCCACCCGCTGCTTGTGCAAGTCTTCGACCCCGCGCCCGGCAGCATGGAAGGCTGGGCACCGCCCGCACGCAATGCCTATGGCGGCGGGCACGGCGCTTCGGGTTAGGTCTCGGCGAAGGCGGCTGTCAGGGCGATCTCGACCATGTCGGCGAAGCTGTTCTCCCGCTCGCGGCCCTCGAGTGCAGCGCCGGTCAGAAGGTGATCGCTAACGGTCAGGATGGCCAGCGCGCGCGCGCCATGCCTGGCGGCGAGGGTGTAAAGCTCCGCCGCCTCCATCTCCACCGCCAGAACCCCGTGGCGTGTCATCTGCTTGTTCAGATCGGGGCGTTCGTCGTAGAACGTGTCCGATGAATAGATGCCGCCCACATGGGTCGGCACGCCCTTCGCCTTCGCCGCATCTGCCGCCGCGCGCAGGAGGCTGTAATCGGCGCAAGGCGCGTAGCGCAACTCGCGGAAGATGGTGGAAGACGGCGTCGACACGCTGGAACAGGTCATCGCGAGTACTAGGTCGCGCAGGCTGACATGATCCTGCATGGCACCCGTGGAGCCGATCCGGATCAGGGTCTTCGCCCCATAGTCGCGCAAGAGTTCGTTCGCGTAGATGGACAAGGACGGCATGCCCATTCCCGACCCGTGGATCGTGACCCGGTGGCCGTTCCACGTGCCGGTATAGCCCAGCATCCCGCGCAGATCGTTCACGCAGACCGGATCGGTCAGGAATGTCTCGGCCGCCCATTTCGCCCGGCGCGGATCGCCGGGCATCAGGACGGTTTCGGCGATGTCGCCCGGCTTGGCGGCGATGTGGATGGTCATGGCGCTTCCCCGTCTGCACGTTGCGCGTGCGACCTTAGGAGCGCACTGGCGGGGGGGAAAGCACGATCTGGCGGCTACGGGCTATTCCGCGGCGACAGCTTCGGGGTCGGCCAGTGTCACGATATCGAACATGATCCTGTTCAGCTCGAAATCCTTGGGCGTATAGACCCGCGCGACACCCATGGCGCGCAGTTTGCGGGCATCGTCTTCGGGGATGATGCCGCCGACCAGCACCGGGATTTGGTCCAGCCCCTCGGCGCGCAGCTTGCCCATCAGGTCTTCGACCAGCGGCATGTGGCTGCCCGACAGGATCGACAGGCCGATGACATGGGGTTCCTCGCGCCTGGCGGCGGCGATGATTTCGTCCGGGGTCAGGCGGATGCCTTCGTAGTCGATCTCCATCCCGCAATCCCGCGCGCGGAACGCGATCTGTTCGGCGCCGTTGGAATGGCCGTCCAGCCCCGGCTTGCCCATCAGGAACTTCAACCGGCGGCCCAGCTTGTCCGACACCGCATCCACGGCGGCGCGGATATCGTCCAACCCCTCGGTCTTGTTGCTGATCGCGCGGCTGACACCGGTCGGGCCGCGATACTGGCCGAAGACCTGTCGCATGGTTTCGGCCCATTCCCCCGTGGTCACGCCCGCCTTGGCGGCCGCGATGGATGGGCCCATGATGTTTGTTCCATCCTGCGCCGCCTTGCGCAGGGCCGCCAGCGCCGCAGTCACCCCATCGGCATCCCGCGCCGCCCGCCAGTCGTTCAGACGCCCGATCTGGTCGGCCTCCACGCCCGGATCGACGGTCATGATGCCACCCTGCTCGTCCACCAGCGGCGAGGGTTCGCCCTCGACGTAACGGTTCACGCCGACGACCACTGTGACCCCCGTTTCGATCCCGTTCACACGGTCGGCATTGGCATCGACCAGCCGGCCCTTCATGTACTCGATCGCGGCGACGGCCCCGCCCATCGCGTCGATATTGGTCAGTTCGGCGCGGGCGATCTCTTTCAAAGCTTCGACCTTCTGTTCCACCGCCGGGTTGCCGTCGAAAAGGTCATCGTATTCCAGAAGGTCGGTCTCGAACGCCATGATCTGCTGCATACGCAGCGACCATTGCTGGTCCCACGGGCGGGGCAGGCCAAGCGCTTCGTTCCAAGCGGGCAATTGTACGGCCCGGGCGCGCGCGCGCTTGGAGAGCGTCACCGCCAGCATCTCGATCAGGATGCGGTACACGTTGTTTTCGGGCTGCTGCTCGGTCAGGCCAAGCGAGTTGACCTGCACGCCATAACGGAAACGGCGGAATTTTTCGTTTTCCACGCCATACCGGTCGCGGCAGATTTCATCCCAGAGGTCCACGAAGGCGCGCATCTTGCACATTTCGGCCACGAACTTGATGCCCGCGTTGACGAAGAAGCTGATCCGCCCGACGAGGATCGGGAAATCGTCCTCGGGCACCTTGCCCTTCAGGTCGTCCAGCACCGCACAGGCGGTGGCCAGCGCGAAGGCCAGTTCCTGCTCGGGCGTCGCCCCGGCCTCTTGCAGGTGATAGGAACACACGTTCATCGGGTTCCATTTGGGCACGTTGGTGTAGCAATAGGCGGCCACGTCCGTGATAAGCCGCAGCGACGGGGCGGGCGGGCAGATATAGGTGCCGCGCGACAGGTATTCCTTGATGATGTCGTTCTGGACCGTGCCCTGAAGCTGCGCGATATCCGCGCCCTGTTCCTCGGCCACGGCGATGTAGAGCGCGAGCAGCCACGGCGCCGTCGCGTTGATCGTCATCGACGTGTTCATCTGTTCGAGCGGGATATCGTCGAACAGCGTGCGCATGTCGCCCAGATGGCTGATCGGCACGCCGACCTTGCCGACTTCGCCGCGCGCCAGTTCGTGATCGCTGTCGTAACCCGTCTGTGTGGGCAGATCGAAGGCGACGGACAGCCCGGTCTGCCCCTTGGCGAGGTTCCCGCGATAGAGCGCGTTGGACGCCTTGGCCGTGGAGTGGCCGGCATAGGTGCGAAACAGCCAGGGCTTGTCTCTCGGAACGTCACTCATCGGTCGCCTCTCACCGTTTGATTGCGTAATTAACATGCGCAGAAATGGCCATACTTGAAATAAACTGTCCCTGTCAATGTGCTGCGCCGCGGCAGGGCCAGCGCGGAAACCGATCGCCCCACGTGGAAGGATATCGGATAATGCTGCAAAGCAAAGTGAAACGCAGCGGCTTCTGGCAAGCTGATACCTTTGCGCCGTTCGTTGTTGCGTTGCAGCGTTGCGCCGGGCACGGTCACCGGCAGCGCATCGAGCGACTATAACCGGCAAATTTGCTGCATACTTGGACAGAAAGTTTCAAATGGTGACCCTTGTCCGTTGCAATGTTGCGCGGCTCCGTCTAAGCCATGGCCAAATGGCGCGTCGATTCTGCGGCGCGGCACCGGCTTGAAGGATCAAGGAGGCTCCATGGCACTGGACAAGAACCCGGCGATCGCCGCGTATGAAGCACCGCAGAAGGACCTCTATGAAGTGGGCGAGATGCCCCCGATGGGGTTCGTTCCGCCGAAGATGTATGCATGGGCCATCCGGCGCGAACGCCATGGTGAACCCGACAAGTCCTTTCAGGTCGAAGTGGTCGATACGCCGACACTCGACAGCCACGAGGTGCTGGTTCTCGTGATGGCGGCGGGCGTGAACTACAACGGGGTGTGGGCCGGGCTCGGCGTCCCGATCTCGCCTTTCGACGGGCACGGGCAGCCCTATCATGTCGCCGGGTCCGATGCGTCTGGCATCGTTTGGGCGGTGGGCGACAAGGTCAACCGCTGGAAGGTGGGCGACGAGGTCGTGATCCACTGCAACCAGGACGACGGCGATGACGAGGAATGCAACGGGGGCGACCCGATGTATTCGCCCAGCCAGCGCATCTGGGGATACGAAACCCCCGACGGGTCTTTCGCACAGTTCACGCGCGTGCAGGCCCAGCAGCTCATGCCCCGGCCAAGGCATCTGAGCTGGGAGGAGTCGGCCTGCTACACGCTGACGCTCGCCACGGCCTACCGGATGCTGTTCGGGCATCACCCACACGAGTTGAAGCCCGGTCAGAACGTGCTGGTCTGGGGCGCATCCGGCGGGCTGGGGTCCTTCGCGATCCAGCTGGCCAACACCGCGGGCGCGAACGCCATCGCCGTGATCTCGGACGAGGACAAGCGCGACTTCGTCATGGGGCTGGGCGCGAAGGGCGTCATCAACCGCAAGGATTTCAATTGCTGGGGGCAATTGCCGCCGGTCGGCACGACCGAATACAACGAATGGTTCAAGGAAGCGCGCAAGTTCGGCAAGGCGATCTGGGACATCACCGGCAAGGGCAACAACGTGGACATGGTGTTCGAGCACCCCGGCGAATCGACCTTCCCGGTTTCCACCTTCGTGTGCAAGAAGGGCGGCATGGTGGTCATCTGTGCCGGCACGACCGGGTTCAACTGCACCTTCGACGTGCGCTACATGTGGATGCACCAGAAGCGCCTGCAGGGTAGCCACTTCGCCCATCTCAAGCAGGCGTCCGCGGCCAACAAGCTGGTGATCGAGCGCCGGATCGATCCCTGCATGTCCGAAGTCTTCCCCTGGGCAGAGATACCGGATGCGCACATGAAGATGCGGCGCAACGAACACAAGCCGGGCAACATGGCCGTTCTGGTGCAGGCGCCGCGCACCGGTCTGCGCACCTTCGAGGACACGCTGGAGGCGTCTGTCCAGGCCTGATCGTATCGATCCGCATCACGCCATTGACGGGGCCGTCCCGGCGGGGGCGGCCCTTCGTCTTTGCGGGGTGTGTTTCGGATCAATGGCTTGGCGCTAGTAGCCTCGCCATTTTGGGGAAGCCCGTTGCCGCGAGTATTCCGGCACGAAGCGCCATGCTACCGTGGGTTTAACGGTTTCTTAAGCAATAGGGGTAAGGGTGATGCGCGATGACTGGGTTCTCGACGTCCTGGCGGATTTGCGAGCCTTTGCGCGCCAGAATGCATTTTCGGCCTTGGCGGAACAACTCGACGACACCATTATCGTGGCGGCGGCAGACATCCATCGGACCTGCCAGGTCCAAGCGGGGCGGGCGGGCGATCATGAAGGACAAGCTGGAATCGCTCATCACCGGTCTGGAGGCGGCGACTTCCCATGCTGATCTTCAGGATGTCATCATCGGCCTGCGCGATGTCTACGACGTCGACCATATTGTCTATCACGCCGTCAACAGGTCCGGTCAGCAATACGCGGCGCTGACCTATGACCCCGACTGGGTCGATCGGTACATCGAGAAGGAATATGCCCGGATCGATCCGGTGGTGCAGGGCTGCTATCAGCGGTTCCACCCGGTCGACTGGAAGATGCTCGACTGGTCCAGCCCCCGCGCGCGGAACTTCATGGGCGAGGCATCGGAAGCCGGTGTCGGCAACCAGGGTCTGTCGGTGCCTATCCGCGGCCCGAACGGGCAGTTCGCGCTGTTCACGGCCAGCAGCCGCAGTTCGGACCAGACATGGGAACGCTATGCGCGCAGCAACGTGGGCGAGCTGATCCTCGTGGCGCATTTCGTCAACCAGAAGGCGCTCGAACTGGACAACGGCACCGATGTCCAGAAAACCGCCAGCCTGTCCCCGCGGGAGGTCGATACCCTCAGCCTTCTGGCGATGGGGTATTCGCGGGCACAGGCCGCCGACAGCCTGTCGATTTCCGAGCACACACTGCGGGTATATATCGAATCCGCGCGGTTCAAGCTGGGTGCGCAAAACACGACTCATGCCGTTGCCAAGGCCATCGCCCACGGGCTCATAGCCGTCTGAACATCGCGTTAATGCACCGCGCGCAGGCGCCGCACGCGGTTAAGCGATTCGCCTCGAAGGTCTGCCAATGAACAGATCACAGGGGACGACGACAATGCTGCACTACATCTACGCCGACCAGCTGCATCTTCATCCTGGCCTGCGCGACACGATGTTCCGCGACCGGGCCGATCAGTTCGCAAGCCGCCTTGGCTGGGAGGTCGCGGTCGACGCCAACGGGGAAGAACGGGACGCCTATGACGCGCTGAACCCGCTATACGTCATCTGGGAAAACGCCGATGGCAGCCATGGCGGGTCCATGCGGTTCCTGCCGACTTCGGGTCCGGTCATGGTCAACGACCACTTCCTGAACCTGCTCGATGGCCATCCGATCCGTAATCCGCTGGTCTGGGAATGTACCCGGTTCTGTCTGGCGCGCAACTCCGCCCCGCGCGTCTCGGCGGCGCTGATGCTCGCGGGGGCAGAGTTGGGGCTCGGGTTCGATCTGACCTTTTCGCTGGGCGTGTTCGATGCGCGCATGGTGCGGATCTACAGTCGTCTCGGTTGGCCGCCAATGGTGCTTGGGACCGCCGGCGAAGGCCGCGACGCGATCAGCGCGGGTCTGTGGAGCTTCTCCGAAACGCGGGCCAACGCGCTGGCAGAGAAGGCGGATATCCCGCGCGGTTTGTCGCGGTTGTGGTTCCACAAGGCGATGTCGTGCGGCGAACCTGCTCACGCGCTCAAGCGGATTGCCTGACCCTCTGGCAGACCGTCGCGGCAGGGGATAGGGTCCCGCCATGGCGCGCGGCACTCCCCCAACCCTGTCGGACGATCAGAAGGCCGCCCACGGGCGCCTGAGCGCCATGCTGGCGAAGGCAGGCATCGATCTGGCCACGGGTTCGCTGATGCCGCCGGGCAAGTCGACCGCCGTCATGGCCGTGCTGGGCAAGGCCGGGTCGGGCAAGACGCTGCTGCTGGCGCAACTCTACCAGGCGCTCAGGGCTGCGGGGGTGGAGATCGTGTCGGGCGACTACGAATCCCGGCGCAAGCGGGAACGCCGCAGCCTCGCGATCCTTGCCCCGACCAACAAGGCCGCAAGCGTGTTGCGCATGCGCGGCGTGCCCGCCACGACGATCCACCGGGTGCTCTATACCCCGGTCTATGACCCGGAATACGAAAAGATCGCCGAATGGCTGGCGGGCAAGGGCGACAAGCCCGTGACGGACCTGCTGCCCGATGCGGCACTCGATCGGGCTGCCGCTTTCTATGCGCAGCACGCGTCGGTGCCCGGCGCGCTGGCCTCTGCGGGGTTGCGGGGGTCGGATTTCATCACGGGCTGGAAACGCCGGGACGAGCCGCTGGATATCGGCTTCGTCGACGAAAGCTCCATGCTCGACAAGCGCCAGCTCGACGACCTGCGCGAGATCTTTCCGACCCTCGTGCTGTTCGGGGACCCGGCCCAGCTCGCGCCCGTGGGCCAGTCGGGCGAAATGGTGTTCGACGCGCTGCCGGACCCTGACCGGATCGTCCTGTCACGCATTCACCGGCAGGCGCGCGGGAACCCGATCCTCGATCTGGCGCACGCGCTGGGGGACCCGCACCTTCAGTTCGAGGACTTCGAACGCATGGTCGAGGACGCCGCGGCCCGCGACGACCGCGTCGTGATGGCGGGGCGGGTGGAAGCGGACCTGATGGCGCGCTCCCCCGTGCTTGTGTGGCGCAACGCGACACGCATCCGGCTGATCCAGGCGTTCCGCGCGGCCCATGATGCGCCGGCCGATGCGCTGCTGCCCGGCGAGCCGCTGATCTGCGACGGGTTGGAACTGCCGCTCAAGCACCGCAAGCGGCGGCTGGACCTCGAAGCGCGGGGGCTCATCAAGGGGGCGCAGGTCGTGTTCCTCGGCCCCGGGCGGCGCGACGGGTTTGCGCGGCTGCACGTGGTGGGCGCGCCGGAACCGCAGGTATCGGCGGCGTCGATCATCAAGATCGAACATCCCGACGAGGAAGAACCCTTCATCCCTTCCGCCGCGCGGATGGGGGCCGCGTTCCTGCATGGCGCGGCGGTGACGATCCACAAGGCGCAGGGGTCGCAATGGCCCGCGGTGCAGGTCTTCGCCCCGGACCTCTACGCCGCTGCCCGCGCCGGGCGCTCCGAGGCCGGTCTGCCCCTGTGGATGCGGCTGGCCTATGTGGCGATCACGCGGGCGGAGGAACGGCTGCACTGGGTCACGCGCTACCGGCTGGGCAAGCCGACGGTGCCGCTGGGCATCGACGATCTGGCCGTGCCGGCCGCGCCCGACCTGATCCGCGAGCTGGATCCCGACCTAGCGCTGCAACAGCCGGAACAGGGCTGACGCGCCCCAGCCCGCGGCAATGGCGATGACCAGCGACATCAGACCATACAGCACCGGCTGCGTGTTCGCGGTGGTATAGAGCCAGCGTTCCATCCCGACCTTGCGCACCGGGATGCCGGTCGTGAATATGTCCACCACATCGCGGTTGCGCAGCAGGAAAATCCGGGTCTGGTAGCTGCCTTCGACAAGGTTCGACGGCAGCTCGATGGACGTGCGGAACAGTGTCTGCTGGTCCAGCGCGACACTGCCCTCGTTGATCTGGTAGAGTCCCTCGCTTTCGCGGATGCGGCGCAGCGCGGCGGTGAAATTCTCCACGTCCTGCACGCTTTCCCGCGCGCCCACGGTGTTGATGACCTGACCGAGCGTGATGCCGTGGCGCAGGTCCTCCACGGGTGACAGTATATCCTTCAGCGGCCCGGTGCTGGCGACGGCGTAGAAACTCGGCGCCTCAGACAGCCACACGCTGTCGGCGTTGACCCAGATGCCGAACTGCCGTTCCTTGCGCCGCACGTCCAGCGGGCCAAGCGGACCGGTCACCGTGATGATCACCTCCAGCCGGCCGTCCGACGGGATGGGTGCCTCGCGGCTGACCGCGCCGAAGATCAGCAGCGACGAGCCGTCGAAGGTGGCGGTGATCGCCACCTCGTCCTGTGAAAGGCCAAGCACGATCCGTTCCGAGGCAAGACCGGGCAGCGTGCCGACCCACAGGATCGCCGCGGCAAGGACTGCACGGATCATTGCGCCACCTCGAGACTGTAGAGTTCGGACGGTTCCAGCAGCAGGTCGAGCGCGAGCTTGCCGCACACAAGCAGCACCAGCGATGCAAGCAGGATGCGCAACTGTTCCGCCTTCAGGTTCGTGCCCATGCGCGACCCGATCTGCGCCCCGATCACCCCGCCGAGGATCAGCAGAACCGCCAGCACCACGTCCACGGATTGCGTGGTGATCGCGTGCATCAGCGTGGCGAAGGCGGTGACGAAGATGATCTGGAACAGCGATGTGCCGATCACGACCTTTGTGGGCATGCCGAGCAGATAGATCATAGCGGGCACCATGATGAACCCGCCGCCGACACCCATGATGGCCGACAGGATACCCACGCCTGCGCCGATCAGGACAGGGGGAATGACCGAGATATACATCCCCGACGTGCGGAATTTCATCTTCAACGGCAGCGCATGGATCCAGTTGTGCCTCTTGCGTTTGGATACAGGGCCGCCGGGGTTGCGGGCACGGCGCATGGATCGCAGGCTTTCCCAGAACATCAGCCCGCCCACGGCCCCCAGGAACACGACGTAGAACAGGGTCACCAGAAGATCGACCTGGCCGCGCGCCTTGAGGGCCGCGAAGACCTGAACGCCCAGACCCGCACCCACGAGCCCGCCGGCAAGCAGCACCCCGCCCATGCGAAAATCCACGGTCTTGCGGCGCAGATGCGCCAGCACGGCGGAAAAGGAAGAGGCCACGATCTGGTTTGCGCCCGTGGCCACGGCGACGGCGGGCGGAATGCCAACGAAGAACAGCAGCGGTGTCATCAGGAAGCCGCCGCCCACCCCGAACAGGCCCGACAGCAGGCCCACCAGACCGCCGAGACCGAGCAGAAGCAATGCGTTCACCGCGACCTCGGCGATGGGCAGGTAGATCTGCATCCCAACTGGGCCCTTTCCGGCGGCGATGGCGTATGGTGTGAACCTAGAACGGCGCGGGCGCCAATGCAAAGCCCCGCTTGGGCCGGCGCGGAGGACCTCTAGCGTTCCTTGACGTAGGGGGTGCCGCCGGCGCGGGGCGGGGTCGCCTTGCCGACGAAACCCGCGAGGATCACGACGGTAAGGATATAGGGCAGGGCCTGCATGAATTGCGTGGGCACCGTCGCGCCGAACAGATCAAGGCTCTGGAACCTGTTGCCGAGCGCGTCGAGCAGCCCGAACAGCAGGCACGCCCCCAGCGCATACCAAGGCCGCCACTTGGCAAAGATCAAAGCTGCAAGCGCGATGAACCCGCGCCCCGCGCTCATGTCCTTGACGAAGCCCGCGGACAGGCCGGTGGCCAGATGTGCGCCCGCAAGCCCGCACAGAAGCCCGCAGATGATGACGGCGGAATAGCGCAGCCGGACGACCGAGATACCGGCCGTGTCCACTGCACCGGGGTTCTCGCCCACGGCGCGCAGCCGCAGGCCGAACCGCGTGCGGAACAGCACGAACCACGTTGCCGGGACCGCAAGCAGCCCGACATAGACCAGGATGGAATGGCCCGACAGCACCTCGGCATAGAGCGGCCCGAGAACGGGAATGCCCGACAGCGTGCCGGCCAGCGGCAACGTGATCTCCTGAAATCGGGCCGCTCCCTCCAGCGCGGGGGTGCGCCCGCCCAGTTCGAACCACGCCTCGCCGATCACCACGGTCAGCCCGGCAGCCAGGAAATTGATCGCCACGCCGGATATCAGCTGGTTGCCGCGGAACGTGATCGACGCCGCGCCATGCAGCAGCGACAGCGCCACTGAGGATGCGATGCCCGCGACCAGACCCAGCCAGACCGAACCGGTCATCGCGGCGGCGGCGGCGGCGAAGAACGCCGCGGCGAGCATCTTGCCTTCAAGTCCGATGTCGAAGATGCCCGCGCGTTCGGAAAACAGTCCCGCCAGGCAGGCGAACAGCAGCGGCGTGGCCAGCCGCAACGTGCTGTCCAGAAGCTGGATCAGGGTCGATAGGTCCATCATGCGGCCCCTTTGCGCGGGCGGCGGAACATCCCCTCGACCGGGCCGCGCACCATGTTGTCGAGCGCGCCTGTAAACAGGATGACGAGTGCCTGGATGACCACGATCATCTCGCGCGAAATCGCGGGGATCTCGAATTCAAGCTCTGCCCCGCCCTGGTAGAGCGCCCCGAACAGGATCGCCGCCAGCAGCACGCCCAGCGGGTGCGACCGGCCCATCAGCGCCACGGCGATGCCCACGAAGCCCGCGCCCTGCACGCTGTCGATGATGAGCCGCTCGGCCTCCCCCTGCACTGCGTTGACGGCCATCAGGCCCGCCAGCCCGCCCGAGATCAGCATGGCGATCATGATGGTGCGCACGGGGCGGATGCCGGCGTATTTCGCCGCCGGTTCCGACTGCCCGAAAGCGCGGATTTCATATCCGAGCCGCGTCTTCCAGATCAGCACCCAGACCGCGACGCAGCACCCGAGCGCGAGGAAGAATGCCACGTTCAGCGGCGCGGACCGCCCGAAGCCCATCCATGCGCCCCAGTCATAGGCCGAAGGCAGCCGCGCGCCTTCGGGAAAGCGGGCGGTTTCGGGGGCCATGGAACCCGGCACCTTGAGCACGTTCACCAGAAGATAGACCAACAGCGCCGAGGCGATGAAGTTGAACATGATCGTGGTGATGACGATATGGCTTCCGCGCGTCGCCTGAAGCCAGGCGGGGACTGCCGCCCATGCCGCGCCGAACAGCGCCGCACCGAAGGACGCTGCGACCAGCGCCAGCGTCCAGTGCGGCCACGGGATCGCAAGGCACACCAGCGCCACGCCAAGGCCCCCCAGCGCCGCCTGGCCTTCGCCGCCGATATTGAACATCCGCGCATGGAACGCCACGGCGACGGCAAGCCCAGTGAAGATGAAGTTGGTCGCATAGTAAAGCGTGTAGCCCCAGCCATAGGCCGACCCGACAGCGCCCCGGATCATCACGCCCATCGCGTCGGCCGGGTTCTCGCCGATCAGTGCAATCACCAGCGCGGAAACCAGCAGCGCAAGCGCGAGGTTGATCAGAGGGATCAGCGCGATATCGACCCAGCGGGGAATTCCGTTCATGTCCGGCGTCCTTCGGCCATCCCGGCCATCATCAGCCCCAACTCTGTCTCATCGGTCTGTTCGGGCAAGCGTTCGCCCATGATGCGCCCGTCGAACATCACCGCGATCCGGTCGGACAGGGCGAAGATCTCGTCCAGTTCGACGCTCACCAGCAGGATCGCTTTGCCCGCGTCCCGCATCTCGATCAGGCGCTGGTGGATGAATTCGATCGCGCCGATATCCACGCCGCGCGTGGGCTGGCCCACCAGAAGCAGGTCGGGATCGCACTCGATCTCGCGGGCGAGCACGATCTTCTGTTGGTTGCCGCCGGAAAAGTTCTTGGCATGCAGCCAGCAATCGGCCGGCCGAACATCGAAACGCTGCATCTTGCCTTGCGCATCGCGGCGCATGGCTTGCTGGTCGATCAGCGCGCCGGTGCCATACTCGGCCCGATCCTGGTATCCGAAACCTGTATTTTCCCATGCGGTGAAATCGAGGATCAGGCCCAGCCGGTGCCGGTCTTCGGGGACATGGGCAATGCCCGCATCGCGGCGCGCGCGCCCGTCGGCCCGCGGTCCGGTCAGGTCCAGCGGCTGGCCGTTCAGCGTGACAGCGCCGGAAGCCTCGCGGATACCGCCCAGCACCTCCAGCAGTTCCGACTGCCCGTTGCCCGCCACGCCCGCGATCCCGAGGATCTCGCCCGCGCGCACCTGGAAATCGATCCCGCGCAGCCGTTCCACACCCTTGCCGTCGGTCACGCGCAGGCCTTGCACGTCGAGAACCACGGCGCCGGGCTGTGCCGGGGTCTTGTCCACCCGCAGGAGCACCTTTCGCCCGACCATCAGCTCGGCAAGGTCCGTGGGCGATGTGTCTGCGGTGCGCACGGTCGCCACCATTTCGCCCCGCCGCATGACGCTGACATTGTCGGTCACGTCCATGATTTCACGCAGCTTATGGGTGATCAGCACGATGGTCTTGCCCTCGTCCCGCAGCCCGCGCAGGATCCGGAACAGGTGGTCGGCCTCGGACGGCGTCAGCACGCCTGTGGGCTCGTCGAGGATCAGGATATCGGCCTGCCGATACAGCGCCTTGAGGATCTCCACCCGCTGCTGCATCCCGACGCCCAGATCTTCTATCTTGGCGTCCGGGTCGACCTGCAATTCGTATTCCCGCGCAAGGTCCACGAGAAGCTTGCGCGCCTTCGCAAGCGAAGGACGCAGCATCGCGCCGTCTTCGGCCCCGAGCACGACATTTTCCAGCACGGTGAAGTTTTCCACCAGCTTGAAATGCTGGAACACCATGCCGATGCCCGCGCGGATCGCGGCCTGGCTGTCGGGGATCTCGGTCCGCTGCCCACCGATCAGGATCTCGCCCGCATCGGCCTTGTAGAACCCATACAGGATCGACATGAGCGTCGACTTGCCCGCGCCGTTCTCGCCGATGATGCCGTGGATCGTACCGCGCTCCACCCGGATCGCGATGTCCTTGTTGGCCTGCACCGGCCCGAACGCCTTGGAAATGCCGCGCAGCTCGATCGCTGGCACCTTGCCGGGGGCGGCCGCACCGGGCCGCCCCGCGATTGTGTCGATTGCCGTCATCCGGTCAGTAGGCCGGACAGCTGCTGTCGGTGGTGTAATCGTGCACGACGATATCGCCCGCGATGATGCGTTCCTTGGTTTCTTCCACCGTGGCTTTCATCGACTCGGTGATCAGGTCCGCGTTGTATTCGTCCTGCGCCCAGCCGACCCCGTTGTTGTCGAGCCCCATGACCTTGATCCCCGGCTCGAACGTGCCGTTCATGCCGGCCTCGAACGCTTCATACACGGCGTTGTCCACGCGCTTGACCATCGAGGTCAGGACCTGCCCCGGGTGCAGGTGGTTCTGGTTGCTGTCCACGCCGATGGACAGGATGCCTTCGTCCGCCGCCGCTTGCAGCACGCCGATCCCCGTGCCGCCCGCTGCCGCATAAACCACGTCGGACCCCTGGCTGATCTGCGACCGGGTCAGTTCCGCACCGCGCACCGGGTCGTTCCACGCGGTCGGCGTGGTGCCGGTCATGTTGACGATCACGTTCGCATCCGGCTTCACGGCCTTCACGCCTTGCGCGTAGCCGCAGGCGAACTTGGAAATCAGCGGCACATCCATCCCGCCCACGAAGCTGACGGTGCCGGTTTCGGATGCCATCGCGGCCAGCACACCCACGAGATAGCTGCCTTCGTGTTCCTTGAACACGACCGACTGCACGTTCGGCGCATCCACGACCATGTCCACGATGGTGAAGTTGGTATCCGGATAATCCGGCGCGACCTTTTCCAGCGTGGAGGCATTGGCGAAGCCCAGCACCACGACCGGATTCGCACCGCTTTCGGCCATCCGGCGCATTGACTGTTCGCGCTGCGCCTCGGACGCCAACTCGGATTCGCGATAACTGCCGCCCGTGTCCTCCATCCAGCGCTGCGCACCGGTAAACGCGCTTTCGTTGAACGACTTGTCGAACTTGCCGCCCAGGTCGATGATCAGGCCCGGTTCTGCCAGCGCGGCACCCGCGGCGAACGTGGCAAGGGCGGTCGCGCCGAGAAAGGATGCGATGCGTGTCATGGATGTCTCCTGCTGCTGGTTCCCGGCCCGGATCGATCTCCGGCCCGGCAATGCGGCCTTGCGGCCTGTTTCATTGGCCAAATAGTTCGCAGCCGCCGGGCAGGGTCAATAGCTTTCTGGAGCTGCGGGTTCACGACGCTGCGCGGTCGTGCGGCGCATGGGCAGATCGCAGGCCATCACGCGCGCATCGCAGGCGGTTCCGTCCGGCATGCGGTAGTATCGCGGACGCAGGCCGACCTGACGAAATCCGAAGCGGTCATAGAGACGGCAGGCCGCCGCATTGTCTGCCGCCACTTCGAGGAAACACGACCGGGCACCGGCTCTGGCAGCGCGATCCAGCAGTCTTGCCAGCAGGGCCGTGGCGACGCCCTGACCGCGGGCTTCCGGCGCCGTGGTAATGGTGAGCAGTTCCGACTCGTCCAGTGTCACGCGCAACAGCGCGAAGCCCGTCTCGGCGGCCTCCAGCAACGTGTCGGGCCGCGCAAGCAGGTCGGCGAAGGCCGCTTTGGACCAGGGCGGCGGCACCGCGAACCCGGCGCGGTGCAGGTCCGCCATCCATGCGGCGGTCCGGTCCTGCGTCACGGCAGGATCGCGGGCGGGCGGTCGCTGGCCGGCGCGGCGTCGGCGGCACGCAGATAGAGCGGGCGGGGCCGATCCGCGGTGTCGGCGGCGCGTGCGCAGGCGATGCGCGCGATCGACACAGCGTGCGGGGCGGCGGGACGAACGACCGTGCCCCCGATCCGCGCCGCCACATCGTTCGCTACGTCGCCGCAGACGGGTACCGGCGGCAGGGCTGCTGCGGCCAGTTCATCCAGCGTCAGGGTCTCGGGCGCGTGAACCTCGCCCTGCCTGTGGCGTTGCAGATAGATCGAACCGCGCCGCGCCGGCACGACGGTCAGACAGGGCTGGGGCAGGCCGTGGGCGAGCGCGTCCAGCGTGCTCACTCCGATAGCCGGGCAGCCCAGCGACAGGGCCAGCCCGCGTGCGGCCGCGACGGAAATGCGGATGCCGGTGAAATTGCCCGGCCCGGTGCCGACGCCGATCCGGCCCACGTCGCCCCATGCCAGCCCGGCGGCGCTCAGAAGCTCGTCCAGCAGCGGAAACAGCCGTTCAGCCTGTCCGCGCGCCATCTGTTCGACCGTGTCCGCGATGATCGTTTCACCGGACAGGATTGCGGCGCAGCAGGCAGGGCCGGACGTGTCGAAAGCCAGCGTAACCACGCCGGGCAGCATGTTCGCCACGGATCACACGGCGACGGGTCGGACCTCGACCACTTCGGGGATGTAATGGCGCAACAGGTTCTCGATCCCCATCTTCAGGGTCAGGGTCGAAGACGGGCAGCCGGCGCAGGCTCCCTGCATGTGCAGGTAGACCACACCGCGGTCAAAGCCGTGGAAGGTGATGTCGCCGCCGTCCTGCGCCACGGCGGGCCGCACGCGGGTGTCGAGCAGTTCCTTGATCTGACCCACGATCTCGGCATCCGGTCCGTCGTGGTCGGCATGGCCCGCGCTGTGGCCCTCGCCCTCGATCGCTGCCTCGCCCGACTGGAAATGCTCCATTACCGCACCGAGAATGGCGGGTTTGACATGGTCCCAATCGACGTCGTCGGCCTTTGTCACGGTCACGAAGTCGCTGCCGAGGAAAACCCCCGTTACCCCGCCAACGGCGAAGATCCGGCGTGCCAGCGGCGCGTTGCCCACCGTGTCCGCCGACGGGAAATCGGCAGTGCCGGTTTCCAGAACGGTCTGGCCGGGCAGGAATTTCAGGGTGGCGGGGTTGGGTGTGGACTCGGTCTGGATGAACATGGCGTATCCTCTGGTTGACCCTCGATATGCGCATCTGCGCGGCTCGAGTCAATGTTTGGAACGGTTCCAAACTGGTCGATGCGTGTCGGGATCGTCAGGTCACCGCCTCAAGATCGTCGCGCGACATGCCCCCCGGCACGACCGTAAAGGGGATGCGCAGGCTGCCCGACGCCTTGACGATCTGCGTGACCAGTGGGCCGGGGCCGTTCTTGTCGGTGCCCGCACCGAGCACGAGCACGCCGATATCGCGGTTCTCGTCGATCTGCGCGAGCACCTCGCGAAACACGTCGCCTTCGCGGATCGCAAGGGTCGGGTTGACCCCCTGCTTGTCACGCATCCACTTGGCGAAAACCTCGAAATGGGCTTCGATCCGTTCGCGGGCCTCTTCGCGCATGATGTCGCCTACGCCGATCCAGTGGTTGAAATCCTCCGGCGGGATCACCGACAGGACTTCGACGCCGCCGCCCGTGCGCGCGGCGCGCATCGCGGCGAAGCGCATGGCGTTCAGGCATTCGCGGCTGTCATCGAGCACGACAAGGAATGTGCGCATCAGGGCCTCCGCCTCTGACGATGCCAGCAAGCACGCCAGGAAGGCAAGCCGCCTGTCAGCCCACCATCCCGACGATGTCGTAGGTGCGGCGCAGGATCGGTGCCGCGATGGCGCGGGCGCGGTCCGCCCCGTCGGCAAGGATGCGGTCGATTTCCGCCGGATCCTGCATCAGCCGGGCCATTTCCGACGACAGGGGGGACAGCTTTTCCACCGCCAGATCGGCCAGCGCGGGCTTGAAGGCGGAAAAGGGCTGGCCCGCGAACTCGTGGATCACGGCGTCGGGCGTGGTGTCGGCCAAAGCGGCGTAGATGTTCACGAGGTTGCGCGCCTCGGGCCGCTCCGCGAGCGCGTCAAGATTGTCGGGCAGGGGATCCGGGTCGGTCTTTGCCTTGCGCAGCTTCTTGGCGATCGTGTCGGCATCGTCGGTCAGGTTGATGCGGCTCATGTCCGACGGGTCGGATTTGCTCATCTTCTTCGTGCCGTCGCGCAGGCTCATGACGCGGGTGCCCGCACCTTCGATCACCGGCTCGGTGACGGGGAAGAAATCGACGCCATAGTCGTTGTTGAACTTGATGGCGATGTCGCGGGTCAGCTCCAGATGCTGCTTCTGATCCTCGCCCACGGGCACCTTGGTCGCGTGATAGGCCAAGATATCGGCAGCCATCAGGTTGGGATAGGTGAACAGCCCCACCGACGCGGCCTCGCGGTTCTTGCCGGCCTTGTCCTTGAACTGGGTCATGCGGCTCAGCCAGCCCATGCGTGCGACGCAGTTGAACACCCAGGCCAGTTGCGCATGTTCGGGCACGCGCGACTGGTTGAACAAGATCGACCGCGCGGGATCCAGCCCGGCGGCGATGTATCCCGCGGCCAGTTCGCGGGTCGCGCGGGTCAGGTCGGCGGGGTCCTGCCAGACGGTGATCGCATGCATGTCCACGATGCAGTAGATCGTTTCGATCCCGCTGTCCTGCATGGCGACGAACCGTTTGACCGCACCAAGGTAGTTGCCCAGTTGCAGGTGGTTCGTCGGCTGGATGCCGGAAAACACCCGCGGCGTGAAACCGGCATTGGCATCCGCGGCGGTGTGGGTGTCCGCATCCGTCATGGGGCTTGGTCTCCGTCTGGAACTTCGTGCCCGGTTCGCTTATCCGGGGCATCAGATGCCGTCAATCACGGGAGACGCGGGATGCCGCAGCCACAGCCCAGCCGACAACTCCCGCCCGTGCAGGGGCCGGTGAACCCGCTGCCCGCCGCAGTGATCGCGCTGGCCGCCGTCATCATCGGGGTGGAGGCGCTGTTCAACCTTGCGGACCGCGGCATCATCGGCGGGGCCGGCGGCGTCGGGATCCGCAGCGCGGCCATCCGCGATTACGCCTTCTTCGGCGAGGCGCTGCAATGGATGCTGGCGAATGGCCGGTTCCCGCCGGACATGCTGGCCCGCTTCGTGACCTATCCGTTGCTGCATCTCAGCTTCACGCATGCGCTGTTCGTGTGCGTCTTCGTGCTCGCCATGGGCAAGATGGTGGGCGAGGCGTTAGGGAACATGGCGGTTCTCGTGATCTTCTTCGGCGCGTCCATCGGGGGGGCGCTGGTCTATGGGCTGCTCCTGAGCGATCCTTTCCCGCTGGTGGGGGGCTATCCCGGCGTCTACGGGCTGATCGGCGGCTATACCTTCCTGATGTGGGTGCAGGCGCGGCTATTGCAGGAAAGCCAGGTGATGGCGTTCCGGTTGATCGGCCTGCTGCTTGGTATCCAGTTGCTGTTCGGGCTGCTGTTCGGGTCGCGCAACGACTGGCTGGCTGACCTGGCGGGGTTCGGCGTGGGGTTCGGGCTGTGTTTCCTGCTGGTGCCGGGCGGTTGGCGACGGCTGCGAGCGATGATCGCGCGGCGCTGAACGAAACCGCTTGCGCGAAACCGGAATCGGGCGCAACGCTGTTACGTTCGCGCACGCAACGGGCTTGGGGATCATACCTGATTCCATGTCGGGTGTCGTGACCGGACCGGATCGACCGGGCGCGTTCCGCCCGTCCGCACCCGCCATCTCATCCCACGTTCACCGGGCGGCATTCGCTGCGCCGGTCCCTGTCTGAAAGGCAATTCCATGAGCAAGGGCGACAAGCAGCGCGGCAACCGCGAAGTCAAGAAGCCGAAGCAGATCAAGGCCAAACCCTCTGCCGTACCCGAGGGGCTGGTCAGCAAGATCACGACCGCATCCGCGGCCGGGAAGAAGAAGCGCTAGGCGCCGTGCAGGATCACCCGGCGGTGCGGTTCCCCGACCGCCGGAAAGCGGCCTTCAGGTCCGACAGCGGCAGACCCCGCAACACATGGGCGGCGGCAAAATAGGCCGCGCCGCCCGCGCCCACCAGCAGCGCGAGCGCGGCGTAGCGAAGGCCGGGCATGTGCAACGCGGTGTCGAGCACGTTCGCCCCGCCCCACAGCATGACACCCATGAGTCCCGCCGCCGCCGCGATCCGGGGGATGCGCCGGACGAAACGTGCGTCGAAGCGTGCGACATCGCCCATTCCGCGCGCCCCGCGCCACAGGAACAGCACCATCGCCCACGCGGCCAGCGTCGTCGCCAGCGCGGCGGCAGGCCAGCCCAGCACAGGCGCCAGACCGATGGCGCACGCGGCGTTCACGGCCATCGCCCATAACGCGAAGCGGAACGGGCTTCGCGTGTCCGAACGCGCGAAATAGAGCGGCTGAAGCACCTTTTGCAGCACGAAGGCGGGCAGGCCCGCGCCATAGATCGCACAGGCAAGCGCGGTGGCCGCCGTGTCCTCGGGCGTGAAGCGGCCCCGTTCGAACAGTACCGACACGAGCGGGCCGGGTATCACCATCAGCGCCACCGCCGCCGGAAGGGTCAGGGCCAGAGCGATTTCCCCCGCGCGGCTGAGCGCGGCCTGTCCGCCCGCATCGTCGCCCGCCGCCAGCCTGCGCGACAGGTCCGGCAGCAGCACGATCCCCACGGCGACGCCGACCACCCCCAGCGGCAACTGGTAGAGCCGGTCGGCGGTATACATCCAGTCGATGGCCCGGTCAAAATAGCTGGCCACCTGCCGCCCCACCAGCAGGTTGATTTGCACCACGCCCGAGGCAAGCGCCGCCGGTGCCGCGATCACGGCGAGTGCGCGGATTTCCGGGGTCAGGCGTGGCCAGGCGGGGCGCATGGCGAATCCCGCCTGCCGCGCCGCGTGCCAAAGCAGCGCAAACTGCGCCATTCCCGCGACGGGCACCGCCCAGATCAGCGCGCGGCCCACGTTCCAGCCAAGCGCCGCGGCCGCGGCCATGAACCCGATGAAGATGATGTTGAGCAACACGGGCGCCGCAGCCGCGACGGCGAAGCGGCCCGTCGCGTTCAACACACCCGACAGCATCGCCGCGAGCGCGATGAACAGGATATAGGGAAAGGCGATGCGCCCGAAATCCACTGCAAGGTCGAATTCGGGCCCGCCGCGAAAGCCACTCGCCATCGCCAGCACGAGGAACGGCATCGCCAGTTGTGCCAGCAGCGTCAGCGCGATCAACACCCCCGACAAGGCCGCGAAGGCCTCCTGCGCGAAATCCGCCGGGCGGTCGCCGGTCTCCAGTCGCTTCGCGAACAGCGGCACGAAGGCCATGTTGAACGCGCCCTCGGCAAAAAGGCGCCGGAACATGTTGGGCAGTGAAAAGGCCACGATGAAAGCCGAATAGGCGGGGCCGGTGCCCAGAAGCGCCACGATCATGGCATCGCGCACGAAGCCGAGCACACGGCTGGCCATGGTCCAGCCGCCTACGGTCAGCAGCCCGGACAGCAGGCGGATGGGCTTCATTCCGTGGCGGCCTTGGTGGCACCCCGTTCAATGGCGTCCTTCAACTTGCGTTCGAGTGCATCGAGCTTCGTCTTGCCCATGATCTTCAGCCCGAACATGTCCTTGACATAGAAGGTGTCCACGGCCTGCGCGCCGTAGGTCGCGATCTGGGCCGACGAGATGTAGATGTTGCTTGCCGCCAGTGTCCGCGCCAGGTCATAGAGCAGGCCGGGACGGTCACGGGTGTCCACTTCCACGATGGTGTAGATGTCCGAGCCTTCGTTGTCGAACGAGATCGTGGTCGGGTGGCGGAAGGCGCGCTCGCGCTTCTTGATCTTGTCGCGCTGGACCATGGCGTCGCCGGTCACGACTTCGCCATGCAGGGTCTTGCGGATCATCGCGCGCAGCCGGTTCATCCGGTCGGCATCATAGGGCGATCCGTCGCCGTCCTGCACCCAGAACACGGCGGTGGCATAGCCGTCCTTGGAGGTATAGGTGCGCGCATCCACCACGTTCGCGCCGACAAGTGCCAGCGACCCGGCCAGCCGCGCGAAGATGCCGGGGTGATCCGCCATCACGAAACAGACGCGCGTGGCGTCGCGACCGGTGTCTTCCTTCAGGTCCACCCTGATCTCGTCGTCGCCCAGCCCGTCGAGAAGGCGGGCGAAGACAACGTGGGTTTCCGTCTGCAGGCCCTGCCAGTATGGACCGTAGTGGCGCCCGAGTTCGGTGCGCAGCTTGGTCTTGTCCATGTCTCCGAGCGCATCGCGCAGCGCGCGCTTCGCCTCGCTTTCACGGGCTTCGCGGTTGACGTCCTCCAGCCCGTTGGCAAGCGCATCGCTGGTCTGGCGATAGAGATTGCGCAGCAGCATCGCCTTCCAGTTGTTCCAGACATTCGGGCCGACGCCCATGATGTCGCAGCATGTCAGCACCAGCAGCAGGTCGAGCCGCTTCTGGGTCTTCACGGCCTTGGCGAAGTCCCGCACCGTGCGCGGATCGGCGATGTCGCGCTTCTGGGCCATGTCCGACATCAGCAGGTGATAGCGCACCAGCCATTCCACGGTGGCGCATTCCTGGGGTTTCAGCCCCAGCCGCGGCGCCACCCTTCGGGCGATGCGCGCGCCCAGGACCGAATGATCCTCGGGGCGGCCCTTGCCGATGTCATGCAGCAAGAGCGCGAGATAGAGCACCCGGCGGTTCACGCCTTCGGACATGATGCGCGTGCTGAGCGGCAGTTCCTCCGCCAGTTCGCCTGCCTCGATCCGTTCGAGAACGCTGATGCACACGATGGTATGCTCGTCCACCGTGTAACTGTGATACATGTTGAACTGCATCATCGCCACGATGGGCTGGAATTCCGGCAGGAAGGCGCCCAGAACACCGGTTTCCTTCATGCGGTGCAGGGCGCGGGACGGTGCGCCGCGCTTCAGCAGCAGCCCGAGGAACAGGCGGTTCGCTTCCGCATCGCGGCGCATCGTGTCGTCGATCAGGTGCAGGTTGGCGACGACCATGCGCGTGGCATCCGGGTGCAGCGGATAGCCGGTGCGCAACGCCTCGTCGAAAAGGCGCAGCAGGTTCAGCTTGTCGGACAGGAAGACGGTCTCGTTTTCGACCGACAGGCGGTTTTGCACGACCTTGAAACCGGTCCGAACCTTGCGGCGGCGGGTGAAAAGCCCGCGCAGCGTTGGCATCCGCTTGATGTGATTGGCTTCCATCACAGTCAGGAACACGCGCGTCAGGTCGCCCACGCGCGTGGCATGCCGAAAGAAATCCTGCATGAAATGTTCGACCGCCCGCCGACCCGCGCGATCTGTGTATCCCAGCCGCTCGGCCACCTCGACCTGAAGGTCGAAGGTCAATTGATCCATCGCGCGCCCGGTCACCAAGTGCAACTGGTTGCGCACCGCCCAGAGGAAATTCTGCGCTCGGTCGAAATACCTGTACTCCTCGGCCGAAAAGACGCCGAGCGCCACGAGATCCTGCGGATCGTCCACGGCGTGCACGTACTTGGCGATCCAGAACAGTGTCTGTAGATCGCGCAGGCCGCCCTTGCCCTCCTTGACATTGGGTTCGACGACGTAGCGCTGGCCGCCCTGCTTCTTGTGGCGGCTGGCGCGCTCGGCCAGCTTTGCCTCGATGAAATCGGCGGCGGTGTTGCGGAACAGGTCGCTGCGCAGTCGATCCTTAAGTTCCGCGGCCAGCGCGGGGTTGCCGTCGAGAAAGCGGTTCTCCAGCAGCGCGGTGCGGATCGTGTAGTCTTCCCGCCCCAGCCGCAGGCAGTCGGCGACGGTGCGGCTGGCATGGCCGACCTTCAGCCGCAGGTCCCACAGCATGTAGAGCATCGATTCGATGACACTCTCGGCCCATGGCGTGGTCTTCCAGGGCGTCAGGAACAGCAGGTCCACATCGGAAGCCGGCGACATCTCGGCGCGGCCATAGCCGCCGACGGCCAGCACGGCGAGGGAACCCGCAGTATCCGCGGAACGGCTGGGATGGAGGTGCCGGGTGGCGACATGCAGGCAGCACCGCACGATCGCGTCGGTGAGCCATGTGTAGCTGCGTACCGCGGCACGCGCATCGAACGGACGCTCGCAAATGGCGCGTGCGATGGTCGTCATCCCGTTGCCGCGCCAGGTCTGCAACAGCCCGACCGTCGCCTTGCGCAACGCCATCGGGTCGGCGTTCTGCGCGGCGACCGCGTCCAACTCCGCGAAGGCTGCATCGAGATCGATGATGTCCGTCGCGGGGCGGATCAGGTCATGCGGGGCGACGCCGGGCCGCGCCGCGTTCCCGGGTCTTTCCCGGGTCTCCGTGTCCGTCACGCATGGGTCTCCTTGCGGCGGGAGGTCACAGACCCGCGCCGCCAAAGCTTGCAGGCGCCTGCTCGATGATCCGCACGATCTGGTTCTCGATCGTGGCGATGGACAGGGCGCGCTGGTTGCCACCGTCCTGCAGCAGGCGGAATGCACCGCTGGCGCCCGCGAACCCGCGCGACTGCACCAGAGTTTCCGCTGTGATCCGGCGGCCGGCCCCGGCGAGCGCGCCAACGGCGGCCACGGCATCGTAGCCCAGACCGGCGACGGCCTGGGGTGCCGCCCCATAGGTTTCGCTGTAACGCGAAGCGAAGCGCGTGAACGCCCCGGAATCCGGCAGCGCAAACCAGCCGCCCTGCACGCCGGGCAGCGACAGCGCAGATGCAGGCACGTCCCAGCGGGTCAGGCCCGCATACTGGATTTCGCCCGGTGGAAGCCCGTTCTCGGGCAGCAACTGCGTGATGATGGGCAGGGCCGTATCGGTGTTGGAGGTCAGGAACAGCAGGTCTGCGCCGCTGGATTCGGCCTGCTGCACGATCCCCGGAACGGCGGCGACGACGCCTTCCTGCGACATGGCGAACCCGGTGACCGCGCTGACGGTGAGGCCATGGACCTGTGCTGCGCGCACGATGGCGTCGCGCCCGGCGCGTTCCGCCTCGGTCTCGCCATGCACGACGAGCACGCTGGATTTGCCCTGCCGTCGCGCGAAGTCGAGCAACCGGTTGGCGGTATTGTCGAAGGTCGGCCCCAGGACGAAGACGTTGCCGCCGGCCACGGCGGTGTTGTTCGAGAAGCTCAGCACCGGGATACCGGCACGCGCCGCCACGAGACCCGCGGCGTTCGCACCATCCGCAAACAGCGGCCCGATGATGACGCTGGCGCCTTCGTCGATGGCCTGCTGCGCAAGTTGCCCGGCGCGATCCGCCTGCCCAGCGGTGTCGTAGATGCGCAGATCGATCTCCACCCCTTCGAGGTCGGCCGCCGCGAGTTTCGCCGCATTCGCAAGGTTCTGGCCTAGCGCCGCCACGTTCGGATCGCTCGCGCCTGCGGGCACCAGAACGGCCACGGGAACGCGCCCGCCCGTGCTGGGTCCGGCAACGCCGAATCCTGCCGGATCGCAGGCCGCCACCCCGATCACGCAGGCCAGCGCACCGATCAGCCGAAGGATTCTCCTGCGCGTGCCACCCATGCCGTTCCGCTCCCTTCCGCACGGGACGCGCCCGCTATCCATTCGTTGCCGAGGGCACGGTCGCTTGCGGACCGCACCCCTTTCGCTTACCCAAACCCTACGCATCTGTTCAAGCGGGGCCAACCGTGAATCATCAAGCGGTCGCATTGCCCGCCGGGCTGCACGTCGTGGCGACACCGATCGGGGCCGCCCGCGACATCACCCTTCGCGCGCTCGACATCCTCGCCTCCGCCGACATCCTGGTCGCAGAGGACACGAGAAGTCTGAAGAAACTCCTGACGTTGCATGGCGTCCCGCTCGGCCAGCGCCCGGTCTGGAGCTATCACGATCACACCGGAGACAAGGTGCGCGACAGGATCGTGGCCGAGGTCCATGCCGGGCGCAGTGTCGCCTATGCGTCCGAGGCGGGAACGCCGCTCGTGTCGGACCCCGGCTTCGAACTGGTTCGGGCGCTCGCGGAAACCGGCGGCAGGATCAGCACGGCCCCGGGGCCGTCAGCCGTGCTGGCCGCGCTGACCCTCGCCGGTTTGCCGACCGATCGATTCGCGTTTCTCGGTTTCCTGCCGCCGAAGCGGGGGCCGCGCACGCGGGTCCTGAATGCCTTTGCGAGCCTGCCTGCAACGCTCGTCATGTACGAAGCCCCCAAGCGCGTTCAGGATACGTTAGGGGAATTATGCGACGCGTTGGGGGAAGACAGGCAGGCGGTGCTGTGCCGCGAAATGACGAAGCGCTTCGAAGAAGTCATTCGCGCGCCCCTCGCCGCATTGCGCGACCAGCTTGCGGGCCGCGACCTGAAGGGAGAATGCGTGATCGCAGTCGGTCCACCCACGACGCAGGCGGCGGACCCGCGCGATGTCGATCTTGCGCTCACCGATGCCCTGTCCCGCGGAAGCCTGCGCGATGCAGCCTCCGAGATTGCCGAAGTCTTCGGGATCCCGCGCAAGGACGTCTATGCCATGGCGCTGGCGCGCGGATCCGCGGGTTCGGGCGATAAGAGCGACTGAGATGAAGGAACCGCCCGCGAATCCGCGCAGGAACCGCGGGCGCATGGCAGATTTCGCCGGCCGGTCGGCGGAGGCCATCGTGTCCCGTCACTACCAGGACCGGGGGGCGCAGTTGCTGGTCTGCCGCTGGCGCGGAACAGGCGGTGAAATCGACCTGATCTTCGAACACGCGGGGGCCACGGTCTTTGTCGAGGTGAAGAAGGCTGCTGATTTTGCGGCAGCTTCCGCGCGCATCGGGCCGCGCCAGATCGCGCGCCTGTCGCAGGCCGCGGAGGAGTATCTGGGACGGCACGCGGGATCGGTTGCGGCGGAGTGCCGGTTCGACGTGGCGCTGGTCGATCGCGTCGGACGTGTCCAGGTTCTGGAGAACGCCTTCGCCTGACCCACGCCCGGCGTTGCACTGGCGGTCCGTTTTCGCCATGCAGGGGCCGAACGACGTGGCGAGGATCAGAACGATGCGTGTGGCATTCCAGATGGATGCGATCGAACAGGTGAATATCGACGCGGACAGCACATTCCGCATCGCGGAAGAGGCGCAGGCGCGTGGCCACGACCTGTTTTTCTATCTGCCAGATCACATGTGGTTCGATGACGGAGAAGTCTGGGCGTCCGGCCAGCCGATGACGCTGCGGCGCGAAAAGGGCAATCACGTGACGCTTGGGCCCGTCGAAACGCGGCCGCTGAAGGCGTTCGACGTGGTCTGGCTGCGCCAGGATCCGCCCTTCGACATGGGCTACATCACCACGACCCATCTGCTCGATCTCGTGCATCCGCGCCCGCTGGTGGTGAACGACCCGTTCTGGGTGCGCAATTTCCCCGAGAAGCTTCTGGTGCTGAAGTTTCCCGACCTTATCCCGGCAACGATGATTGCCCGGGATCTCGCTGCGCTGAAGGCCTTCAAGGCGCGTCACGGCGACATCATCGTCAAGCCGCTCTATGGCAATGGCGGGGCGGGTGTTTTCCGGCTCGGGCCCGATGACCGGAACCTCAACGCCTTGTTCGAAACCTTCACCGCGATCAACCGCGAACCCCTGATTGCGCAAGAATACCTGCCCGCGATCACCAAAGGGGACAAGCGGATCATCCTTGTGGACGGCGTGCCCATCGGCGCAATCAACCGGGTGCCACAGAACGGCGAGACGCGGTCGAACATGCATGTGGGCGGGCGCGCGGAAAAGGCGGTTCTGACGGAGCGGGACATGGACATCTGCGCCGCCATCGGCCCCACGCTGCGCGATCACGGGCAGGTCTTCGTCGGCATCGACGTGATCGGCGACCGGCTGACCGAGATCAACGTGACCTCGCCCACCGGCCTGCAGGAGATGGAGCGTTTCGACGGACGCAACTACACCGCCGGGCTGTGGGACGCCATCGAGGCACGCTGTGCTGCCCGCGACGCCTGAGCGGCCGCGCAGTCATCCCGAGCCGGCCAGGCGGTAGCCAAGCGCCTCGGCCACATGGGTGCGTCCCACGCCGTCGGACCCGTCCAGATCGGCGATGGTGCGCGCAACGCGCAGGACCCGGTGATATCCGCGCGCGGTCAGGCTGAACCGGTCCGCCGCGCGCGTCAGCAGGTCGCGCCCGTCCGCATCGGGCGCGGCGATCCTTTCCAGAAGCTCGCCCTCGGCGTCGGCGTTCACGCGCAGACCGTCATGGCCCGCAAAACGATCCGCCTGTATCGCCCGTGCGGCGGCGACACGTGCCGCGACAGTGGCGCTGTCGTCGCCCGACGGCGGCAGGTCCAGGTCCTGGAATGCCACCGGCGGCACCTCGATGCGCAGGTCGAACCGGTCCATCAGCGGTCCCGACACGCGCCCCATGTAGTCCGCCCCGCATTTCGGCGCGCGCACGCAGGCCTGGTTCGGATCGGTCAGGTAGCCGCAGCGGCACGGGTTCGCTGCCGCCACGAGAAGGAACCGCGCGGGATAACGGCAATGGGCGTTGGCGCGCGATACCACGACATCGCCGGTCTCGATCGGCTGGCGCAGGGTTTCCAGCACGCCGCGGGGAAACTCGGGCAACTCGTCGAGAAACAGCACGCCATTGTGGGCGAGGCTGATTTCCCCCGGCTTTGCGCCCTTGCCGCCGCCCACGATGGAGGCGACCGAGGCCGTGTGATGGGGGCGGCGGAACGGTCTGACCCGCGAAATGCCGCCTTCGTCGAGCAGTCCGGCCAGCGAATGGACCATCGACGTCTCCAGCGCCTCCGCCGCCGACAGCGGCGGCAGCAGGCCGGGCAAACGCGCGGCCAGCATGGATTTGCCAGACCCCGGCGGCCCGGTCATCAGCATGTGGTGCCGCCCGGCGGCCGCGATTTCCAGCGCGCGCTTGGCCCGCTCCTGCCCCTTTACGTCGCGCAGGTCGGTGGCGGCGGGGTCGGTGTGGATCTCGCCCGGCGTCGCCTCGGGGATCGGGGCCTGTCCCGTGAAATGGCGCACGACCTCGGCCAGCGACCCGGCGGCCAGCACGCGCGCGGCCCCGACCCAGGCGGCTTCCCGCCCGCAGGCGGTGGGACAGACCAGCGCGCGGTTCGCCTCGGCCGCCGCGAGGGCGGCGGGCAGCGCGCCGATCACCGGGTGCAGCGTACCGTCAAGCGACATTTCCCCCAGCGCCACGGTATCGGCGATATCCTCCGCGGGCAGGATCTGGAGCGCGGCCATCAGCGCCATGGCGATGGGAAGGTCGAAATGCGCGCCTTCCTTGGGCAGATCGGCGGGCGAAAGGTTGATCGTGATCCGCTTGCTGGGCAGCGCGATGGACATGGCCCCAAGCGCCGTGCGCACCCGGTCGCGGGCCTCCGACACCGCCTTGTCCGGCAGGCCCACGATGGAAAACGCGGGCAGGCCGGGTGTGACGGCGCATTGCACCTCGACCATGCGGGCTTCCAGCCCTTCGAACGCCACTGTGAAGGCCCGCGCGATCATGCCTGCCCCGTCCCGCCAAGGTTACTCAAACCTTACCTGAGGGGCGGGTGGTTTCAGAACCGTTAACGCGGATGGTCAGGGCTTGTGATTGACCGGTCCGACCCGCCAGTTTCCACCATCGCAGTCCAAACGCGTGACCGACAGGTTGTCGATGCCCTGCGCGAAGACTTCGGTCGTGGTCTGGCCGGTGGCGCGTTCGATCTGCGTCAGGATCGCGCCGAAATGCGCGACGACGATCACGTCCGGCGCGCGCCCGACCAGACGGTCGGCGGCGCGCGTCACCCGTGCGGACAGGTCGTGCCAGCCCTCGCCGCCGGGGGCGCGCACGGCGCCGGGGGTTTCCCAGAACGCGCGGATCAGGTCCGGCGTCTCGGTGTCGATCTCGGCGAAGCTGCGGTCTTCCCACGCGCCGAAATGCAGCTCACGCAGGTCGGGGTCGTGGGGCAGGCGGGGGCGCGCATGCTGTACCGCATCCGCGGTTGCCACCGCCCGCGACAGGTCGGACGAGATCACCGGCGCATCCGCTGGCAGGAACACCGACAGCCGTGCCAACGCCGCCCGGTCCGAAAGGTCGGCGGGCCGGTCCGTCCAGCCGATCATGGTGCGTGCATGGGTCGGCCCGTGCCGTACCCACCAAAGACGCGTCACGCCCATGCCATCCCTTTCAGCACCAGCGGCAGGCCTGACATCACCGCGACCACTCTGTCGGCCTGCGCCGCGATGCGCTGGTTCAGGCGCCCTTGCGCTTCGCGGAAGCGCCGACCGAGTGCGCTGTCCGGCACGATCCCTTGCCCCACCTCGTTCGTCACGCACACGACGGGGGCAGCGCAGCCCGCAAGCGCGGCGACAAGCCGGGCCTCTTCAGCGTCAAGATCGGCCTCGGCCAGCATGACATTCGTGAGCCACAGGGTCAGGCAATCGACCAGTGCCGCCTCACCCGCACGCAGAGTGGCCAGCGCGGCGGGCAGGTCGATGGGGGCTTCGATGTCGCGCCAGCCGGACCGCCGGGCGCGGTGGCGGGCGATCTTCGCGCGCATCTCGTCATCCCAAGCTTGCGCGGTGGCGATGTAGACCGGCGCCAGCCCGCTGCCCAGCACATGCGCCTCTGCCAGCTTCGACTTGCCCGATGCGGCCCCGCCCGTGACCAGCGTCAGGGGCGGAAGCGAAATTTTATGTCCCATCTTTGATCCGCTTTTATCCCGTGTGCGTAACTCCCACATCAAGACGGCATGAAACGTCGACAGAACAGACCGGGAGTTATCACCAATGGCACTGGACGGATATGCAGATCAATCCTTGTCGCGCCGGGCGATGAAAGCGGAGCTTCTCGATGCGGAAACGGAACTGAAGCTTGCCTATGCATGGCGCGATCACCGCGACGAGGCCGCGCTGCACCGTCTGATCACCGCGTACATGCGGCTGGCCATCTCCATGGCGGCGAAGTTCAAGCGCTACGGCGCGCCGATGAACGACCTGATCCAGGAAGCCGGCCTTGGCCTGATGAAGGCCGCCGACAAGTTCGACCCGGATCGCGGCGTGCGGTTTTCGACCTACGCTGTCTGGTGGATCAAGGCGTCGATCCAGGATTACGTGATGCGCAACTGGTCGATGGTGCGCACCGGGTCCACGTCCAGCCAAAAATCGCTGTTCTTCAACATGCGCCGGGTGCAGGCCCGTCTGGAACGCGAAGCGAATGCGCGCGGCGAGCGACTGGACCGGCACCAGTTGCGCCAGATGATCGCGACCGAGGTCGGCGTACCGCTCCATGATGTCGAAATGATGGAAGGGCGTCTTTCCGGGTCCGACTATTCGCTCAACGCCACGCAATCTTCGGAGGATGAAGGCCGCGAATGGATCGAGACGCTGGAGGATCAGGGCCAGCAGGCGCAGGAAATCGTCGAACATGATCGCGACATGTCCACGCTGCGTGAATGGCTTCTGTCGGCCATGCAGGAACTGAATGATCGCGAACGGTTCATCGTGCGGGAACGCAAGCTGCGCGACGATCCGCGGACGCTTGAAAGCCTCGGGCAGGAACTTGGCCTGTCGAAGGAGCGGGTGCGCCAACTCGAGGCCGCCGCCTTCGGCAAGATGCGCAAGAGCCTTTCCGCCCATTCGTCCGAGGTGCAGGCGTTTCTTGCGTGACGTGATCCTTGCCGCGCTGGCCGTGCTGACGGGTGCGGCCGCGCAAGCCCGACAGATCGAACCGTCGGCACTGTCGGTATTGCCGCCCGTGGACGTGGTCATACTTGGCGAGGTTCATGACAATCCGCGCCACCATCTGAACCAGGCCGCGGCCTTGGAAGCGATTGCGCCCGCGGCCGTGCTGTTCGAGATGCTGTCGCCGGAGCAGGCCGAAATCGTGCAGGCGAGGGATCGGGTCGGCGCCGCGCTGGGTGTCGCGCTGGAGTGGGCGACATCCGGCTGGCCGCCTTTCGAGATCTATCAGCCGGTATTCGATGCCCTGGGCTCCGCGCGCGTTTACGGGATGGCGGTGCCACGTGACCGGGTGGGCGCCGCGTTCGAGGATGGTCCGGCGGCCGCCTTCGGAACCGATGCGCCGCGTTTCGATCTGGATCAGCCGCTTCCCCCGTCCGAGCAATCTGCGCGGGAGGCCATGCAGGCCGATGCTCATTGTGACGCCCTTCCGCCGGAAATGCTGCCGGACATGGTGGCCGCCCAGCGTTTCCGGGATGCCAGCTTTGCCGACACGGTGCTGACCGCGCTGGCCGACACGGGCGGCCCCGTCGCCGTCATCACCGGGTCGGGCCATGCGCGCATCGACTGGGGCATCCCTGCCGCGCTGAGCCGGGCTGGGCCTGATCTGCGGGTGCTGTCGATCGGCCAGTTGGAGGATCATGGGGACCTGCCGGACGATCTGCCCTTCGACCTGTGGCTCGTGACCCCGCCCACCGACCGTCCCGACCCCTGTGCCGGGTTGCGTGCCCGCGGCGAGGGTGATTGAGTTCACGCGCGCCCGACCGGGCGGGGCAGGGGGCACGGCATGCTGACCGACAGGCGGATACTTCTCATCGTGGGCGGCGGGATCGCGGCCTACAAGGCTTTGGAGCTTGTGCGCCTGCTCAAACGCGGCGGGGCTTCGGTGACACCCGTGCTGACCCGTGCCGGGAGCCAGTTCGTCACACCGCTATCGCTGTCCGCGCTGGCGGGCGAGGCGGTGCATACGGACCTGTTCGACCTGACTGCCGAAGCGGAAATGGGCCATATTCAGCTCAGCCGTGCCGCCGATCTGGTGGTGGTGGCCCCCGCGACGGCAGACCTGATGGCGAAGATGGCGGGCGGGCATGCCGACGATCTGGCCACGACGCTGCTGATGGCCACGGACAAGCGCGTGCTGATCGCACCCGCGATGAACGTGCGGATGTGGAACCACCCGGCCACGCAACGCAACCTTGCCGCGCTGCGCGGTGACGGAATCGCGGTGGTCGGGCCCGACGACGGCGACATGGCCTGCGGCGAGTACGGCCCCGGGCGCATGGCGGAACCGCCCGCCATCTTGGATGCGATCCGGGGGATGCTGGGGGCCGGCTCCGGCCCGCTGGCAGGGCGACATGTCATCGTGACGTCAGGCCCGACGCACGAACCCATCGACCCGGTGCGCTACATCGCCAACCGGTCCTCGGGCGCGCAGGGCACGGCGGTCGCTGCGGCGCTGGCAGAAATGGGCGCGCGGGTCAGCTTTGTCACCGGCCCCGCGGCAGTGCCGCCGCCGCCCGGCGTGACGGTCGTCCCGGTGCAGACCGCGCAGGAGATGCTGGTCGCCGTGCAGGCCGCGTTGCCCGCCGATGCCGCCGTCTTTGCCGCCGCCGTCGCCGACTGGCGCATGGCCGAAGCCGAGCCACAGAAGTTGAAGAAGGACGGAAACGGTGCGCCGCCCGTCCTGCGATTTACCGAGAACCCGGATATCCTTGCCACCATCGCGCGGATGGGCGCCGGGCGGCCCCGGCTGGTCGTCGGGTTCGCCGCCGAAACCGAACGGGTGACCGAACACGCCACCGCAAAGCGCGCCCGGAAAGGGTGCGACTGGATCGTGGCCAACGACGTGTCCGCGGGGACGGGGATCATGGGCGGGGCCGACAACGCGGTGACGCTCGTCACCGCCGACGGGGCTGAGGACTGGCCGCGCCTGCCAAAGGCCGAAGTCGCCCGCCGTCTTGCCGCCCGCATGGCGGAGGCGATGGCATGACGCCGCGGATCGTGCTCGCATGGACCGAGGAGGCCGACCGTGCCGTGCCCCTGCCCGCCTATGCCACGGACGGCGCGGCGGGGGCGGATTTGCGCGCGAACTTGCCCGCGGATCAGCGCGCCGGTGGCCTGACGCTTGCCCCTGGTGCCCGCACTCTGGTGCCGACGGGCCTGCGCATGGCCATCCCCGACGGGTTCGAGGTGCAGTTGCGCCCGCGTTCCGGCCTTGCACTTAAGCACGGGCTGACCCTGCCCAACAGCCCCGGCACCATCGACAGCGACTATCGCGGCCCCGTCGGCGTGATCGTGCAGAACGGCGGTGACGCCCCCGTGACCATTGCCCATGGCGACAGGATCGCGCAGATGGTGGTCGCCCCGGTGATCCGCGCCAGTTTCGCCGTTGCCGAGGGGCTGGACGATACCGCGCGGGGCACGGGCGGTTTCGGATCGACGGGGCGCGACTGATGGGACTGTTCTTGCTGATTTCAGCTGTGATCTGGGGGATCGGCTGGAAGATGGGCACGCCGCGGCAGGCGCGCTGGTTGCTCATCGGGCTCCTGTACGTGCTGATCGTGGCGCTTCTGGTGGTGCTGCCGCAAGGGGCGGCCCTTCGTGCGACGCTTGGCGGCTCGCCGGGCAACTGGCTGGCGCTGGGGGCGCTGGTGGGGCTGGGTTTCGCCTATTCCATGGGGCTGCAACGGCTGCGCGCCATGGTACGACCGGAAAATCGCCCCGTGGAAGACGCCCCCGCAGCGCCACCGGAACCGGCGGGGGACGGGCCTCTCACCGATACCGAACTGGATCGCTATGCCCGCCACATCGTGCTGCGCGAACTCGGCGGGCCGGGCCAGCGTGCCCTGCGCCGGGCGCGGGTGCTGGTCGTCGGTGCCGGGGGGCTGGGCGCGCCGGTGCTGCACTACCTGACCGCAGCGGGTGTCGGGCTGATCGGTGTGATCGACGACGACACGGTGTCTCTGTCCAACCTCCAGCGGCAGGTGATCTTCGGCACCGATGACATCGACCGGCCCAAGGTGTTCGCGGCCCGCGATGCCATGGCGCGGCTCAACCCCCATGTGGCGGTGCGCTGCTACAACCGCAGGCTCACGCCCGACATCGCGACGGAACTGGCCGGGGAGTATGATATCGTCATCGACGGGTCGGACAATTTCGCCACGCGGGACCTGGTCAACCGGGCCTGTGTCGCGGCGGGCGTGCCGCTCGTGTCCGGGGCCATCGCGCAATGGGAAGGGCAGGTCGGCGTCTACGCGCCCGCGCGCGGCGGTCCGTGTTATGCCTGCGTCTTCCCGCAGGCGCCCGCGCCCGGCAGCGCGCCATCCTGCGCCGAGGCCGGGGTGATCGGCCCCTTGCCCGGCGTGATCGGGTCCATGATGGCCGCGGAGGCGATGAAGCTGATCGCCGGTGCCGGCACGCCGCTGATCGGGCGCCTTGTGATCTTCGACGCGCTCGAAGGCGAGAGCCGGAGCATAGCCGTGGCGCGCCGGGACGATTGCCCGGTTTGCGGTGGGACTGCCTGAGCCTATATCAATCTGAGCCGCACAGGAGCCCCCATGACCAACCCGCTGCTCGAAAACTGGACCACGCCATACGGCCTGCCGCCATTCGCCGATCTGACCGATGCCGATTTTGCCCCCGCGATCGATGCCGCACTGGCCGAGGCGCGCGCGGCCATATCGGCCATCGCGGACAACCCGGATGTGCCGAGCTTCGCCAACACGATCGAGGCGCTGGAGGTCGCGGATGACAAGCTGAACGCGGTGTTGGGCGCGTTCTTCACCCTGTCGGGCACGGATTCCAATGACGCGCGCGAGGCGCTGATGCGGGATCTGTCCCCGAAGCTTGCGGCCTACGGATCCGAAATCACGATGAACGCGGCCCTGTTCGCGCGGATCGACGATCTGTGGGCGCGGCGCGACGATCTCGGCCTGACGGCGGAACAGGAGCGGCTGCTGATGCTGACGCGGCGCGGCTTCGTGCGGGCGGGGGCGCAGTTGAAGGGAGGTGGCCGCGACCGGTTGACGGCTATCAAGGAACGCTTGGCGGTGCTCGGGACGCAGTTCGGCCAGAACCTTCTGGCCGACGAACGCGGCTGGTCGATGGACCTGTCCGAGGACGATCTCGTGGGGCTTCCGGGGTTCCTGAAGGCCGCGGCGCGCGCGGCGGGGGAAGAACGGGGTGCCGCCGGGCCGGTCGTCACGCTGTCACGGTCGCTGATCACGCCGTTCCTGCAATTCTGCCCCCGCCGGGACCTGCGCCAGAAGGCTTACGAGGCCTATGTGGCGCGCGGCGCGAATGGCGGTGAGACCGACAACCGCAGGATTGCGCAGGAGATCCTCGGGCTGCGAAAGGAACGCGCGGAACTTCTGGGGTATGACAGTTTCGCGGCTTACAAGCTGGAAACCGAGATGGCCGCGGCCCCCGACGCGGTGCGCGACCTGCTGATGGCGGTCTGGCACCCGGCGCGCGCGCGGGCCGAGGCGGACGCGCAGGCGCTGGAGGCGCTGATGGCGGCGGACGGGATCAACGGCCCGCTGGAACCGTGGGACTGGCATTACTACGCCGAAAAGCGGCGCAAGGCGGAACACGACCTCGATGAGGGGGAGTTGAAGCCCTACCTGCAACTCGACCGGATGATCGAGGCGGCGTTCGACACGGCGCACCGGTTGTTCGGGCTCTCGTTCGCGCCGGTGGACGTGCAACTGCACCACCCGGACGCGCGCGCTTGGGACGTGACCCGCGACGGACAGCATATGGCCTTGTTCGTGGGGGATTATTTCGCGCGCGCGTCGAAGCGGTCGGGGGCTTGGTGTTCGACGATGCGCAGCCAGCGCAAGTTCGGGGGCGCGCACCGGCCCATCGTGGTGAATGTTTGCAACTTCTCCAAGCCCGCTGCGGGGGAGCCTGCGCTCTTGTCCTATGACGATGCGCGGACGCTGTTCCATGAATTCGGGCATGCGCTGCACAACATCCTGTCGGACGTGACCTATGGCTCCATTTCGGGCACGTCGGTCGCGCGGGATTTCGTGGAACTGCCCAGCCAGCTTTACGAGCATTGGCTGGAAGTGCCTGAGGTCATGGCGAGATTCGCCACCCATGCGGATACGGGCGAACCGATGCCCGCCGATCTGCTGGACCGCCTGCTGGCAGCGCAGAACGCCGATCAGGGCTTCGCGACAGTGGAATACGTGGCTTCGGCGCTGGTGGATCTGGAGTATCACAGTGGGCCGGTGCCGGAGGATATCATGGCGCGGCAGGCGGAGATCCTGGACGGGATCGGCATGCCGCGGGCCATTCGGATGCGCCACGCCACGCCGCATTTTGCCCATGTTTTCAGTGGGGATGGGTATTCGGCGGGGTATTACAGCTACATGTGGTCCGAGGTGATGGATGCCGACGCCTTCGCCGCCTTCGAGGAGGCGGGCAGCCCGTTCGACCGGGACACGGCGGCGAGGCTGGAACGGTTCATCCTGTCCGCGGGCGGGACCGAGGATCCGGCGGCCTTGTACCTGAAATTCCGGGGGAAAATGCCCCAGGTCGAGGCGCTTCTGAAGGGGCGAGGGCTGGCCGACGCGGCCTGATCCGCCCCGCCGTCGCCGCATGACATGCCCGTCTGCCGACCCCGGCAGGCGGGTTTTTTCGTGCCGCGACGGCTGCGGGGGGCGGCATATGACTCCCATATGACTTTCATAGGAATCCTGTAGGACTCTTGTAGGAGTCCTGTCGGAGTCCCGCGCCGGGTCGGACGGGGCTGGCCGCCTTGCCATGTCTCGCCGCCGCGCGCGACAACGTCGTCCGACCCGGCGCGGCGGCGTCCCCTGCGGCGGACCGGAGGCGCAGCGGCTGCCGTGGTGCCGGTGCCGCATCAGGCCGCGCCGTCAGTCGCCGCGCGTGCGCCCGGCGACGTCCTTGTGGATGATGACCTCGCAGCGGGGGTATTTCGCCCGGATCGCCGCGCGCAGGCCCGCGCCGATGTCATGGGCCTCGCGCAGGGGCAGGTCGCCGTCGAGTTCCACGTGCAGGTTCACGAACACGCGGGAGCCCGCCTGCCGGGTCTGCAGGTCGTGGAAGCCTTCGATACCCGGCCAGTCACGGGCGAGCGTTTCGATGCCCGCGACGGTGGCGGGGTCGGCGGCGCGGTCCATCAGTGCGTCCCACGCGCCGCGCCCGATCCGCACGGCCCCGGTGGCCAGCATCAGGGCCGCGGCGAGCGCGATCACCGCGTCGATCTGGTACAGCCCGAAGTGCTGTGCGGCCACCAGCGCCACGATGGCGCCCACATTGGGCACGAGGTCGCCGAGGTAGTGGAGCCGGTCGGCGGCCACCACCCGGCTGCCTGTGGCGCGCGCCACCCGGCCTTGCCACAGCACCAGCCCGAAGGTCATCACGATGGACAGGACCATGACGGCGATCCCCGCCTCGGCCGCGGCGAGCGGCGCGGTGTCGGGGTGCCAGAGCCGCCGTATTGCCGCCACGCCGATCACCCCCGCGGCCACGAGGATGAACAGGGATTGCGCGAGCGCCGCGAGATCCTCGACCGAGGTATGCCCGAACGTGTGGTCGTCATCGGCTGGCCGCGCGGCATAAAGCACCGCGGCCAGCCCGGCGAGAGACATCATCAGGTCGAGCCCGCTATCGGCCAGCGCTGCCGCGACCGACAGGGACCCGGTTGCCGCGAAGGCCCAGAGCTTGGCGATGCTGAGCACCAGCGCCACCGACACGGAGGCGAGCGTCGCCGACAGGTTCAGCCGCGCATCGGCGCGTAGCGGGTCGGGGTGCTTTTCGGAAAGCGGGGCGGGCATGGCATTGGCCTGCGTTGCGGCGGTCGCGGCAGCACTACCCCGGACGCCGTGCCGGGGCCAAGCCCCGACGGGCGGTCCCGCGGTCGCAGTCCGGGCGGATCAGTCCGTGGCGGAAGCGGTCGCCGTGGCCGTGTCCGGGTCGCGCAGGCTGACCCCCCAGAGCGCCGCCGCCTCGGCCCAGCCGTCATGTCGGCCGGCGCTGAGTTCGCACCAGCCATCTGCGCAGTCGCCCAGCCGTGCGATGGCGCCGCGTTCCAGACGGGCGACCAGGGGCGCATCCCGGTCGGGGCGGCGGCGCAGGTCGGCCATGTCCACGTCCACGATCACCGTGCGGACCCCGGACAGGAGCGCGTAATGAATCCAGCCGCCCAGCCCGTCGCGGTCCTTCACGCGGCGCCAGTGGCCGTATTCGGCGGTGACGATCACCGGCAGGCCGGGATGGCGGAACACCCAGTCGATCCTGTGGGTCATGGACGGGCCGCGCCGCGCATTCGCGGTGGAGGACTTCACCGACACGAAGCGTGGCAGGGGCTGGCCGCTGAAGGCACCGATCCGGGGGGCGGGCGGTTGCGCGGCCTGCGCGGCGGTTTCGGCTGCCTGGGCGGCGGCCGGTGCGGCGAGCAGCGCTAGCGCACAGGCCAGCGCGGCCTGCAAGACCCATGTTCGCCGCGATCGCCGCGGTAATGCCCGCACGCCTGCCACCAGATTTGCCCGCTTTTGCCGGCCTGCGCCGACCTTATTGTCGCTGTGCCGCAGCTTTGCTTGTGCCGCACACCGCTTTGCGACAGTTTGCCAGACAAGCCGACCAAGGGAAAGACGAGGAGTCCCCGAATGCCTGCAAAGCCCGTGCGTGTTGTTGTGACGCGACGCCTGCCCGACCCGGTAGAGCGCCGCTTGCAGGATCTGTTCGACGTGCGGCTGGCCGCGGACGACACGCCGATGACCAAGGCGGACCTGATCGCCGCCATGCAGGAGGCCGAGGTGCTGGTGCCGTCGGTTACCGACCAGATCGACGCGGGCATGCTGGCGCAGGCGGGTGACGGGCTGCGGCTGATCGCGAGCTATGGCGCGGGGGTGGATCACATCGACGTCGCCTCGGCCCGGCAGCGTGGGGTTCTGGTGACCAACACGCCGGGCGTCGTGACGGAGGACACCGCCGACATGGCCATGGCGCTGATGCTGGGTGTGACCCGGCGGATGCCCGAAGGGCTGGCGATGATGCAGCGGGGCCAGTGGACCGGCTGGGCGCCCACGGCGCTGCTGGGCGGGCGGATTTCCGGCCGCCGGCTGGGCATCCTGGGGATGGGGCGGATCGGGCAGGCGGTGGCACGGCGCGCGACGGCGTTCGGGATGCAGATCCATTACCACAACCGCCGCCGCGTGTCGGCCGAGGTGGAGACGCAGCTTGGCGCCACCTACTGGGAGGATCTCGACGAGATGGTGAAGCGCATCGACATCCTGTCGGTGAACTGCCCGTCCACGCCCGAGACCTTTCACCTGATGAACGCGCGGCGGTTGCAGTTGATGAAGCCCACGGCGGTGATCGTGAACACCGCGCGTGGCGACGTGATCGACGAGGGCGCGCTGGTGCGGATGCTGCGGGCGGGCGAGTTGGCGGGGGCGGGCCTCGATGTCTACGAGCACGGGGCGACGGTGAACCCGGCGCTGCGCGAGTTGCCCAACGTGGTGCTGCTGCCGCACATGTCGTCCGCCACCGAGGAGGGGCGGATCGAGATGGGCGAGAAGGTCATCATCAACATCAAGACCTATGCCGACGGCCACCGCCCACCGGACCAGGTGGTGCCGGGGGTGATGTGAGGCGGGTTCTGGCGCTGCTGCTGATTGCGGGCTGTGCCGCGCCGGTGGAACCGGTGGCGCCCGCGCCGCCGGGCACGGCAGAGGCGGCTTGCGCGCGGGAAGTCGCGCGGCGGTCGGGGGGTGCGGCGCGGATCGTCAGCGTGCAGATCTTCGAGGACCAGCGCGGGATCGTGAAGGCGCGCGCCCCGTTCGGGACCGACTATACCTGCTTCACCAATCCGCAGGGCCGCGTGGTCAACGTGGCGGTGGACAGGCGGCGGTTCTGAGAGGGGTGCATGATGGATGGGGCTGTGCGGATCCTCGTGACCGGGGGGACGATCGACAAGGTGCATGACTGGGCGCGCGAGGCGCTGGTGCTGGACGGAAGCAGCGCCGTGCCGGGGCTTCTGGAGGCCGGGCGCTGCCGGGTCGCGGCGGTGCAGTCGGTGCTGTGCATGGACAGCCTGGACATGGGGAATGCAGACCGGGCGGCCATCGCCGCCGCGGTACGGGCCGCCCCCGAGGGGCGCCTGGTGGTGACCCATGGCACGGGCACGATGGGGGCCACGGCGCGGTATCTGGACGGTTTGGCGCTGGGCAAGACCGTGGTGCTGACGGGCGCCATGCGACCCGCGTCGGTGCTGGGGTCGGACGCGGCATTCAACCTTGGCGGCGCGGTCGTGGCGGCGGGCGTGCTGGGGCCGGGCGTCTGGGGCGTGATGAACGGGCGAGTCTTCCCGGCGCGGGTGCTGGAGAAGGACACGGAAACGGGGCGCTTCGACGGCTGAGGGCGCAAGTCCGCGCACCGCTCCATTCGGGCTCCGGGGGCTGTGCCATCCCGTGCAAGTCGATCCGGGGTCTGACGTGAAACCGGCGGCCGCCGAACAGGACCGGTGTGCGTCGTGGCCCCGTGGCCGGTGCGGCGGTCAGGTCAGCGCGTCGCGCGGGCGTTCGCCGCGGAAGAAGGCATCGAGATTGTCGAGCGCGCGAAAGCCCATGGCGTCGCGGGTGCGGCGGGTGGCGCTGCCCGCGTGGGGCATCATGAAGACCTGGTCGAACCGTGCGAAGGCCGGGTTGCCGCCGGGTTCCGTCACGAAGCAATCCAGCCCCGCCGCGCCCACATGCCCGCTGTCGAGTGCCGCGACCAGCGCGGCTTCGTCCACCAGCGCGCCGCGGGCGGTGTTCACGACGATGGCGCCCTTGGGCAGTTGCGCAATGCGGTCGGCGTTCAGCAGGCCGGTCGTGTCGGGCGTGGCCGGGCAGTGCAGCGACAGGAAATCCGCCTTTGGCAGCAGCGTGTCGAGATCCGGGTGGAAGGTCGCGCCGTGTTCGTCCTCGGGCGCGAGGCGGCTGCGGTTGTGGTAGTGGATCTCCATCCCCAGGCCGCGGGCCATGCGGGCGAAGGCCCGGCCCACGCGGCCCATGCCCACGATTCCGAGACTTGCGCCCGATACCTGCGTGCCGACCATGAAGGCGGGGGACCAGTCCTTCCATTCGCCGGTGCGCACCAGCCGGTCGCCTTCGACGGCGCGGCGCGCGGCGCCCAGCATCAGCATCAGCGCCAGTTCGGCGGTGGCGTCGGACAGCACGTCGGGCGTGTTCGTGACCATGATCCCGCGCGCGCCGAGCGCCTTGAGGTCGCAATGGTCCACGCCGACCGAATGGTTGGCCACGATCTTCAGCCGCGGGTCGAGCCGTGCCGCGACATCCGCGGTGAAATGTTCCGAGTGGCAGGGGATCATGCCGTCCGCCCGCGCGCTCATGGCGACGATCTCGTCGGCGGTGCCGGGACGGTCCTCGGGGGCGAGGATCACGTCATAGTCGCGGCGCGCGCGGTCGAGCGCTGCCGCCGACAGGTGCCGGGGGATCCACAGGGTCTTGCGGTCGGTCATGATGTGTCCTTGGGTCAGTCCTTGGGGTCGCGCGCCGAGGTGACGAAGTCATAGGCCACCAGCCCGAAGGTCAGCACCGCGACGGCGATCAGGTCGGGGCTTGGCACGTTGACGGCGAGGATGCCGATGAAGACTCCGATGATGGCGAGGGCAAAGAGGGCGAGAAGCTTGTTCATCGAGATCTCCGGTTCCGGGTTTCGGGGCGGGGGCGGGTCATGCGCTGTCCGCCCAGCTTTCGAGCCAGCGGGCGTTGCGCATCAGCCGCGCGTCGTTGCCGCGGGCGGCGATCATCTGCACGCCCATGGGCAGGCCGTTTTCCGCGGTCAGCAGGGGAAGGGTGATGGCGGGCGTGCCGAGATAGGTCCACAGCCCGTTGAACACCGGATTGCCGGTGCTGCCCAGCCCTTCGGGCGCGGGACCGGTCGCGGCGGGGCACAGGATCGCGTCGCAGCGGTCGAACACCTCGGCCAGCGCCGGGTTCAGCACCTTCGGCAGGTCGAGCGCGGCAAGGTAGTCGCGCGCACGGATGTCGTTCCCGGTGTTGATCCCGTGGCGCAGGCTTTCGCCCAGTTCGTCGCCGCCGTCGCGGGCATAGGTGTAGTAGCACCGGGCCATTTCCGCGAGATGGATGCGTTCGCGGGCGGGTAGTGCATCGTCGAAGAGCGCGGGCAGCGTCAGCGGAAAGGCCTGATCGCCGAGCGCCTCGGTCAACTGGCCCATCGCGGCCTGCATTTCGGGACTGGCCTGCGCCCAGCCCGGCGGCTGCAGCACGGCGAAGACCGGCTTCACGGGCGGGTCCTGCATCGCCGTCTCGAGTAGGCGGGGATGCGGGATCAGCGCCGTGGCGGGGTCGGTCGCGTCGAAGCCGTACAGCACCTCGGCCACCAGCGCGGCATCGGCGGCCGTGCGCGCGAAGACGCCCACGGTGTCGAGGCTGGGGGATTGGGCGAGCACGCCGCGGCGCGGGATCGCGCCGAAGCTGGGCTTGAACCCGGTCACACCGCAGAAGGAGGCGGGCCGGATCACCGATCCGCCGGTCTGGGTGCCGATGGCGAGCGGCACCATGGCCGCCGCGACCGCCGCCGCCGATCCCGCGGACGAACCGCCCGGCGTATGGGCGGGATTGTGCGGGTTGCGCGTTTCGGCGGGGTCCATGAAGGCCAGTTCCGTTGTCACGGTCTTGCCGATGATGACCGCCCCCGCGGCGCGCAGCCGTTCGGTGACGAACGCGTCCTTGAGCGGCTTGCGCCCCTTGTCCAGCGCGCAGCCGTTTTCCGTGGGGATGCCCGCGGTGTCGATGATGTCCTTGATCGCCACGGGCAGGCCGTGGAGCGGGCCGATGGCGACCCCGCGCTGCCGTTGCGCATCGAGCGCGCGGGCCTGTGCGCGGGCGTGGTCCGGATCGTGCCAGGCGAAGGCGCGGATTTCCGTGTCGCGTTCAGCGATCCGGGCGAGATACGCCTCGGTCACGTCGAGCGCGGACACGGCCCCGCTGGCCAGCCTGTCGCGCAGGCCAGCCGCGTCGAGCGCCACGATCGTGTTGCGTTTATCGAGGGCCATAGAATGCCTCCGGCAGGTAGAACACGATCTGCGGGAAGACATACATGAGAACCATGCAGACCAGCACGAAGAACAGGAACGGCATGCAGCCCGCGAAGATCTGCGTCAGCTTCACCTCGGGTGGCGCGATGCCCTTGAGGTAATAGGCCGACATCGCCATCGGCGGTGTCAGGAAGCTGGTCTGCAGGTTCAGCGCCACGAGCACGCCGAAGAACAGCGGGTCGATTTCGAAGAACGCCAGCAGCGGCAGGAAGATCGGCACGAAAATGATGATGATTTCCGACCATTCCAGCGGCCAGCCCAGCAGGAAGATGATGAGCTGCGCGAGGATGAGGAACTGAACGGGCGTCAGGTCGAGCCCCTGCACGAATTCCGAGATCAGGTGTTCGCCGCCGAGATACGAGAAGACGGCCGAGAACACATAGGACCCGACGAAGAGCCAGCAGACCATCGCGGTGGTGCGCAGGGTCAGGTAGACGCTTTCGCGCAGGCGCTGCCATGTCATCGCGCGGTAGATGAACGCGAGGAAGATGCCGCCGAGCGCGCCGATGGAGGCGGCTTCGGTCGGCGTGGCGAGCCCGAAGAGGATGGAACCCAGCACCGCGAGGATCAGGAAGGCGAGCGGCACGAAGGACGTGACGATCATCACGAACAGCTTGGCGAAGGGCACATCCGGCACTTCGTCGTCGGTGGGGCGGGGGGCGACGGAGGGCTGGATGATCGACCGCCCGACCACGTAGAGCAGGTAGAGCCCCACAAGCGTCAGGCCCGGCAGGAGCGCGCCCGCGTAAAGCTGCACGATCGACACGCCGGACGCTGCGGCATAGACGATCAGCATGATCGAGGGCGGGATCAGGATGCCCAGCGTGCCGCCCGCGCAGATGATGCCCGACGCGAAGGCGCGGTCGTAGCGCGCGTTGAGCATGGCGGGTAGCGCGAGCAGCCCCATCAGCGTGACGACGGCGCCGACGATGCCGGTGGCTGTGGCGAAGAGCGCGCAGGTGATGAGCGCTGCAACCCCCATGGAGCCGGGGACGTTCTTGGACGCGATGTTCAGCGTGGTGAACAGGCGCGTCACGATGTTCGCGCGTTCGACGATGTAGCCCATGAAGAGGAACAGCGGAACGGCGGTCAGCACCTCGTTCGACATGACCGTATAGGTCTGGTTCACGAACAGGTCGAAGATGCGGTTGTTGAAGAAGCCGTTGATCCAGGTCGAGGTGCTGTCCCACCAGGTCGCGGTCTCGTCGAGCCGGAAGTAGTCGCGCCACATGCGGCGTTCTTCGAAATAGGCGTAGTAGCCGAAGCCGATGCCCATGGCCATCAGCGTGAAGGCGATGGGGAAGCCCAGGAACACGAAGACGAGGAACAGCCCCAGCATCATCAGGGCGATCTGCGGATCGGTCATCATGGGTGGGCGTCCTTTTCGGCCTTTGCGGCCTGTTGCATCAGCAGGTCTTCGGTTTCGAACACGTCTTCGTCGGGGGTCAGCCACTCATTGGTGCGGATCGCGATGATGCAGCGGCAGACCTGCGCGATGCCCTGGATGAACAGCAGGATGCCGGCGGCGACGATGACGGTCTTGAACTGGTAGATCGGGATGCCCGCGGGGCTGTTCACCGATACCTCGCCGTATTGCCAGGACCGCGCGGCGTATTTCCAGCCCGCGAAGATGAGCGCGGTCACGCCGGGAAAGAAGAACAGGATGTAGAGCACGAGGTCGACCCGTGCCTGGGTGCGCGGCTGCCACATGCGGTAGAGGAAGTCGCCCCGCACATGCCCGCCGCGTGACAGCGTGTAGGCCCCGCCCATCATGAAGAGCGAGCCGTACATGATGAAGGACACGTCGAGCGCCCAGGCGGTCGGGCTGTTCAGCACGTAACGGACGAAGACTTCGTATCCCGTACCGGCCGCCATGAAGATGATGAGCCAGCCGAAGGCCTTTCCGAACCAAGCGGAAAGGGCGTCGGCGAATCGGATGTAGCCGCGCAAGTCATGCTCTCCTGACAGGGAAAATGGCCCCGGTGCGGATACACCGGGGCCGGGTTGGCGTCAGCCTGTGCGATCAGAGTGCGAGGCGACCCGGGAAGTAGTGCTCGAACGCGAGCCGCAGGTCGGGCGCGTTCATCAGTTCGTAGTAGGTGACCTGCTCGACCCAGGCGCGCTGGCTGTCGAGGCACTTCTTCATGAACGGGTCGGCTTCGAGTTCGGGGATCAGGTTGTCCCACGCTTCGAGCTGCGCGGCGAGAATATCCTCGGACGTCCGGTGGATGGTCACGCCGGCCTCGTCCTGGAGATACTTCAGGTCGGCCGAGTAGCGGCGCATCGCCTTGGCGGTGTTGGCCGTCGATGCGGCTTCGACCGCGTGGATCATGATCGCCCGCAGATCCGGTTCCAGTTCTTCGAGGAAGAAGCGCGAGAACAGGAATTCGAAGCTTTCCGACGCCTGGTGATAGGACGACAGGTAGTAGTTCTTGGCCACGTCCTGTGCGCCGAAGGCGCGGTCCGACGACGGGTTGTTGAATTCGAACGCGTCGATCACGCCGCGTTCCATCGCGGGCACGATCTCGCCGCCCGGAAGCTGTGCCACCGACATGCCCATCGACTGGAGCAGGTCAGCCGCAAGGCCCACGGTGCGGTACTTGAAGCCCTGCAGGTCGGCTGCGGTGTTCACCTCTTCCTTGAACCAGCCGAAGGGCTGGGCGAACATCGGGAAGCCGAGATAGCCGTCCACGTCGAGGCCCATGATGTCCTGGGTCAGTTCGTCGTAGAGCGCCTTGCCGCCGCCTTCGTAGAACCACGACAGCATCGTGGTGGCCGAGCCGCCGAAGACGGGGCCGGTGCCGAAGAGCGATGCGGCCTTGTTCTTGCCGTACCAGTAGACGGGCACGGAGTGCGCCACGTCGAGAACGCCGTCATTGACCGCGTCCAGCACCTGGAAGGCACCGACGACGGCGCCGGCGGGCAGCAGGTCGACCGACAGGCGGCCGCCGGACATGGCTTCGACCCGGTCGGCATAGTCGCGCGCGAATTCCTGCCAGATGTCCGAGGACGGCCACGAGGTCTGCATCTTCACGACGAGCGGCGCCTGCGCCAGCACAGCGGGTGCGGCCAGGCCGCCCGCGGCGGTCACGCCACCGGCCAGCGCCGATTTGCGCAGGAAGTTGCGCCGGTTCATGGGTGTGTTTGTCATGGTTTACCTCCCTAAGGTGTAGCGTGCCCCGTCATCACACCACCTCGGGTTGTCCCGGGTGTGGATGCGACGAAACGGCGCGTTCGCATGGGAGTTTGGTAACAGGATTTGTCCAGAAGGCAAGCGCGTGCGACCGCCTTGTATACAAAAACTCCGAGTTTGCGCTACCATGACGAAGAGACGATGAACGGCGCCCGCGCCGCGCGGTCTTGCAGCGCCGGGGATGGGCGGAGGGTTCCAGTCATGGCAACCGGTGCGCTGCAGCGCGGGCGGGTGTCGGCCCGTGCCGATGGCGGCGCCGGGCGGTGCGGAAGCGTGACGCGACTCGCCCGGCGCCATTCCCTGCGCGTTGGCAAACCGCTGCGCGAAGCGATCAGAATCGGCGCAGGCCGCGCTGCCGGATGCCGGGCGCACCCGCCGCCGCGCCGGTCGGCGTGTCATGGGGTGGAACGCCGCGGGCGCGTGCCCGTGTCATTCGGTCAGAAGACCGTAGTCGCCGGGCTGGCGGTGGCGCGCGAAATCGAAGATGTTGCTGCGGATCTCGGCGCATCGGTCGAGATCGATCCGCGCCGTGACGACCTCGTCCGACAGGGTGGTGGCCTGCGCCACGATCTCGCCCGTTGGCGCCACGATGAGACTGCCGCCGATCAGGTCGCAGCCTTCTTCGGGGCCCGCCTTGGCGACGCCCACGGCCCAGAGCCCGTTCTGGTAGGCCCCGGCCTGAAGCGACAGCGCATTGTGGAAATATTGCAGATGGTCGTGGCCGGGCGCGGGCGGGTAGTGGGCCGGGGTATTGTAGCCGAGCAAGACGAGTTCCGCCCCGCCCAGACCCAGCATCCGCCATGTTTCGGGCCAGCGGCGGTCGTTGCAGATGCACATGCCGATCCGTCCGCCGAAGGCGTCGAAGACGGGAAAGCCGAGGTCCCCCTTTTCGAAATACCGTTTCTCGAGGTGCTGGAAGGGTCGCCACGGTTCATGGTCGCCATGGCCGGGCAGATGGATCTTGCGGTAGGTGCCGAGGATCGCGCCATCCGGGCCGACAAGGATCGCGGTGTTGAAATGCCGCCCCTCGGGCGTCAGTTCGGCGTAGCCGAGATGGAATCCCACCCCCAGCCGCCGGGCCGCGTCGAACAGCGGCCGGGTTTCGGGCGACGGCATCGCGTGTTCGAAGAAGCTGTCGATCTCGCGCTGGTCCTCCATCCACCAGCGGGGAAAGAAGGTCGTGAGCGCGAGCTCGGGGAACACGACAAGCGCCGCACCGCGCCCATGGGCTTCTTCCATCAGGGCGATCATGCGGGCGACGGCGGCCGCGCGGGGTTCGTTTCGTGCGATGGGGCCGAGTTGCGCGGCGGCGACGATGAAGGTGCGGGGCATCGGTGGTCTCCGGTCCTGTGTGGCGTGTCAGCTTGTGGCGCGGACCCCTAGCCGCGCGGACGGGCCGCCATCGCAGCTTTCGACGATCCCGTGCCGCGCCACGCAATACGCCTCGGACACGAGCGTGCCGACGACGTGGCCCGCGCGCCGGACGGGGCTGCCGCGCATCGCGGCCGCGCCCTGCCATGCCGGGGCGGTCCAGCCGGCGGGCAGGCCGCCGATGGCGATGACGCGGCCCACGTCGTCGATGTCCACGGCACGGGGTGGCGTGGTAGTCAGGCGGACCCCGGCGGCGAGCGTGATCTCGAAATCCGCGGCGTCCGCGGGGGCGCATGCATCCATGGCGGCGCCCGCGGCGATGGCGGCAAGCCCCGTGACCGGGAAGATGGCATTGTGCAGGATGGCGATGCGCAGCCCCGCGCCTTCGGTCACGAGCGCGCCCGCGTCGCTGCGCGCGGCTGCAAGCGCGCCATTGGCCGCCGCGACATCGCCCGCGGCGGTGACGGCGATCAGCCCGGCATCGGCATCCGGATGGTCGGCAAGGACCGTTTCCAGCGCGGCCTGCGGCGGCATCCCGGCGGCAAGGCGTTCGAGCGCGAGAACGTTGACCGCGCGGCCGCCCGGCCGGCCCGGCATGTTGGGCAGGCGGTGGCCGGACATGCAGCCGACCCCTTCGGCGGCCGGGGTGAACTGGCTGAGCGGGGCCATCCGGTCGGGCCCCGAGGACATGAGCGCGACGAGGCCGGCCCGCGCTATGGCGTCGGGTGGCGGGCCGGGGAACAGGCCGGCGCTGCCGCCGCGCTGGGTTTCGGCACGGTGCAGCCGCCCGTCACCATCGATCGCGGCAAGGCTGACGAACCCGCCGATCATGCCGCGCCCGACCCGTTCGACCATGGCAAGTGCTGCCAGCGCGGCGGCCCCTGCGCCCGGCCCGGCGATGCCGATCCCCACGGTCACGTCGCCACCCAGTGGCCGGGTGCGGCTTCGGCCAGCGGCCCCATGGGGATGGTGCCGAGATCGAGCTGCGGCAGCTTCGGGCGCTGCGCCGTCGGGTCGGGGCGCGGCACGGCGGCCAGCAGCGCCGCGGTATAGGGATGGCGCGGCGCGCCCAGCACCGCGCGGCGCGGCCCCATCTCGACGATCCGCCCCTGGCGCATGACGGCGACGCGATGGGCCATTTCCTCGACCACGGCCATGTCGTGGCTGATGAAGAGATAGCCGAGCCCGAGCGACTGCTGCAGTTCCAGCATCAGGTCGAGCACCTGCGCCTGCACCGACACGTCCAGCGCCGAGGTCGGCTCGTCCGCGACGATCAGCTTCGGGCGCACGCCAAGCGCGCGGGCGATGCAGATGCGCTGCCGCTGGCCGCCGGAAAACTCGTGCGGAAAGCGGCGCATGTGGTCGGCCTCCAGCCCCACGCGGCGGAGCAGTTCGGCCACGTGATCCTTCAGGTCGGCCCCGCGGGCGATCCCGTGGATCTGCATCGGTTCGCCGATCAGCCGTCCCACGCTCATGCGCGGGTTGAGTGCGGCGAACGGGTCCTGGAACACCATCTGCATCGCGCGGCGTGCGCGGCGCAGGCTGCGCTGCGGCAGGGCGCGCATGTCTTCGCCCTCCAGGTCGATGCGGCCCCTGTCGACCTCGATCAGGCGCAGCACGGCGCGGCCCGACGTCGACTTGCCCGAGCCGCTTTCGCCCACGAGCGCCAGCGTTTCCCCGGCGCGGACGGTGAAGCCGACGTCGTCCATCGCCACGGTGCCGGCCGCGCGGCCGAACAGGCGTCCGCGCCCGGCAAAGGTCTTGCCCAGACCTTCGGCCCGCAGCACGTCGTCGCCGGGATGGGCCGGGTCCGCGACCGTGGGGCGCGGCCCGTCCTCGGACGCGCGCGCGCCAAGGCGCGGCACGGCGGCCAGAAGGCGGCGGGTATAGTCGGCGCGCGGGCGGGCGAAGATCGCGTCCACCGGGCCGTCCTCCACCTTGCGGCCCTTGTTCATGACGACCACCCGCTCGGCCATCTCGGCCACCACGCCCATGTCATGGGTGATGAGCAGGATCGCGGTGCCGAAGCGCGCCTGCACGTCGCGCATCAGGTCGAGGATCTGCGCCTGCACGGTCACGTCGAGCGCCGTCGTGGGTTCGTCTGCGATCAGGATGTCGGGTTCCAGCGCCATCGCCATTGCGATCATCACGCGCTGCCGCATGCCGCCGGACAATTCGTGCGGGAACTGCTGCATCCGCCGCGGCGGGTCGGACAGGTCCACCAGCCGCAGGGTTTCCAATGCCTTCTCGCGCGCGTCGCGCAGCGACAGCCCGCGATGTTCCACCAGCGCCTCGGTGATCTGCTGGCCGATGCGCAGCACGGGCGTGAGCGAGGTCATCGGTTCCTGGAAGATCATGGCGATGCGGTTGCCGCGCACGGCGCGCAGTTCCCGCTCAGGCAGGTGCAGCAGGTCGGTGCCACGGAAACGCGCGACCCCGCTTTCGATCCGGGCGCTGCGTGGCGGCAGAAGGCCCAGCAGCGCCATGGACGACACGCTCTTGCCCGAGCCGCTTTCGCCGACGATGGCCAGCGTTTCGCCCGCCTCGAGGGTATAGGACAGGTCGTCCACGGCCACGTTGCGCCCCGCGCCGTGCCCGAAGGCGACGGTCAGCCCCTCGACCTGCAGCAGCGGCGCGGTCATCGGGCCCTCTGGCGCGGGTCCAGCACCTCGCGCACGCCATCGCCCAGCAGGTTGAAGCCCAGGACGGTGATCGCGATGGCGAGGCCGGGAAAGATCATCATCCACGGCGCGCGCGCGATCAGGTCCCGCGACGAGGACAGCATGAATCCCCATTCCGGCTGCGGCGGCTGCGCCCCGAGCCCGAGGAACGACAGCCCCGCCGCCGCCAGCACCGCAGTGGACACGCCCAGCGTGCCGACAACGATCAGCGTCGGGATCACGTTGGGCAAAAGGTGCACGAAAATCAGCCGGAGGCGCGAGGCCCCGGCAGCGATGGCGGCTTCGAAATACGGCTTGTTCTTTTCCACCAGCACGACCGAATGGGTGATACGGGCGTAGAAGGGGATCGAGGCGATGCCGATGGCGATCATCGCGTTCACCAGCCCGACCCCGAGAATGGCAAGGCAGGCCAGCGCGATCACGATCTCGGTGAAGCTGAAGAGCACGTCGACAAGACGCATCAGCACGCGTTCGGTCCAGCCGCCCGCATAGCCTGCGACAAGCCCGAGCAGCAGCCCCGAGGTCAGCGAGATGCCCACGGCGATCACGCCGATCTGCAGTGTCAGCCGCGCCCCGAAGACGACCCGGCTGAACATGTCGCGCCCGAGCTGGTCGGTGCCCATCCAGTGCGCGGCGGACGGCGGTGACAGCCGTGGCCCGGATGCCATGCGCAGCGGATCGTGCGGCGCGATCAGCGGCGCGAAGACCGCCGCGATGACGAGCAGCAGCACGATCGCCAGCCCGACAGCACCCGAAGGGCTGCGCAGCAGGGCCGTCAGCGCCTGCTGCACGCCGGACAGGCGCGCGGCGGCGGGCCCGGCCTGTGCGGTGTCCGGGGCGCTCATGTGCCGTACCGGATGCGCGGGTCGAGCAGCGCATAGGCGACATCGATGACCACCGACACGAGCGCCACGACGGTGGCGAAGAACAGGATGAAGCCCTGGATCAGCGGATAGTCGCGCGCGAAGACGGCCTGGATCGCCAGCCTTCCCACGCCGTTCCAGGCGAAGACGTTCTCGATCACGATGGCGCCGCCCATCAGATACGCGAATTGCAGGCCCAGCATGGACACCACGGGGACCAGCCCCGACCGCAGCGCGTGGCGATATAGCACCAGCGTCTTGGGCAGGCCCTTGGCGTGGGCGGTGCGCACGAAATCCTGGTCGAAGATGTCGATCATGGCCGAGCGTGTGAGCCGCGCGATAACCGCACCGGTCGCCAGCCCCAGCGTCAGCGCGGGCAGGATCAGGTTCTGCCAGCCGCTGCCGCCCACGGGCAGCCATTCCAGCGTCATCGAGAACAGGAACAGAAGCAGCAGCCCAAGCCAGAAATGCGGCATCGACACGCCGACGATGGCCAGCGTCATCGCGCCAAAATCCCACGCGGTGCCGCGCTTGTAGGCCGCGAAGAAGCCCAGCGAGCCGCCCACCACGACGGCGATGAACAGGCTCGATACGGTCAGCGCGAGGGTCGCAGGAAACCGCTGGAGCAGCGTTTGCAGCACGGGCTGGTTGCCGACGATGGAATATCCCAGATCGCCAGTCAGCACACGGCCGACATACATGAAGTACTGTTCCCAGACCGGCCGGTCGAGCCCGAGCCGCGTGCGGATCGCCTCGATCTCGGCGTCGGTGGTCTGGAAACCGGCATACATGATCCGCACCGGGTCGCCCGGCACGAGATGGATCAGCATGGTCACCGCGATGCTGGCGATCCAGATCGTCACGAGTGCGGCAAGGAGCCTCTGGACGATGAAGCGTGCCATGATGTGCGCCTTCTGTCGGGGCAGGGGATGGTCCGGCCGTTTCGATGCGGCCGGACCGGGCTGCGCGATTGCGTCACTCGGTAAGGCGCACGTCCTGGAACATCGGGTGCAGGAAGGCGCCGACCTTGAAGCCCTCCACCTCGGGCCGCAGCGCGAAGATCCATTCCCAGCCGGGCGTGTAGAGCCCGACATGGATCGCGTTCTCCATCAGGTAGCGGATGACGTTCTGCACGGCCTCCAGCCGGGCGTCCTCGTCGGTCAGCGTTCTGGTTGCCTCCAGCATCGCGTCCAGTTCATCCGACTGGTAACCCGCATAGGCGCCGCCATTGTGCCACAGCGCATAGAGGATATCCGGATCGTACCAGCCCCAGGTCATCATGTTGAATGTGCCGGGTTCGTCGGTGTCCGTCCGTTCGTTGTCCTCGCGCACGCGGGCGTTCATGGTGCCGATGTCCATGATCTCGATGGACGCGTTCACGCCGACCTCGGCGAGTTGCGCCTGGAAGATCTCGGCCAGGATGTGACGGTTGCCGCCGGTCCAGACATACATCGTGGTTTCCAGCGGGTTGTTCGGCCCGTACCCCATCTCGGCCAGCAGGTCGCGGGCGCGGTCGGGATCATAGGGATAGCCGTATTCCGCGCAGAATTCCTGATCGTTGCCGAAGACACCCGCCGCGATGGGGCACCATTCGCGCTGGTTCGTGCCGCCATAGACGATGTCAATGGCCATCTGCGGGTCGGTCGCGTGGGCAATGGCCTGTCGGGCGCGGATGTCGTCGAAGGGCGGGCGCGACACGGTGTACTGCCAGAACACGTTCTGGCCTGTGTTCTCGGCCACGACGAGGTCCAGTTCCTCCCCCGCCTGGATATCGGGGATGTCGTCGAAGGGCGGCTCGGCGATATGCACTTCGCCCGTGCGCAGTGCCGCCAGACGGGTCTGCGGTTCGGGGATCGTGCGCACCACCAGACGGTCGAGATGGACCGGGCCGGCGTTTTCGACCGGCTTGCCGAAATTGCGGTAGTCCGGGTTCTTGTCCAGCACGACCTCGTCGCCCTGCACCCAGCTGACCAGCTTGAACGGTCCGGTGCCGATGGCCGACCCGGTGCCGAAATCCGCTGCCGCCGCGTTGGAATCGCAAACCATCGACGAGAAGCTGTCGGCCAGGAAGGGCAGAAAGGCGCCGAAGGTGCTGTCCAGCGTGACGGTCACGGTGAGGGGGTCCACAACGGTCACATCGGTGATCGGTCCCCAGCTTGTCCGCGTCAGGCTCGGCGTGTCGCCGAAGGCCCGGTCGATGGTGAATTTCACGTCCGCCGCGTCGAAGGGCGTGCCGTCATGGCACAGGACGCCGTCCTGCAGGGTGAAGGTGTAGGACAGCCCGTCGTCGCTGACCTCCCAGGATGCGGCAAGGTTGGGTCGGGCCATGCCGTCATCGTCGAAGGCGAGCAGCGTGTCGTAGATCTGGTCCCAGACCTGCATCGACAGCGTGGACGTCGCGCGGTGCGGATCGAGGCTGTCGATGTCGCCGTAGCGGGCCCATACCAGTTCGCCCTGCGCGAGCGCGGGCAGGCCCAGCGTCGCGACCGCGCCACCCAGAAAGGCCGCGCGGACCCGGCCCCGGTGCATGTTCCGTGTCATTCCCTGTCTCCTTCTGCTTTTTCTGCTTTGCGTATCGAACGACGTTGTGGCCGCGGCTGCGCGTGTGCCGGATCAGGCCGCGGCGCGCGGCGGCGGGTCGGCCGAGAGCACGCGCCCGGCGCCGGCG
>NZ_QDFI01000178.1 GCF_003254465.1 Meridianimarinicoccus zhengii
ACCAGCGCTCCAGCGTGATCTGCGCTGAGAATCAGTAGGTTAGGAATTGTTCAGGGCGAACCAGTTAGCGCCGAGGTGTCGAGGAAGGGCCATGTCTGAGACCACCATGCCGTCCACCAGCACCACGTCGCCCTGCCGGATCAGCAGCCAGTCGCCCGGCGCAATCTCTTTGAGGGGCACCTCATCCAAGGGGAATGCGCCTGTTCGATAGAAGGCGCTGGTGCAAGCTAGCCGGCCGGCGCGACATTGGCGCGCTTCCTGGGCAGGGACGCCGCACGAAAGGAAATCACAGGTACCTCGATCTTCTGGAATGCGCCTTGCGCCTTTGGAAACGTCTGAGCAATCAGTCTCAGGTCTTCCGCCGTTTTGCCGTCGACGAGGATTTCTTCGCACGAGACGCAGTGCAGCGCCGCTATATGTTCGATCACGCAGAGACGCCCTTTGCTCCAGATCGACGTCGTGGTCTCACAGGCGATGAGGGTTTGGCTACCGCAACGCGGACAAGACTTGTCGGGGGTGTCATTGACGTTCGATACATTGATATAGGGCATACGCTCGTTTCCTTTTGGTGGGGCGAGGCTTTTATGGTCGGGCGGTCTCGTTCTCCGGTCCAAAGAGCCGGGCCAGGCATTCGGGGAGCGGGCCCAAAAAGGCCCCGGCAGCGGGTTTTTGGGACAGGGCTGTCGGGGTCGGTGTACGCTTCTAGGGCAGAGGCGTAGGGACAGGAATTACAGGGTCAGCGTCAGGCGGTGGTCTTGACCTCCACCTTGCGTTCCTTCTGTTTCGCCTCGGGCGACTTCGGCAGCGTCACCGTGAGCACACCATTGGCGAAATCTGCCTTCACGGCATCGGCATCGACTCCGGTCGGCAGGGAAAGGGTTCGCTGGAACTCGCCGTAGCGGCGTTCGCTGACGAGGTAGTCCTCCTTCTCTTCCTTTTTCTCTTCCGATTTCTCGCCGCGAATAGTGATTGTGCCGTCGCTCAGCTTGATGTCGATGTTCTCTAGTTCGCCCTGAACAACTCCCAACCTGCTGATTTCCGGCGCAGATCATGCTGAAACGCTGGCGGTGAATTGCAGGGTTTCGTATCATGGAATTCGAAACCTTGCAGATTTCCGGAGCCCCCGATGAAGCCCCATC
>NZ_QDFI01000179.1 GCF_003254465.1 Meridianimarinicoccus zhengii
CTCCGTTTTCGATCTTGAATCAGAAATGAGACCAAACGGGAATCCCTTGATTGCAGACACGGCCTAGCGCGTCCGAGGCGGATTCGATGTCGTGCTCCAGCCGCTGCATGAAGCGGTCGGCGGGCAGGCCGGGCGGGATCGGCGGCAGGAATTCGACGACGGCGCAGCCGGGGCGGCGCAGGATGCCGCGCTTGGGCCAGAAGAGCCCGACATTGGTCGCCACCGGCACGCAGGGCTGGTCTCCATCGGCATAGAGCACCGCGGTGCCGATCTTGTAGGGCGCGCGTGCGCCGGGGGCGACGCGGGTGCCCTGCGGGTAGATCACGAGCTGCCCCGGTTCGCTCCGCCCGGCGGCGACATCGGCGCGCATCTGCGCGACGGCCTGACCGCGCGCGCCGCGGTCCACGGGGATGCAGCCGATGCGCACCGCGTACCAGCCGAGCACGGGGGCGCGGCGCAACTCGCGCTTCATGATGAAGCGCGGGCGCGGCAGGACGGAGCACAGGATGATGATGTCGAAGAAGCTCTGGTGCTTGGCGGCGACGATGACGGCCCCGTCGGGGACCGTGCCGCGCACCTCGGAGCGCAGGCCGCACAGGAGCCGGGCGGAGGCGCGCACGTAGCGGCAGAAGACGCGGATGCCGGTCTGCGCGCCGCGTTTCGAGGCGAGCGCCCAGGGTATGAAGGCCAGCCCCATGAGGACCATGACGGCATACATCTGGACGATGAAGATCAGCGAGAGGGCGTAGCGCAGGGCGGTCATGGCGGGCTCGGGGCTGGTGCGGGCTGCGAGGGTTGTCGCGCGAAGGGGGGCCGGGCGCAAGCGGGCGGTCTTGCGCGCCGGGGTGCGGGTGGTAGGGTCCGGACGGGTCACGGGGTCACGGGGTCACGGGGCCATGGCGACAGGGATGCGACGGGGAGCGGCGCGCGGATGCGGATCACATGCCCGGGATGCGGGGCGGCCTACGAGGTGCCGGACCGTGCGGTGCCGGACCCGGGGCGCGACGTGCAATGCGCGGGCTGCGGGGCGTCGTGGTTCCTGCTCAAGGGCGGCGCGATGGCGCCCGCCGCCGAGCCTGGCGCGGCGCCGCCGGC
>NZ_QDFI01000180.1 GCF_003254465.1 Meridianimarinicoccus zhengii
GCCCGTCCCGGCAACGGCAGCGGCGTCCGCGGCACCGCCGGGCTGGAACAGCGGTGCCCGCAGCAACGCCAGCGCCGCGGGCAGGTCCGCCGCGGCGTCGAAGACCATGCGCAGCGGGCCGGTGGCGTCCGGCCCGGTATCCGTCCAGATCCGGCCCGGCCCCAGTTGCACGGTCTGGGCCTGCGCCGCTGCCGGACCGTCCGGTGGCGCGTCGACCGGCAGGGCGATCGCCGCGCGATCCAGCAGAAAGGCGACGCGATCCCGATCCAGCACCACCTGCCCGGTAACGCCCGCGATGGGCGGCAGGCGCGGATCGACCCGCATCGCTGCGTTTTCCAGATGCAGCGAAAGCGCGCTGTCGTCGAGCCGTCCGGGTTCGCGCGGATCGCGCAGGTCGTGGCGCAGCGACAGGCGCAGGTCGCGCAACGTCCCGCCGGACACCGTCTGCGCAACCCAGGCCCGCGCGCGCGGCGCGATTTCGTGCGGCCAGAGCGCGAGCGCGCCGTCCACCGCCAGCGGTCCCGCAACAAGGTCCAGCGCGATCCGCCCGCCCGGCCAGACACGCCCGGTCCCCGTGACCCGCGCGCCATCGCGCTCCAGCGTCATCGCCGCGATCTGCACCGCGCCGCCGGGCCCGCCGACCCGCAGATCCGCCCAGAGCCGGTCGGCGCGCAGCGCGACCGGGGTGCGCTCCGCCCGCGGCACGTCCACCGCCACCTCCCGCAGGTCAAGTTGCGCGGTGATGGCGCCGCCCGCCCCATCGCTGCGCAGATCGGCACGGCCCGCCAGCCGCGCCGCGCGACCGTCCAGCCACATCTCGCGCAATTCCAGATGCCGCCTATCCGCCGACAGCCGCATCTCCGCCCCGAGTCCCGCGATCTCCACGGCGTCCCCGGTGCCGGACAGGCGCACCGCCCCGGCACCGACCCGCAAGCGCCCCGACAGCGGCAGTGCGCGCCCGTCGGGGCCCAGCCCTCCGTCGAGATCGAGCGACACCGGGGCCGCGATCCGCGACAGGCTTGCACCGAGGGGGGTCGGCCCGGCCAGCCCGGCCAGCCGCGCGGGTTACACGCC
>NZ_QDFI01000181.1 GCF_003254465.1 Meridianimarinicoccus zhengii
CGGGCCTGCCGCGCCGCCAGGTGTGCGGCCCGCGACGCCGCGCGGCGCGCGTTGTCCGACACCAGCGCCGCATGGGCCTGGGCAGGCAACCGACCCGTCCGGCGGCGGACGTCCGCGAGCACCGGCGCGCTGGCGCAGACCTTCAGCCCGAGGTTCGTTGCGAAACGCAGCACCGGCGTCTGCGTGCCGTCCACGCCCTGCACGCGGGCCGCGATGTCGGTCTTGTGCGCGGGCAGATCGTCGTCGATCGCGGCCGGCACCAGCTCGTAGCTGGTCTCGCCCAGGCAGTCGCTGACGCTGGCGACGACCGCCGGGCGCAGCACCGGCTGCCCGTCGGGCCCCGGATTGCCGACCGGCAGACACAACGACAGCACGTCACCCACCCGGTAGACCGCGAATTTGGGCGCGAAGCCCGTATCGATTGTGGACATGGCCACCTCCTCGATTTAGGCGCATGCGCCACCGCACCGGCGACGGCCGGCGGGTTGCATGTCAAAACGAAGCGCCGAAGGCGGCGGCCGATCCCCGCCGCAGCGGGGACAATCGAATATTGGCCCATCCCAGGGGGGTGACCCAAAAAAGTGACGACTGTTCGAGGAAAAGTCGGGCACCCGCGGAAATGCCGGGAGTCGGTCGGACACCGTGCCGGTGCCGCTGGGGGTGATCGGGGGAAAGGGCCGGGAGATCGCGACTTCCAGAAAGGATCGACACCCGTGCCGGGTGGTCGTCAGCAGCGATAGGGCGACATCGTGGCCCCAATCTGGTTGCCGAACCCTCCCGGACGGAGCACCCGCCACCGAGGGCGGAACGGATTACCCGTCAGTTGGACGGCCCTTGGCAAGAACGCCGAGTTCGCTGGCGCAGCATTGACACGTCGAGCGGAAAGCGGACCTGCGGCGCTGCCGCATTGCAATCGCAGCAACGACGTGTCAGTTGTACTCGAATTTACCGAATTTACCTGCGAGCGTGCTACTGTGGGTCCAAGCTCTAACAGGCCGCTGAAATAGTCCAGCCTCGACAGAGGTTTGAGAACATGATTCACCCTCGGCACG
>NZ_QDFI01000182.1 GCF_003254465.1 Meridianimarinicoccus zhengii
CCGCCGCGCCGACCGCCGCGAGGCGCAGCACCGCGGCGGCGAGCCGTGTCTCGGCGCCGCGTTCGGGGGCCGGGGCGATGCCCGCCTGCCCGGCGGGGATCGTCGGAAAGGGCGTGAAGGCGGTCATTTGGTCAGGATCAGCTTGCCCGCGCGGGTGATGCGCAGGACATAGGTCTTGTCGTCGAGCCGGATATAGCCGGTCTGGTCGGGGCCGGTCAGGTGGCGCGCGTCATGTACCGGGGCGCCGCCGGCCGGTGCCGGGCGGGCGTCGGCCGTGTCGGGCTGCCGGTCGGGGGCGCGGAAGGCAAGGGTCATGGCCGCCCCTCCACCCAGTCCATGAGCGCCTCGAACGCGCCGGTGGCGGTGCCGGTGCCCGTGGCGAAGACCGGCCCATGCGCGAGGCATTCCTCGGCCAGGGCGCGGGCGGAGCGCGGGGTGCCGGGCTGCATCGCCGGGTGCGGCCGGGGCGGCGCGACGGTGGGAATCGGGACGAGACGGAGCATGACGGGCGATCCTTTGCGCTGTGTCAGGGTCGAAACGTGCCGGGCTTCCCGTGTGGTGGCTGGGCGGATGGCTTAAACCTGAGTGAAAGGATAAGGTTTGTCAATCCGGTCTCTGCGTGGCGTGGCCGGCGGGTGGCGGTCCGTGTCGGCCCGTCACAATGCGGCGCGCCAGAACCGGAAACGGGCCTGCCCGGTCAGTTCGCGCACGAGGCCCAGGTCCTCGAACCGGATCATGTTGCGCTGGACCGCGGCGCGGGATGCGCCGGTCTGCGCGGCCAGCATCGGGGCGGAGACGATCGGCCAGGCGGCCAGCGCGTCGATCAGGCGGGCGGGGGTGCGGCCCGACATGGGCGCTGTCAGGTCGCGCGCCTGCGCTTCCCATGCGGCCAGCCGGTCGCATTCCATCAGCCCGCGCAGTGCCGCGCTTTCGATTCCGGCGAGCCATGCGGCCAGCCGTGCATCCGTGTCGCCGCCCGCGCGCAGGGCCGCGCCGCCACCCAGCCCCAGCGGCACGAAGCCCAGCCCGCCGGGGCGCA
>NZ_QDFI01000183.1 GCF_003254465.1 Meridianimarinicoccus zhengii
CGCGCTGGGAATGAACAAGCACAGGCTGTTCGGGCCGGGTCTGCGGAGTGTAGCCGGTGGTTGTCCATGATGGATGACTGGCGATAGGTCATGCGGCCTGCTCCCTCGGTGGCGCGCGCGACATCGGTATCTGCCCGCGCCGGAAGATCTCGATGATGCGCATGGGCCCGCCGCAGCAGGGGCATGGTTCGCGCAGGGTGAGCGGAGCCTCGGCCTGTGGTTCCGGCACGGCGACCTTTTCAGGCTGCCGGACGCACAGCAGGGCGCGGATCCTGGCGATGTTGGCCTTGCGAGTCGAACTGGCCAGCAGGCCGTAATGCCGGATGCGGTGGAAGCCATCGGGCAGGACGTGGATCAGGAAGCGGCGGATGAACTCGGGCGTGGCGAGCCGCATGACCTTTTGCCGGTCGCCTCGCTTGATCCTGTAGTCCTTCCAGCGGAACGCCACGGTATCGGTATCAGCGCGGACCAGGCGATGGTTCGAGATCGCGACCCTGTGGGTGTATCGGCTGAGATAGGCCAGCACGGCCTCGGGTCCTCCGAAGGGGGGCTTGGAATAGACCACCCATTCGGTCTTGCGGAACGGGGCGAGCCAGGCGGTGAAGGGCCCAGCGTCAGCCAGTCCGGCGAGGTCACCGAAAAAGCCGAGCGCGCCCGTGCGATGCAGGTCGAGAAGACCCTCGATGAACAGTCGCCGGAACAGCCGTGACAGCACCCGCACATGCAGGAAGAACCCGGGGCGGCAGGCAATCCACCTCGTGCCGTCGGGCGACAGGCCGCCGCCGGGGACGATCATGTGGATGTGGGGGTGGTGGGTCAGCGCCGATCCCCATGTGTGCAGCACACTGGTCATGCCGACACGGGCGCCGAGGTGCCGGGGGTCGCCGGCAATGGTCATCACCGTTTCCGCTGAGACCTTGAACAGCAGCCCATACATCGCTCGCTTGTTCCAATAGGCGATCTGGGCGATCCCAGCCGGAAGGGTGAAGACGACGTGGAAGTATTCCACGGGCAGCAGATCGTCCGCACGCGCCG
>NZ_QDFI01000184.1 GCF_003254465.1 Meridianimarinicoccus zhengii
CGCGCGCCGCCCCGCCGCCGCCGCCCGACCCGCCGCCCGGCCCGCCAGCGGGTCCGTCGTCGTCCCCGTCGTCGTCATCGTCCCCGTCATCGCTGTCGTCGTCATCGCCGTCCCCGCCGTCATCGTCGTCGGCCAGCGCCGCGCCGCCCTGCCAGGGGGCGTCGGCTGGGCCGAAGGGTGCCGGGGATACGGCAAGGATCGCGCTCAGGACCAGCAGGGGCCAAATCCGTCTTTCCATGCGTCGGCTCCGGTATCCGGGTGGGTGGTGTTCGTCCGTTCGACGTTCTATCGATGCCACAACGTCCTCCTTGTGCGCGCGGTGTGCAACTCCATGACCGACGATTTCACCGATCGGCTGATTGCCGCCCTGCCGTCCCTGCGCCGCTTCGCGTTGTCGCTGGCCCGCGCGCCGGATGTCGCGGATGACTTGGTGCAGATCACGGTGGAACGGGCTCTCGCCGCGCAGGACCGCTATGACCCGTCAACGCCGCTGATGGCGTGGTTATTCCGCATCCTGCGCAATGCCTTCATCGACATGACGCGGCGCACGCGTACGCGCGGGGCGGAAACCGACATCGCCGATGCGCCCGAGGCCGCCAGCGTCGATGGCCCGCGCGAGACGGAAGCGCGGGTGATGCTGGACCAGACCATGGCTGCGATGCGCGATCTGCCCGAGGATCAGCGCGCGATCCTGACGCTGGTCTGCGTGGAGGAGCTGAGCTATGCCGAGGCGGCTGCCGTTCTCGACATTCCCGTGGGCACGGTGATGAGCCGGCTGTCCCGCGCGCGCCGCGCCCTTGCGTCGCGGCTGGGAATGGAATGACCCCGCCCGCCGTTATCCCCGCGACAGATCACGGAGCCAGCCCATGACACGAACAGACAAGAACGAGGCCGCCGATGACCCGGATGCAGTGGCGGACGACGCCCGCCTGATGGCGCTGGCCGATGGCGAACTGGACGCCGCGGCGGCTGCCGCGGCGGCGCGGGCCATCGCCGCCGACCCGGACGCCGCGCGCCGCTTC
>NZ_QDFI01000185.1 GCF_003254465.1 Meridianimarinicoccus zhengii
GGCCAAAAGAGCCCTCAGGTGGGCGAGGATCTTGCGGATGTTGTGGCCGCAGCCGCACAGGACGGCGAAGATCGCGTCGCCTGTGGTGCCCTTGAGCGGGCAGCGCGACAGGCGGCCGTCGGTTTTCATGTGGCCGATTTCCGGCTCGATGGCACTGCGCCGTCGCAGCAGCCGTTTCAGCGCCGGGGTCAGGCCGCGGCGGGTGCCACTGATCAGGACCTGTGTGTGCGTCACGCCGTGGCCGCGATATCCGCGGTCGACGACGGCCAGCGCAGGCGTCTGACCGGTCAGGATTTCGACCTGTTCCAGCGCTTCCGAAAGGGTGTGGCCGTCGTAAGGATTGCCCGGCATGGCGCGCATGCCGACGACGAACCCCTCGTCGATGGTGGTGGCGAGACTGACCTTGGTGCCGAACTCGTAGCGCTTGCGCGCCTTGCCCTTGGAGATGCAATCGACCGCGGGCTCGTGCAGCGCGTAGATCTTGCCGCGGCTTTTCGGTCCTTGGTGCAGCAGGCGGCCCACCAGCACGAGGCTGTCCAGAACGCGTTCCCGCAACGGGCCGTCGGGGATCGCGTCCAGCTGGCGGCGGAGGTCGCGCAGAACACGACCGGTGTAACCCTTCAGCTTTTTCAGCGCCTTGCGCATGCGCTTGAACTGGCGGGCATGGGCGTAGCGCCCGGCCTGCATCGCTAGGCGCGGGGCCAGCCGGTTGTAGGTCTGCCGCAGCGTGATCCCGGCCTCGTTCGCCAGCACGACGAGCTGTCGGCGGGCCTTGTCATACAGCCGCGCGTCGGTCGGATGTGCGATGTTCTTTTCCATCACCGTGGTATCGACGGCGACGCGCGAAAGGCTGTCGTCATCGACCGCGCCCGATGCGCGCCCGGCCTCGAGGGTCTTGGTCAAAAGCCACTCGGCCCCTTCCTCGCCGATCCGGTTGCGCCAGCGGGTCAGCGACGAGGG
>NZ_QDFI01000186.1 GCF_003254465.1 Meridianimarinicoccus zhengii
AAGCCGCCTGATCATGCCCTCAGGCCATCAGGGAAATTACACCAGCTTGACGGACGCTATCGGGCACGACCGACACCACTCCCGCCCGTCACTCGCCCCACGACCGCTTGACCCAAATCAGTGTGCTCTTTTCTTAGGATGCTTACTCTTGCGCTGATCCACAGGAGGAGACCACATGGACATCGCACTGCGCGAATCGGCTCTGCGCGAGCGGCGGGCCGAGTTGACCCGGCATATGGAAACAGTTGAGCACACCCTGGAGGAAACGCCTTCCGCTGACTGGGAGGATCGCGCGTCCGAACGGCAGGGCGATGAGGTGCTTGAGGCGCAGGGGCAAGCCGATCTGGCCGAGGTCCGGCGGATCGACGCAGCGCTCGAGAGGATCCGTGCAGGCACTTACGGGACCTGTGAGGCCTGCGGCGAGCCGATATCATCAGCGCGGCTGGATTTGCTGCCAGACACGCCATTCTGCAAAAACTGCGCGCACTGACGTGATGTGGCGCTGGGCTCACAAAGCACCGGGTCAGGCGGTATCACGGAGAGGGACGTGAAGCCCCCTCCCATGGTTCCTCCCGGGCGCGATCCGTATACGGGGGGGCTTAGCGCGCAAGTTTGCCAGCGTCTGGCCTTTTCACCGGGGAATCCACCTGGAATCCAGTTCGGCAGATCGAGCCGGAATTGCGACTCGATATCAGCGACATACGCGATTGCCGGGCTGGCCAAAAGGAATCCACATCGGAAGCCGCCCGAGCCAGTTTGTGGCAAGCCAGTGGCCAAGGAAGCCACACCTGCAAGCCATCTGACAGAGCAGTTTCCTTGAGTGGTCCGGAACGCATTGATTCCGGTACAGAAAAAAGATTGACAGGTCCGCCCCCCTTGACCTAGGCCGTGTCTGCAATCAAGGGATTCCCGTTTGGTCTCATTTCTGATTCAAGATCGAAAACGGAG
>NZ_QDFI01000019.1 GCF_003254465.1 Meridianimarinicoccus zhengii
ACCAGCGCTCCAGCGTGATCTGCGCTGAGAATCAGTAGGTTAGGAATTGTTCAGGGCGAACGCGGTAAAGCCGTAAGCCCCGGATTGCCCGGATTCAGCGGTCGTTGCTTCGGATCAAATGCGCCAGCCGTGCGATCTGGAATCGTAGCGCACCAGCCAGGCTTGCGATGGACGCGCACCATACGATCCCGTCGCGCCACAGGGCCCCGGTGCCGGTCATTGCCGTTCCGGCCAGCCACAGCCCCATGACCGCGAAGACGCATGTCGAGATCACGTCGCCCGGACTGCGATGGCGGCGTTGCCCGCGTTGGCGGGTCATCGGACGGCTCCGGGCAACGGCTGGCCGTGCTCGTCGAGCCTGAGATCCGCGGGAAGGTCGATGTCGGGCATGTCCTCATCCTCTCCGTTATCGATTCGGTAGACATGGGCCAGAACCGCCGCCACGGCCGTGTAGAGCCGTTCGGAGATTTCCATGCCGATGTCGCCCGTGAAATACAGGGCGCGCGCCAGCGGCGGTGCCTGCAGCACCGTGACCCCTGCGCGGCGTGCCCGGTCGACGATGTCATGGGCCATGGCGCCCCGCCCCATGGCAAGGATCCGTGGCGCCCCGGGCTGGCCATGAACATATTTCAGGGCCACCGCGAAATGCACGGGGTTGGTGATGACCGCCGTGGCATCTGGCACGTCCGCCAGCGCCTTGCGGCGCGCGGCACCCTTCTGCGCGGCCTGCATCTGGAGCCGCCTGATCTGCCCCTTCAGTTCTGGCGACCCCTCGGACTGCTTGGACTCGTCCTTGATCTCCTGGCGGGACATGCGCAGTTGCTTGCCCGTGCTGTGCAGTTGCCACGCCAGATCGACGCCGCCCACGATCGCGAGCGCGATGGTCAAGGCCGACAGCACACGGATGATCCCCGTTCCAAGAAGTGCCGCCGACGCGCCCGGCGCCATGGTCGCCATACGGTCGAACGCGGGCAGCATCGGACCCAGCACCACGGCCGCGGCGGTGACCAGCAGCGACACCTTCAGCAATGCCTTGGCCAGTTCCACCAGCGCCTGCAGCGACACCATGCGCTTGAGCCCCTTCAGGGGGCTGATCTTCTCGGGCTTGAAGCCGAGCGCCTTGGGCGCGAAGATGATCCCGCCGACCGCCGCCTGTGTCAGCAGCGTCACGCCCAGCAGCGGCAGCGCGATCACCAGTGGAATGACCAGCACGTGGAATAGCCCGTTCCGCAGACGGTCAAGGATCAGCGTGTCCATCTGCGTGGCACTGTCGAACACGAAGAACGACGCCCAGTCGCCCGCGAGCTGCGGCAGCAGGCCGCGCGACAGCGCAAGGATCGCCGTGGCACCCGCGATGCCGCCGAAGACGAACATCTCCTTGGAGGTGGCGATCTGTCCGCGTTCGCGGGCTTCCTCGCGCTTCTTCGGCGTCGCTTCTTCGGTCTTTTCCTGGCCGTCCTCGCCCTCAGCCATCGGTCAGCGCCCCAAGCATGGCGGCGACGGCCTCGTTCGCGGACAGGCCGAGATCGGACAGCGCCACCCCCAGCGTGGGCGCCCCGATAAGAAGCAGGACGATGGCGGCCATCAGCGTGACGGGAAAGCCGAACGAGAAGATGTTGAGCTGCGGCGCGGACCGCGTCAGGACACCGACGACGACGTTCACCAGCAACAGCACCGACACCGCGGGCAGCATCAGCTGCATGCCCAGCAGGAACATGCGCCCCGCCGCCGACAGCCCGGCCGCGGCCAGCACCCCCAGCGCAAGCGGCGTGCCGGCGGGGGCGGCCGTGTAGCTGTCGAGCAGGATGTGCAGCGCCACGAGATGCCCGTCTTCGGCCAGGAACACCGCGAGAAGGAACAGCGCGAAGATCTGCGACACGACCGGAGTCTGCCCGCCCGACGTCGGGTCGATCTGCGACGCGAACCCGAGCCCCGCGGTCGTCGCGATCCGGTCGCCCGCGATGGACGCCGCGCCGAACAGCACCGTCAGCACCAGCCCGGCCGAAAGCCCGATCACGAGTTCGGTAACGACCATGGGGACTGCGCCAAGCGTGGCCAGGGTTTCCGGGGAGGGCAGTTCGACACGGGCCATCACCGGCAGCGTCAGCACCACGGCTGCGACGATGCGCACCGGCAGCGGCACGAAGGCGCCGCCGAACAGGGGGGCCGCGATCAGGAAGGCGCCGATGCGCAGCATGCCGAACAGGAATTGCAGCAGGAGCCCGATCAGCGCCGACAGCTCCATCCCCGGAAGCGCGGACGCCGTGCCGCCGATATCGCCGAACGGGTCCATCCCGCTAGCGCAGCGTCGCGATGGTTTCGAAGACGTAGCCGAAGTAATCGGTCATCGTCGTCAGCATGAAGCCGGAAAAGAATGCCATCGTCATCAGCACGATGGCCAGCTTCGGCACGAAGCTCAGCGTCGCCTCGTTGATCGAGGTCGCCGCCTGAAGCACCCCGACGATCAGCCCGACCACCAGCGCCACGCCCAGCACCGGCCCCGCCGTCAGCAGGATGTTCCAGTAGGCGAGTTGCAGATGCTCGATATTGGCGTCGAAATCCACGGCCTAGCCCCCGATGAAGCTGCTGGCGAGCGACCCCATGGTCAGCGCCCAGCCATCGACCAGCACGAACAGGAGCAGCTTGAAGGGCAGGGAGACGAGCATCGGCGACAGCATCATCATCCCGAGCGCCATGAGGATCGACGCGATGACCATGTCGATCACGAGAAATGGCAGGAACAGCAGGAAACCAATCTGGAACGCGGTCTTGAGCTCCGACGTCATGAAGGCGGGCAAAAGCACGGACAGCGGCACGGTTTCGTCCTCGGCATAGGGCGCGTGCCCGGCGAGATCGGCGAACATCAGCAGGTCGTTCTGACGGGTGTTTTCCAGCATGAAGGCCGACATGATGCTGCGCCCGCGCGACAGCGCCTCGCCCGCCGGCAGCGTGCCGTCCAGATACGGCGATGCGGCCGTGTCGTAGATCTCGCTCAGGACGGGCTGCATGACGAAGAAGGACAGGAACAGCGCGATGGCGATCAGCACCTGGTTGGGCGGTGTCTGCTGCGTGCCAAGCGCCTGGCGCAGGATCGACAGCACGATGATGATCCGCGTGAACGCGGATGCCCCGAGCACGAGCGATGGCAGCACCGTCAGCGCGGTCATCAGCGCGAGGATCTGCAACGACAGGCTGTAAGTGGTCCCGTCCGCGCCTTGTGTCAGTTCAAGCGCAGGCATCCCCTGCGCGCTGGCCGTGCCGGTACCGACGAGCGTGACAAGGATCGCAAGGGCGCGGATCATTGGGGCGCCTCCGCCGACGGGACGGGCCCTTTGGGCAGCGGGGTGGCCTGTGCCACGCCCCGCCGGGCGCTGAGAACAAGATAGTCGCGGTCGTCGATCCGCAGCATGATCGCGCGTTCACCGGGGCCGATGGCCGTGACCTCGATCACCTGCATCCGGCGCCCGGCATGAATGCGGCTGCGCAAGGCACCGCCGCGCGCCCGCACGACGACGGCCACCGCCACGAGCAGGCCGAGAAAGACCGCGACGGTCAGGATCTGGTCGGTGGTCAGAAGGTCCAAGACGATGTTTCCCGTGTCAGGCAGACACGGCGACGTTGCATGTATCGTGCCAGATCAGACCGACTGGGCGCGTTCCTTCGGGTCCACGATGTCGCCGAATCGGATGCCGAAGCGTTCTCCGACGATCACCACCTCGCCCTTGGCGATCGGCGTGCCGTTGACGAGGATATCGAGCGGGTCGCCGGCCAGCCGGTCGAGCTCCACGACCGACCCTTCGCTCAGGCGCAGAAGCTCGCGGATCGTAATTTCGGTGCGGCCCACTTCGACCGTCATGCGGACCTTGATGTTTTCCAGCGCCTTCAATCCTGCGCCGTCGACGGCGTCGCTGTCGTCGGGCAAGGCGGGATGGTGACCTGCGTCGTCCATGGCTTTCGGGCTCCTCATTCCGGTTGTCAGGTTTCGTGCCGTCGGCCGAGGCTGACGGCGGCGCGCCCGGCCTGCTCGCCGATCTCGACGTCGAAAACGGGCTGGCCATCGACCAGCGCCATGGGCATCGGTGCGAGATCGACCGCCACGAAGCCGCCCGGCCGTGCGCGCATCAGCTGCCCCAGCGCGATCTCGGGTTGTGCCAGCTGTGCGCTCAGCGTCAGCGGGACGGACAGGATCGCTTCGCGCAGGCGGGCCCGCCACGTCGTGTCCTCGTCCACCAGTTCCGACTGCATCCGCGACCGAAGCTGCGCCGCGATCGGGCGGAAGGATTGCAGCGGATAGATCACGTCGAAATGCGCGGGATCCGTGTCGGGCAACTGCACCATGAACGAACAGTTCACGATCATCTCGTTGGCTTCGACGAAACTGGCGAATTGCAGGTTCTCTTCGCGGCTCTGCACGGTGAACTGCACCGGAAGCAGGTCGCGCCAGGCCACTTCGAGCGCCCGGTTGAGCCCCGCCGTGACGAGTTCGATCACCCGCTGTTCGGTGGCCGTGAACTCGTTGCGGCGGTTGGGCAGATACCGGACCGCGCCCCCGTAATACGCCTCCGTCAGAAGCGACACGAAGGCGGGCGGAACCATCACGAGCTGGCTGCCGCGAAGCCCGTGCATGCGGCTGATCGTCAGGCTGACGAAGTTTTCCAGCTCATCGCTGTAGTCGGCGAACTTCTTGATTTCCGGCGGAAAGGCCGAGATCCGCGGGGCCAGCCGGATCATCGGCAGGAACACCGCCCGCGCGATCCGGCAGAAGCGTTCGTTGACCATCTTGAGCGCGTGCAGATCGCCCATCACGGTCATGTCGTTCTGGCCAAAACTGTAGGGCCGGGTGCCGTCCGCGTCGACGGTGTCCTGGTCCTTGTCCATCAGCCCGCCGAAAAGGGCTGCCACCTCGTTTGACGAGAGCTTGTGCGGCTTGGGCGCCATGTCCGGTCCTATTGCATCACGAAGGTGGAAAAGAACACGTCCTCGACGCCGCCGAACCCTTCGAGCCGTTCGAGCCGCGCGTTGATCGCGTCACGGATCGCGGCCGCGAGGCGGTCGCGGCCCTCCTTGCCCTCGATGTCGGTCTCCGAGAAGCCGCTGATGATCGCCAGCATGTCCGACCGCAGGGCGACCGTATGGGTCTGCACGTTGTCGAGAACCAGCTTGTCGTATTGCGTTGATACGCCGATGCCGATCTGCAGGAACCGCCGCGATCCGCGCAGATTGGTGGTCAGAGGTTCCGGGAATTCGTAGTACTGCGTGAGAAACGCATCCTGCGTGGGCAGATCGCGCGGGACCCGTTCCGGTTCCGGGTCGCCCGCGTCCTGTGTCGGCGCGGTCTGGCCGAGCAGGCGTTCGACCTCTTTTCCCGGGGATACCTGCTGTTTCGAGAAGACATAGCCGCCCGCGAAACCGCCCCCCACGAGCACAAGCCCGCCCACCACCATCCCGAGAAGGCGCAGATTCCCGCGCCGAGATCTTGCCGACCGGTCGGCCACCGCTTCAACCATTATCGTCACCTCTCATGCCAGAAGATCGACCAGACCGGCGCGGCGTGGCGCGACCGCGCGCATGTCCGCCCCATCCGCCGGTGCCTCCGCCGCCGCGGCGGCGCCACGTGTCGTTTCCCGACCAGGTCCTTGCCCCCCCAGCCCGGGACCGCTGCCGGTGCCTGCCCTGTGGTCGCCAAGGCTCAGCCCCGACTGGCCCAGAAGTTCTGCCAGCTTGCCCTGCTGGTCGTTGAACAACCGCGCGGCCTCGGGCGTTTCGGTCACGATCGCGACCGACGCCGCGGTATCGCGCAGATCTATCCGCACCGTCAGCGATCCGAGATTGCGCGGCGTGAGGGTCAATTCGATTTCGTCGATCCCCGCCGGGACGCCGCTGCCGATCCGCTCCACCAGCCGGTTCATCCAGTCGGCAGCCTCGGTCTGCAACAGGAACGGTGCGGGCATAGGTCTGCCGGTCGGGTCCGCCAGGGGCTGGGCCATGGCGGGCGATGGCGCGGGGCTTACCGGGCCGGGGGCCTGTGCCGTGTTCGGTACCGTGGCGGCCTGGCCTGGGGCGGGGCCTGGGGCGCCCGTGTCGGATCCGCCGTCCCGGACCGGATCGGATGTCGCGGCGATGGCTGCCGTTTCCGCGGGCCGCGGCCCGGTGGCGGCACCGGTGCCGGTATCGCGCGGCGTGGTCCCGTGGGCGGCGGGTGCCGACACTGCTTCGCCGTCGACCTCAGTGGGCGGCATGTCGGTGGGCGTGGCGGAATCCAATGGGCGCGTGGAAACCCGACCGTCCGCTGGGGCAGTCTGCCCACCCGATGCCGGTATCGCGGGCATATCGGGTCCGTCGCCGGGTGATCGTGCCGCTGCCGTGCCGGCTGCCGTGCCGGTGCCGCGCGGCATCCCCGCGGTGGCGAGCGTACTTGCCATGGCTTGGTCGGGCGCGGGCCCTGCGCTGTCGCCCGCGGCCGTCGTTGTGCGCGGCGGCGTCCTTCCGGCCGGCAGGCCTTGCGTCACAAGTTGGCTTGGGATCGTCTCATCCGGTTGTGCTGCCGCTGCCGCGTCGCCGGGAGGCGCCAGTTGGTGCGGCGCATCGGCGGACACGGGCGCGGCGACCGGGTCGTCCGGCGCGGCGTCGGCCTGCGGCGTGGTGTGGGTCTCGCCGTCCTCCATCCGTTCCGTGTCCGATGCCGGTGCGTCGGCTTGGGCGGCAGTCGCTGTGCTCGCATCCTGCGCGTGCGGGGCGCCGGCGCGGTCCGGCCACCGCGTGTCCGAAGCCGGGCGCGCATCGTCGCGCAGGGCCGCGAAGATGTCGGCAAAGCCATCCCGCTGTGCCGTGTGTCGCCGGGCGGGTGCACCGTCGGTCGCGATCGGTGGGGTCGCCTCGGGCGGCCGCCGGGGCGCAATGTTGGACAGCTCAATCATGGGCCATGCCCCGGTCGGGTCCCGGCTGGAGGGAGGTTGCGGATATCCCGAAGCGTCGGCTTCGCACCCACGTCCCTGCAAGTCCGGTGCCAAGATCGTAGCCGTGCCATGTGACCCGAATGCGATCAGATGGCGGCGGCGTTGCGGCGCGGGGCATGGTCGGCCTGCCGTCTCGCATCCGCCATGTCGCGGGCTTCACGCCGTGCGGCGTCGGCCCGGTCTTCGTACAGGCCGCAGCGATGTTCCGCCTGTGCCAGCTTCGCGCGCGCAGCGACCAGTTCGCTTTCGAGCCGCAAGACATGGTCGCGTGTCCGGTCGAGATGGCATGCGAGTTCGGACCCCATCCAGTGCGCCGCGATCATGTCGGCCTTGGTCCGCACCCGGTCGAGCCCATCCTTCGTTTCGGCCAGAAGATCGCCGAGGCGGTCCATCGTGGCCGTCATGTCGGCGCTCTGGCGGGCGGTCGTGCGGGTGGTTGCCGCCATGGCCGCGAGGCTGATCTTCTGCTTGCGGGCCATCAGATCATAGAGGCGTTGCTTGCGGGTCATCCGGCGTCTCCCATGAGTTCGAGAAGTTGTTCCCGGCTTTCGGCGAAACCGGCCTGTTCGTGTTCGTCCTGCCGCAGCAGGCGCGTGATGCCCGGCCAGAGCGCGATGGCGGCATCGAGCCCGGCATCCTGTCCCGCGCTGTAGCCGCCCATGAGCATCAGGTCCCGGTTGTCCATGTAGTCGGCCACGCAGGCCCGCAGCTTGCGGGCTGCCTCGCGGTGATCCCGGTCGACCACGTCGTTCATCACGCGGCTGACCGATTGCGGGATGTCGATGGCGGGATAGAGCCCCATCTGGGCCTGCTTGCGCGACAGCACGAGATGCCCGTCGAGGATCGCGCGCGCCCCGTCCACCACCGGATCGTTCGTGTCGTCCCCGTCGGCGAGGATCGTGTAGAACGCGGTGATCGCCCCTTCGCCCGGCAGACCGGGCCCGGCGCGTTCCAGAAGCTGCGGGATCATGGATACCACGGAAGGCGGATAGCCCTTGGCGGTGGGTTGTTCGCCCAGGGCCAGGCCGACCTCGCGTTTCGCGTGGGCCACGCGCGTCAGACTGTCCATGATCAGCAGCACCTGCTTGCCCTGCGCGCGGAAATACTCGGCGACGGCGGTGGCGCGCTGCGCGCCGCGCAGTCGCAGCAGCGGCGAGCGGTCGGCGGGCACGGCCACGATGCAAAGCCGCGCCGCCGCCTCGCCGGTCATCACGTGGCTGACGAAGGCGCCGACCTCGCGGGCGCGTTCGCCGATCAGGCCGACGACGATCACGTCGGCCGTGGTGTTGCGGGTCATCATCTCGATCAGGACGGACTTGCCGACGCCGGACCCGGCGATGATGCCCACGCGCTGCCCGCGCCCGACGGTCAGGGCGGCGTTGATGGCGCGCACCCCGACATCGAGCGCGGTATCCACGGGCGTGCGCTTGAGCGGGTTCATGGTCCGCCCCGCAAGCGGCCAGCGATCCGGCGTGAAGGGCGGCGGCAGGTCGTCGAGCGGGCTTCCGTCGGCGTCCAGCACGCGCCCGAGCAGGCCGGGCCCGACCGGCACGTCTCCGCCATCCGACACGAGCCGCACCTCGGCGCCCGCGACGATGCGTGCGCCGGGCTGGTCGAGAAACAGAAGGTTGCGCCCTTGCGAGAAGCCCACCACCTCGCCCGCGACGGTGTCGCCGTCGCTTGTGTCGATGCGGCACTGGCTGCCGGGCGGTGCGGGAAACCCCGCACATTCCAGGATCAGCCCGTCGTAACGCTGCACCCGCCCGGACCATTCCGGGGTGGGCATCACGGCGGCGGCACGCAGCTCGGCGGTCAGCCTGTCGGTAAGGCGGGTCATGTGTCGGCCTCTGTGCGGGGAACGGGGGCGATCACGTCGTTCAGGCGGATGCTGCCCACGCGCAGGGCCACGTCGCCGCGGCCCAGATCCGGGTCCGCCGTGAGCCGCGATTTCGCCACGAGCGGCGCGGACGGGAGATGCGGTGCGATGGCCGCGTGGTCTTCGGGGTTGAGCCGGATGCTCACCGTCTCGAGCCCCTGCCGGGCCTGGTGTGCCAGCGTCTCGATCCGATCGAGAAACGGGCCGGGCATGTCGTCGATGGCCTGTCCCGCGCGCTGGGACGCGAGCTGCCGGATCGCGTCCGTCAGGGCAGGCACCAAGGCCCCCAGGTCGATGGCGTCATCGCGGGTCAGGGCCGCCGCGGCTTGCAGGAATGCGTCCCGCGCGGCCTGCAACTCCGCCTCGGCCTCGCGCCGGCCCGTGTCATGGCCCGCGTTCCAGCTGGAAATGCGGCCTTCTTCGGACCCGGCCGAATAGCCCTGTTCGAAGCCTTCGGCGTGGCCCTCGTCATAGCGCGCCTGCAATGCGGCAGGGTCCGGCGCGGCGGGTGCGTCGGGCCGGGCCGGCATCCCATCGCCGGTGTTTGGTGTCCCGGCCGTAGGCGTGCCGGTCGGAGGCTTGTCCGTACCGGCGCGCGGCCCGACAGGGTCGGAGGGCGACACAAGGCGCTGCGCCCCTGCCAGCGGATCGCGCTTGCGAAAGGCCCGATCCGGTGCGGTATCGAAACCGGCGCGCCGGGCAAATCCCGCGGCGTCGGCTTCGCGCACCAGTTTCATCACCTCGGCCGCACCGATCACGCGGGCGGCGCCGTCTTCCTTGGGGCTTTGCGCCATGTCCATACCTCAGACCATTTCCTCGCCGCCGCGACCGGCCAGCACGATGGTACCGGCGTCCGACATCCGCCGCGCGATGGCGACGATTTCCTTCTGGGCCTCGCGCACCTCGGACAGGCGCACCGGGCCCATCCCGTCCATCTCGTCGAGGATGTTGGCCGCGGCCCGCGACGAGATGCAGCCCAGTAGCCGCGTGCGCAGCTTTTCATCCGCGCCCTTGAGCGCGAGCACCAGCAGGTCCTGATCCACCTCGCGCAGCAGCGTCTGCAGCGCACGGTCACTGGATTTCCCGAGATTCTCGAAGACGAACATGTTGTCCTGAAGCGACTGCATGAGGTCCTTGTCGTCCTTGCGGATCTCGCGCATGATCCGCTGCTCGACCCCTTGCCGCGTGAAGTTCATGATGCGCGCCGCGGCCTTGATCCCCCCGATCTGCGAGGCGCGCAGGGTCGTGTTCGCCTTGAACTTCTGTTGCATCACCTGTTCGAGTTCGCGCAGCGCGTCGGGCTGGACGGTGGTCAGGTTGGCGATGCGGTTGATGATGTCGGGCTGGATGTTCTCGGGCAGCAGTGACAGCACTTCGGCGGCCTGGTGGTATTGCAGCGACGCGACGATCAGCGCGACGATCTGGGGGTGTTCGTCATAGATCAGTTCCGCCACGGCGCTCGCGTCCATCCAGTCGAGGATCTCGATCGGGCGCTCGCCGCTGCTGGGCGTGATGCGGCTGAGAACGGACTGCGCCTTGTCGCTGCCGAGTGCCGCGTTGAGCACGTCGCGGACATAGGCGTTCGCGCCGACCCCGACGGTCGTCTGCGCCCCGAGACTGTCAAGGAATTCGTCCAGCACGGCATCCACCGTCGCGTGGTCGAGCCCGCGGACCGTATACATCGCCGTGCCGATGATCTGCACCTCCTGCGGGGTCATGCGCCGCAGGATGTTGGCGGCGCCCTCCTCGCCGAAGAGCAGCATGATGATTGCCGTCTTCTGGGTACCGGTGAGCTGCGCGAGCGTCAGGCTGCCCGGACGGGAACTGAGCGGGACATCTTCGGCGATCATGGGACCATGTCCTTTTCGGTGTCGATCATCGACTGGAAGACGGTGGCGATGCGGCTGCTTTCGGTCTCTGCGATGCCGCGCAGGAATGTCACCTTCTCGTCGTAGCTGAGCCGCCCCTGCAGGCCCGGCTGGTTGAGCCGCCGCCGCAGATCGGTCAGGCTTTCGCCCTCCTTGACCTCGACGGCATCCGCGTTGCCGGGCGCGCCCGTCGCATCGTCCGTGGCGGTCATGTCCGGCGCGGCGAGAAGCACGCGGTTCAGCAGCGGGCGCACCACGCCCAGAACGATCACGGCCAGCGCGGCGAACTGGAGAAGCTGGCGTCCCGCGCCCGGTATCCAGCCGGCCTCGTACCATTTCGGATCCATCCCCGCGAAGGGATCGACGAACGCGCCGCTGGACACGGTCACGACATCCCCGCGGGCCGCATCGAACCCGACCGCGGTGCGCACGAGGTTCTCGATGGCGGTCACGGTTTCCGCGGGCATGTCGGTCGGTGCCCCGTCCGGGCCGGGCGGCGGGCTGCGCAGCAGGACCGCCGCGTGCACGCGCGACACGGCCATCGCGGCGGGCCGGATCGTTTCCACGCTGCGGCTGACCTCGTAGTTGCGGGTGAAGCTGGAATGGCGGTTCGTCGTCTCGCCCTCTTCGCCGGCCTCTTCGGCCTCGGCGGCCTGCTCGGCTTCCAGTTCGGCCACCGGCGGGGGCGTGTTCGCGATGGCACCCGGCACGCCGACGGCGGGCTGCGCGCGGGTCTGGTCGATGCTTTCCTGTTCGCTGCGCAGGGCCCGGCCGTCGGGATCGTACCGTTCGTTCATGATCTCGGAGCGGGTGAAATCCATGTCGAGTGCGACCTCGACCGCGGCGTTGCCCATGCCGACCAAAGGTGTGATGAGCGCTTCGATCCGGGCCCGGTACTGGGCTTCGAGCCGGGCCTGATGCGCAAGCTGGGTGCCGGTGCGTTCCTGCAGGGGGTCCGAGGCGTCCTGCGACAGAAGCCGCCCGGCCTGGTCCACGACCGATACTGCATCCTGCGCCATGCCGGGCACCGACGTAGACACAAGGCTGACGATCGCGCGCACCTGACCCGCATCGAGCGACCGGCCCGGCGCCAGCTGCACGATGACCGATGCGCGGGGCGGTTCGGTGTCCCGGATGAAGGCGGTGCGTTCCGGCAGCGCCAGATGGACCCGCGCCGCCGATACGGGCTGCAATTCGGCGATGGATGCCGCGAGGTCGAGTTCCTGCATGCGCCGCAGGCGCGCGCCTTCGACGGACCGGCTGGTGCCCATGGGCATGTCCGAAATCATCGAGAAGCCGTCGGCCACTGCCTGCGGCAGACCTTCTGCGGCAAGCTGCATGCGCGCCCGGTGATAATCCGCCTGCGCGACCCGCAATTCGCCAGTGGCCTCGTCGAGCACGACATCGATTCCAGCCGTCGTCAGAAGCTGCATTGCGTTGGCCTTCTCCGCCTCGGGCAGGCCGGTGGCGAGCGTCACGCGATCCGGCTGCGCCATCATGAGATAGACAGCCGCCCCGATGACTGCGGCGGACAACAGCAGGATGGCGGGCATCGCGCGTCGGATCGCAGGCTGACGGGTGAACCCGGTCGCCTGTTCGAGCGTCCTTCGCGCCCGTGCCAACGCGCCGGCGGAGCGGGTCTGCGGAAGCGGTGCAGCGGTACTATCCATCGTATCTCGCCTGCAATCCGGTCTTTCAGACCGGCATGTTCATGATGTCGCGATAGGCGGTCAGCGCCTTGTTGCGCACCTGCATCGTGAGCTGGAAACCGAGCGAGGAGACCTGCTGGTCCACCATCACCGCCGCCAGATCGTCGGTGGCCCCCGTCTCGAAGGCGCGCGCGCTGTCCGACGCCTGCTTCTGCGCATCGGCAACCTGTTCCAGCGCGCCCTGCATCCGCTCGATGAAGCTCGGCCCGCCTGTCGTCCCGGTTTGCACGGGGGCTTGCGGCGCGCGCGTGCCGGCCGCGGCAACGGAGGCGAGCGTGGTTGGCCCGGTGACGGAGGAAATGGTCATGTCCGGCTCCGGCTTATGCCACGCGCGCCGCGAGTTGCAGGCTTGCGGGCATGTCGGGCATGCGCATCAGCGCCGTGCCGGCATGGATCATGATGTCCTCGGGCGTGATGCGGTCGCCAATGCGCAGCACCAGCGCGCGCTGCATGACGTTTTCCAGTTCGCGCACGTTGCCCGGCCAGTCGTGCTCCATGAGGGTCTTGCAGGCTTCGAATGTCAGAAGGGGAAGCTGTTCGTCGGCGGGGCAATGGCGGCGGATCATCGTCACGGCTAGCGCGGGAATGTCGTCGGGCCGTTGCGACAGCGCCTGCGTGGACAGGGGAAACACGTTGAGCCGGTAGAACAGGTCCTCGCGGAACCGGCCCGCGGCGATCTCGGCGATCATGTCGCGGTTGGAGGTGGCGACGATCCGGATATCGACCGGCACTTCCTTTTGCGCCCCAAGCGGTGTGACGACCCGTTCCTGCAACACGCGCAGCAGCTTGGCCTGAAGACCCATGGGCATTTCGGAAATCTCGTCGAGCAGCAGGGTCCCGCCGTCGGCGGCGCGCACGATTCCCTTGTTCGGCGCCGACGCACCCGTGAAGGCACCCTTCTCGTGGCCGAACAGGATGGCCTCCAGCATGTTCTCGGGGATCGCCGCGCAGTTGATGGCGACGAACGGGGCGCCCGCGCGCCGCGACGCGGCATGAATGCGCCGTGCCAGCACCTCCTTGCCGCTGCCCGTGGGCCCGTTGACGAACACGGTCACATCCGAACGCCCCACGCGCGTCGCCATGTCGATCAGCCGACCCGTCGCCACGTCGGCCGCGACCATCGCCCCGAGATCAGCCCCCACGAGATCGGCCAGCGCAAGAAGTCCGCCGTCATGCACCGGGTTCGCCGTGCCCGATACGGGAAGATCGACCCGGACAAGCCGCCCGCCCATGTCCTGCGTCACCCGGAGCGCGGCTGCGTTTTCATGGACCACGACGATCCGCGCCGCGCCGATCGCGCGGGCATGATCGACCAGCGCCCGGGGGCTGTCGAGCCGTGCTTCGTAGGCTGCGGAAGATACGAGGACCGCCGGTCTGCTGCCTGCCTGTGGGGTGGCGTCCAAGGCGATGCGGCGGCGGGCCAGCAGATACTGCAGGGCTGCGGCGGCGGTGAACTCTTGCGCGATGATCGCAACGGCATCCATGGCGTTCTCCTTCTCGATGCCGCGGAAGAAGCAAGTTGTGTGCCAAGTGAGGTCGAAAAGAATTTTCGTGCCTGGCGCTAAAACGGCCCGGAAAGACGGCGTTGTTCGGGCCATAGGGGGCAATCTGTCGTGGCAGGGCGTGTCGGAAACACGACACGCCCGCGTGGTCGGCAGGAAACCGCCAATTCTCCGACAGGTCCGATCGCGCCACGTGTCCGGGCGTGTGCGGCGGGTCCGTGCGGCGCCGCACGGCCGCGTTGCACCCGTGATGTTCCTGCGGGAGAGGCGCGGAAATTATCTCTGCCGTCGTGCCTCACATTACGCAGGCCGCGGTCGTTGACCATGATTGTGTACGTCAGACAACGGCAGGCAAAAGTCATGCTCTCGAAAACATACCATCTCAAGTTCCCAAGTCTGGACGCCGCCCAGATCGCGGCACCGTTCGTGACGGAAACGCTGGGCAACGCCATCCCCAATTGCAAGTTGTCGGGGCTGACGGTGTTGATCAGCAAGGACGGCGACATCTCGGTCAATGTGTTCTTCGCGTCGATGGCAGACCTCAAGATGTTCGACAAGAACTACGGCGGGTTCGTGGATACGATGAAGAAGACTTTCCTGTTCAAATCCACGGGTTTCGACGGGGTCTGCATCTTCAATTTCGAACGCGGCGACGAAGACGCTGCGTAGCCCGGCCACTTGGCCCGTTTCCTGCCTGGCCGGCAGCATAGGGCAGCCCTGTACGCGCGGAACGGTGTCCGCCGTGTCCGGTCGCGGGCAGGGCTTCTGCCTGCCTGCGCCGCGGCGCGCATTGTGAAGTCTGGAGTGGTCCCATGGCAGAAGAGGCCGAAATTGCAGGCGAGTCCGCATCCGGCTCGGCGCTTATGCGGGTGTCTTCGGGAAAGATCAGCCGCCTGATGGACTTGCTGGGAGAACTGTCGCTGAGCGTGTCGGAAACGGTGAACTCGCCCGATCTCGCCGGTCTCGACCTTGCCAATTTCGACGGCGCCGTGCACCGGCTGACGATGCTGGTCCGCGAGGTGCAGGATGCGGCGACCGAATTGCGGCTCGTCTCGGTGGACGAGGTCTTCCGCCGCCTGCGCCGCATGATCCGCGAGATGGAGCGCGAGACCGGCAAGCAGATCGAACTGGTGGTCGAAGGGTCCGATACACTGGTGGACAAGCTGGTGTCGGATCGTCTCTACGATCCGCTGCTGCATGTCCTGCGCAATTCCGCCGATCACGGTCTTGAACCGCCGGAAGACCGAGCGAGGGCGGGAAAGCCGGCGAAGGGTCGCATCACCCTGTCCGCCGCGCAGGTCGGCAGCGAGGTGCGGATCGTCGTGTCGGATGACGGGCGCGGGCTGAACCGCGATACGATCCTCCGCAAGGCCCGCGAGCGAGGGATGTTCGGTCCCGATGACGAACCCGAGGGTGCTGTCCTGTGGAAGGTGATCTTCGAACCAGGTTTCTCCACCGCCGAAAGCGTATCGACGCTGTCCGGCCGGGGTGTCGGGATGGACGTGCTGAACACGACCATGAAGGACCTGCGCGGGCGCATCATGGTGGACAGCGCGCCGGGGCAGGGCACGCGCGTGGCCCTGCACATCCCCGTATCGCTGGCGTTTCTGGACTGCATCATCCTGCGCCAGAGAACGCGGCTCTTCGCCGTTCCGGTCGAGGACATCCAGGAAATCGTGAAACCGGACACGACCGAGGTGCTCCATGTCGCGGCGGATAACGGGTCCGAGATGATGCTCCTGCGGGAGGTCTATGTGCCGGTCTGCCGGCTCGAGCATTTCTACGCCGAGATGCCGGAAAGACTGCCGCCGCTGACGGACACCGTGGCCATCGTGTTCGCCACCCATGCCGGACCGATCGCCGTTCCGGTGGACGAGGTGCTGGACCGTCAGCAGGTGGTGATGAAGCCGCTGGTCGGCGCACTTGCGGGCATTCGCGCCAGCTGGGGCTGCGCGCTGCTTGGCACCGGAGAGGTCGCCGTGGTGCTGGATTGCGAACGGCTGGCAGCAGGAGGCGGCAGATGATCGCATCGGATCAGGCCGGGTATGACCGCATTCGCGACTGGCTCAGCACGCGGTGCGGGATCGTGTATGCCGACGGCAAGTCGGAACTGCTGCGCCAGCGGCTGTCGCGGGTGCTGCGCTGCTTCAACTGCGGCGATCTCGACCAGTTGGCGGCGGGGCTGCTGAATGATGACAACGAGGCGATCCAGCTTGCCGTGATGCACGCGGCATCGACGAACCACACGTTCTTCTTCCGCGAGGCGGAGGTTCTCGACAAGGTCGCCGAACACATCCTGCCGCGGCTGGCCGATCGCAGCCAGGTCCGCATCTGGAGCGCCGCGGCATCCACCGGTGACGAGGCGTATTCGGTCGCGATGATCGCCGCCGAAAAGCTGGGGCCGTCATTCCTCGACAAGCTTCTGATCCTTGGGACCGACATCAGCGCGCCGGTGGTGGAGCGTGCGGAACTGGGCGTCTATGCCAAGCGCCAACTGGCCCACACACCCCCGGCAATGCTACGCAAGTATTTCACGCCGACGGGCATCGAACAGTTTCGCGTGACCGAGCAGATCCGCAATGTCTGCACGTTCCGGCGCATGAATCTGAAGGCGCGGCCCTATCCGTTCAGCCGTGCCTTCCAGGTCGTGTTCTGCCGTAACATTCTGTATTATTTCGACAAAAGCGACCAGATCAACACACTCAACGCGATCCACGCGGTGACAGAGCCGGGCGGGTGGCTTGTCACCAGCGTGACCGAGCCGATCCGCGATCTTGGAACGCCGTGGATCAACGTGTCCACCGGCATCTACAGGAGAGCGGAATGACCGCTGCGGACAGGCCGGCCAAGGTACTCATTGTCGATGACAGCGCGATGATCCGCAAGGTTCTGACACTCGGGCTCGGGAACGTGCCGGGCATCGAGATCATCGGCACCGCATCGAGCGCGGCACAGGCGGAAGAGATCATCCATGCCCGGATGCCCGACGTCGTGACGCTGGATATCGAGATGCCCGGGCTGGACGGACTGACATTCCTGAGGACCTACCTGCGCCATCGCCCGATCGGCACGGTCGTCATCTCGGGGCAGACCGGCCCCGGCACGATCAGGGCCATCGAGGCGCTGGAGGCCGGTGCCGTGGAGGTCATCGCGAAGCCCAGCCTCGGCGTGGGGTCAGGGCTGGATTCCGTGATGCACGAGGTCGTCGATGCCGTGCACGCGGCCGCGCGGATCGCCCGCACGCCTGGCGCGCGGGACAGGATGGAAACCGCGATGCGCCGCGCGTCGGTGCGTGGCACCGGGTGCCCCCAGGACGCCGCCGCCCCGTCGCCTACGGACTGGATGATCGGCATCGGCGCGTCGACGGGTGGGGTGCAGGCGCTGTCCCATATCCTCGAATGCTTCCGCACCGATGTCCCGGCCATCGTCATCGTGCAGCACATGCCCGAAAGCTTCACCGGCGCTTTCGCGCGACGCCTCGACCGTTTCTGCCGCATCGACGTGCGCGAAGCCGCGGATGGCGACCGGCTGGAACCCGGTCTCGCACTGATCGCCCCGGGCGGGCAGCGCCACATGGTTCTCGACCGCAAAGGTGCCGATCTCATCGTGCGAATGACCGAGGGCGATCCGGTGTGCTATTCCCGCCCGTCGGTCGACATGCTGTTCCATTCCATCGCCGAGATCGCGGGGCGTCGCGCCACGGGGGCGATCCTGACCGGCATGGGCCGCGACGGCGCCGACGGGCTGTGCGCGATGCGCGCCGCCGGCGCGCGCACGCTGGGACAGGATGAAGCGTCGTCCACGGTTTACGGCATGCCTCTTGCAGCGTGGGAAAACGGGGCCGTGGAACGGCAGGTTCCGCTGGATCACATGGCGGCCGCGCTGCTGTCCACCGTGGGCCAGTCCGATAGGCAGGCCCGCATGTCGAACTTCGCTGCCCCGCGGGCGGTTGATGTCATGGAAGGAAGAACATCATGACCGAATTGCTGGCCGACAGGAAACCGGCCGATCACGATGCAGATCGCGGGTCGCAGGAGCGCGACAACATCGCCGACATGTTCCTGACCTTTTCCGTCGCGGACGAGGATTACGGCGTAACCATCAGCGTCGTGACCGAAATCGTCGGCATGCAACGGATCATGTCCGTGCCCGATGTCCCGAAGTTCATCAAGGGCGTGATCAACCTTCGCGGCAAGGTCATCCCGCTGATGGACGTGCGCCTGCGCTTCGGGATCGCCGAGAAGGATTACGACGAACGCACCGTGGTGATCGTGCTCGATCTCGGGGACAGCCCCATCGGGCTGATCGTGGACGGCGTGAGCGAGGTGCTGGAGATCCCCGCCGACCGGATCGACAAGGCCACCAGCTTCCGGTCCTCGGACCGTCCCGGCGTGGTGCGTGGACTCGGGCGGATCGGCGAGCGGGTTGCGATCCTTCTCGACGAAAAAGTGCTGGTTTCCGACGTCGATGTGGCGCTGCCGCATCTCGCGACGGCCTGACCGGTCCGGACCACGAAGAAAGGACCGACATGACCGATACCTCCAGGGACGATCGGCATAAGCCCGAGGGCGCCTTGATGGGCCGACCTGACGCCGTCGACGATCCAACGCCGCGACCCGCCGAGACGGGCCCCGGTGTACCGGACCAGCCATATCAGAAGCCCGCGCCCAGCGACCGCACCCGAAAAAGGACCAGACCCATGAGCGAAGCCAACAGAAAGCACCAATTCGAGGGGTTCGACGTGTCGCAAACGCTCGAATACCTCAGCAAACCGGTCATGGTGTCGGACAGCGATCACATCATCCGGATCGTCAACCGCTCGGCGCGCGACATGCTGCGTCGTGTCGAGGCTGACCTGCGTACGGATCTGCCGAATTTTCGTGCCGATGAACTTGTCGGGAAATCCATCGACGTTTTCCACAAGAACCCTGCATATCAACACGAGATCCTGCGCGGGATGCGTGAGCCGCATGCCGCGAAGTTCACGATCGGCGGCGTGAAGATGGCCTTCAACGCGACGCCGATCCTGCGTGCGGACGGAAGCCTCGACTCGGTATTCGTCGAATGGGACGATATCAGTCACGTTGCGATCGCCGCATTGCAGTCCGCGATCAACGACATGGCCGAGGCGCATATGGACGGGCAAATCCGTGCGCGCATCGACGAAAACCTGTTCGATGGCGAGCTGCAGGAAACGGCCCGCAACGTCAACAAGATGGTCGCCGGTCACATCAACACCAAGAAGCGTGTGCTGGCGACGATCGACGGCTTTGCAAAGGGGGATTTCGACACCGAAATCCCGCAATTCGACGACGAGCGCGCTTTCATCACCAAGGGACTCACCAAGGTGCGCGACAAGTTCCGCCTTGTCGTTGGCGAAATCGCCGAGTTGTCCGATGCGATGGTTGCCGGGCGTCTCGACCGGGAGGTCGACAAGACCGGCTTCGAGGGCGAGTACCTTGGCATCATCGAATCCCTGGATCGCGCTTTCGCCAGCCTGAACAGGGTGTTCACAGAGATCTCGGCGCAGGTGGACCAGGTCGGCCAGACCGTGAGCCAGATGAACGAGGCGTCGAACGCACTGGCCGAGAATTCGCAGATCACGTCGGCATCGGTGGACCAGGTCTCTGCCTCGGCAGAAGAAACGGACTCACAGGTCAAGGCCAACGCCGAGGCCGCGTCGCGTGCCGACAAGCTGGTGAATGCGGCGTCCAAGGTCACCGAAGCGGGCAGCGAAAAGGTCGGCGCGATGGTGGCCGCCATGCAGGACATCAATTCTTCCTCTGCCGACATCGCCAAGATCATCAAGGTGATCGACGAAATCGCGTTCCAGACCAACCTTCTGGCGCTGAACGCCGCTGTGGAGGCAGCCCGCGCGGGCCAGCACGGTCGCGGCTTCGCCGTCGTCGCGCAGGAGGTCCGCAACCTTGCCGGGCGGTCGGCCAAGGCCGCGCGGGAAACCTCGGACCTGATCGAGAACGCGACCGACCGGGTCGGCGTCGGCGTGCGGCTGGCCAGCGAAACGAGCGAGGCCTTCGACCGGATCGCTCAGGATATCGAGAAGGTGAAATCGCTTGTCCGCGACATCAACAGCGCGTCGGAAGAGCAGTCGCGCGGCGTGGAGCAGATCAACCAGGCCATCGGCGATGTCGCGCGGACGGCCCTGTCCACCAGCCAGCAGGCCGACGAGTTGTCCGCGACTGCGGCGGAAATGACCGCGGCCACGAAGGCCATGACCACGGAGATCCGCAAGTTCCGGCTGCGCGAGATCACGATGGCGGACCCCGGCGGAATGCCCGATCTTGCCGCGCTGCCGCCGGAACTGATGCGCCAGATCCAGGCGCTGATGCATGGCGCGGCAGTGCCGTCGGCCAAGCCCAACGGTCACGCGAACGGGCATGCCAATGGCGCGGCAAAGGCCGCGGCCCGCGCGGGCGACCATGACGAACGCGGATACGAAATGTTCTGAGACATGGATCCGCGCCGCCGGCGCGGATCCGCTTTCCCAAACGGAGGCCGGAATGGCGCACAAGTACAACGTGATGATCGTCGATGATGCCGCGATGATGCGGCTCTATGTGTCGAGCTTCATTCAGTCGCTTCCCGATTTCAAGGTCGTGGCGCAAGCATCCAACGGTCAGGATGCGCTGGACAAGCTCGAGACTACCCCGGAGGTGGACCTGATCCTTCTCGATATCGAGATGCCCGTGATGGACGGTCTCGAATTCCTGCGCCACGCGAAGCTGAAGACGCGGGCGAAGATCTGCATGCTGTCCTCGGTGACGGTTCAGGGATCGCCGCATGCCGCGAAGGCGCGCGAGCTTGGGGCCGACGGTATCGTGGCCAAGCCGTCGGGCACGGTGTCCCACGATCTCGAGGAAAAGAGCGGCGATGAACTCGCCTCGGTGATGCGGTCGCTCGTCGCGGCGTGATGCACGCGACAGGGCCGGGCCGCGTCCCGGTCCCGCGGCGATAACGGAAGGCCGGAACGATGTCTGACGACATGGACGAAATTTGGGACCTGTTCGCCGATGACGGGGCGCAGGCGCTGGACGCAATGGAAGCGGCGCTTCTGGCGTTGCAGGACGGGTCCGCCCCGGATCCGAGCGCCGAAATCGGGGCCCTGTTCCGCGCGGTGCACACGTTCAAGGGCAACGCCCGCGTTCTCGGCCTGTCCACCGTCGAGAACCGTGCCCACCTGTCCGAGGATCTCATCGGGCTCGTGCGCGACGAGGGCGTCGCGCTGACCGCCGATATCCTCGATGTGCTGTTGCTGTCGTGCGACACGCTGCGGACCATGCTTGAAGAAACCGCAGCGACACGCGCGGATGTGGAACCCGGACCATCCGAAACCCTGACAGCGCGGTTGCGCGATGTGATCGCGCAAAGCACCCAGCCCGATGGGGCAGGCGTGCCGGGATCCGCGCCGGCGAAAGTCGCAGCCATCGCCGACGCGCTCGCGGCGCTGGACACGGCGGACGACGCGGCCGCGCCGGATGCGGACCCGGCCCCGGCCCCGGCCGCGCCGGATGAAACAGCTGCGCCGGCGGCCGCCCTTGACGCGGAGAACGCACCGCCGCGATTGATCGACGATCCGACCTATTGCGAGATCTTCGAGGACATGGCCCGGGACACGATCGCCAGGCTGGCCGATATGTGCGCCACTGACGGCCCGGACATGGCCGGGGCCGCGGGGCGTGCCGCCGACAAGCTGTCCTACGCGGCCCGCCAGATGGGTCTTGCGGACTGGCAGGCGCATATCGATCCCTTCGTGGCGAAGGCCAGGGGCGCCGGGGGTGTGAACGCCGATCACATCGCGGATCTTGCGGCGGGGCTCGAACGGCTCCTGGCGGTCGGCATCGGCAAGGGTGCGGCGCCGGTTTCGGAACCCGAACCCGACGGGTCTGCACGCGGCGCGGCGCAAACGGCCGTGCCCGAAGACTGGAACGACCTGCCGACGGACCCCGTTGCCGCGTGCCAACCCGAACCGGCGCCCGCCCCGGCACCCGCCGAACCTGCGGCGCCCCCCGCGCCGAAGCGGATGCAGGATCCCGCCTTCGTCGAGATTTTCGACGGGATGGTAACGGATACGATCGCAAGGCTTGGAAAGCTCGTGGAGGATGCCGACCCCGAGACCCCGGCGCGCGCGGCACGGCTTGCCGATCAGCTTTCCTACGCGGCCGGGCAGATGGGGCTTGAGACGTGGCAGGCGCGGCTCGATCCGTTCGTGGCACAGGCAAGGGCGGGCGACGGGGACATCCCGGCGGCGATCCAGGCGCTGCGGGTCGATCTTGGGGAGTTGAAGGCGACGTGGCTGAGAGGGTCCGATGCCCTCGGGACACGGGACTCGGCGGATCCGGCGGGGGAATGCGCGGGAACCGGCACGGACCCGGTCGCTGCCTTTCCGAATTCTGTTCCAGCAAAAGACTCCGTGCCGCCTGTCCCTACCGCTGTTGCCGACGACCGGGGTACTGCGCAGATGCCAGGCGACATGGGCCATGGTGCAGCGCCGCCCACGGCCGCGCGGGACACGGCCGGGTTCCTGTTCGAGATGCAGGCCTTCTATCCGCGCATTTCCGAGATCGGTCTGCATTATCACGATCCGAATGGACAGCCCGAAGCCAAAGCGCAAGACGACCTGTGCGACGGGCTGGCCGCGCTGGCCGCGGCGTATGGCTACGTCGCCCTTGATGCGGCCGCGGACACGCTGCGCGCGGCACGGGATGCCGTGTCCTACCGCGCGGCGGAACTGGGGCTTTTCGAAGCTCTGGCGCGGATCGAGCGCGTGTTGCCGAGCGTTCCGGGCACCGACGTGATGCTGCCCAGCCGGTTGCTGGAAACCTGGTGCGCGGATTCAGTGTATGACACGCTGGTGCAGCTGCGCGACACACTCGACGCGCTCAAGCACGCGGATGACCGCGCGGCCCGCTTCGCGGATTTCGAACGGCAGATGTGGCTCGTCCATCACGCCTGCAACCATTTCCGGATGGAAACGGCGGCGCAGCTGTCGATGGCGCTGCTGGACCTGTTCTCGCGCGTGATGGTCGGGAATGTCGCGCCGGATGCCATGCTTCTGCGCATCGCGCGCGGCTATGTCGAGACGCTGGAACTGGTGTTCGACGCGCTTGAACAGGGCGACACCCCCGATCTCGCCAATATCGACGCGTTGTTCGAGGCCGCGTCCACCGCCTGCTTCACGTCGAGCGGCGTCGTCAGCGCGCGGTCCATAGAGACGCGCCTGAACCTGCCGGAATCGTTCCACCGGGTGCTGTCGCCCGACAGCGTGCGGGCCGCGCAGGCAGGGATCGAGGACCGGATGACGTTCTACATCGTCCGGGCCGATCTGAACCGCGACCAGACAAAGGCTGAGGCGTTTCTCGACTGGCTCGGCCTTGGACGGGTCCGGATGATCACGAATGTCACGGTCTTCACCGGGGATGATGTCCTGTTCGATTTCCTGCTCGCGTCGCGGCTGGACACGACCGAGATCGTCGAAGCGCTTGCGATGATCGATCCTGGCGGGCGCGACCTGGAGCTGGTGCAGACGCTGGTCTCCACGCTGGCCGAACCACCCGACCCGGCGGTAGACCACCCGGAAGCACCGGGCACCGAGCCGCCACTGTCATCGGCCAGCATCGCCAGCACCATCGAGATGATCGAGATGATCGGCGAGATGGCGGCAGGGCAGGCGATGGTGCAGCATATGCTGAGCGCGCTTTCCGGGCGCGACCTGCTTCTCGAAATGGAAATGGCGCTGCGCGAGTCCGGGCTGGATCTGCCGGACCCGCAGGTCTGGCGTGTCCTGCGCGACCGGGTGGAAGACTACGGCGACAGGCTGGTTCAGGTCGCGGATGCCGAGGCGCAACTATCCGAACAGGTGTCGTGGCTTCAGGAGGCGGGCGTGGCGCTGCGCTCGCGTTCGGCGCAGGCGCTGCTGCAATCGCTCGCCGCTTTCGTGGAGACCCGGTCGCGCGCGATGGGCAGGGAAGCGCGCCTGTCGAGCGAGGGGGGCGAACTGGCGATGGACCAGACCATCCTTGAGGAGATGCGCACCCATATGCGCGCGCTTCTCACCATGCGGCTTTCGGATGCCAATCCGCCGACGCGCTACCACGTGGCGATCATGCGCGAGGATGATGGTGTCATCATCACTCTGGAAGACAACGGCGGACCGCTGCCGGACGACCAGGTCGTGGACGAGATCGCCCAGGACCTCGCGCTGCGCTCGGGTAGTCTGCGGGTATCCGAACCACCGACCGGTGGGATGCGCTTCCATCTCATGCTGCCGCTGAACATGATGGTTCTCGACGGCATGATCGTGCGGGTGGCCGATGTCAGCTACGTCATTCCGCTGGATGCGATCCAGGGCATTCAGATGTGCGGCAGACGGGACATTTTGAACGTTTCGGCCGAGGGCCACGCGCGCATGCTGCGCGTGTCGGAAGCGGAACATATCCCGATCCACGACCTGCAGGGCGCGCGCCGGGCACATGCGGCCGACCCGCGGGATCCCGACGAGCGGCTGTACGTCATCGTCCGGTCGGCCGCGCGCCACGTGGCGCTTCCGGTGGATGAGCTGCTTGGCCAGCAGAAGGTTCTGCTGCGCCCGTTGCGCGGCGTGCTGTCCCGGATGCGCGGGCTGACCGGGATCGTGCTGCTGGCGGGCGGCGATGTCGGCATGGTGTTGTCGGTCAGTCGTCTGGAGGCCGCATGACGGGCCAGGCCGGCTAAACAATTTCCCGGCCTCGCCGTTGTCATCTTCAACAGCATGTGGCTGTGCCCCGAAAGGAGAGGTTCCATGAACGCCGCATTGGCCCGTACGCAATACCGGAAGACGGAAAGCACGTCGTTCGACCAGGTCGACTCTCCGCACCAGGTGATCGAGGTGACGTTGCGCGAACTGGAACGTGCGCTCGGGGTTCTCGTGTCGGCGCGGAGCGCGGGCAGACCCTATCCCGACGCGCAGCTCAACCGGGCGTTCACCGCGGTCTACATTCTGCAATCCAGCCTCGATTTCGAAGCCGGGCCCGAGATCGCCACCAGCCTGTTCCAGGTGTATGAATTCGTGCGCATCCAGATCCTGCACACCTTCCGCCGGGACGATGAGGCAAAGCTTGACGACGCGCGTTTCGCCATCGGCGAGATCCTTGATGCATGGCGCTCGATCGCCGCGCAGGTGGAGTAGCCGCGATGACGCGCAGCGACCCGGACAACACGCACACGGCGGACATCATCTCGATCGCCGCGCGCCTGGAACAGGCGGCGCGGGACCGGGATTACGATGCGGTCCACGACCTGAACATCGCGCTCCGGCAACAGGCGACGACGCTGGCGAACGGGCATCTTGCCGAAGCCGTCAACGGTCAGGCTGCCGGCGCGCTGTGGCGCGCCCTCGAAGCCGTGCACAAGGCCAGCAGCACCGTGGACACGCGGCGTGCGGACCTGGTCCGACGGCGCGGACAGGCGAAGCTGCTGCATTTCCACTATGGCCAGGCTGGCAAGTCATGACCGGCCCTGACGGGAACGACATGCGCGATCAGGTCCCGATGGATCAGCATGCCGCGTGCACGACATGCCTGCGCGTGCGCCTGTTCGTCATGGTCGCCGCCCTGTTGATCGTCTTTCTGGGCTGGCGCCCGGCCGCGGCCGTCGCCGTGGCCTCTGCCATGCCGGCTGCGGACGTGATCGGGGCCGCCATCGTGGCGCTGGCTGCGGCGGCTTTCGTGTTCCGCTACATGATGTGGCGTGGGTTCAGGACGCGCTAAGCCACGCCGCGTCCCGGCCAGCACCCATGATCGTCTGGACGTAGTACCACAGCGCGCGGGTTTCCGTTTGCCGCGGTGTACCGTTTTCGGCGCAATGCACGATTTCGACGGTGATCATGGCCGGGTGGCGGTGGAACGGCAGGGACGGCGTCGGGGCAGGGGTCGGTGTCATGGTTCGGTGTCCTTCGGTTTAACGGACCGGTCTGGTGCCGGAACCGCGTCATGGTCTTAAAAAAAGTGCAAGAAACCTGCCATGTCTCGCCGCGACCGCCGAAAGGGAAGCTTTGCAATGGACGGAACCTTGCAGTCTCGGCTGACGGTTCTTCTGCCAGCCGCGCTGGGGCTTGGCGTGTTTGCCGTGGGGCATCTGCTGCTCCCGCCCGCCGCACCCGTGCGGTTGTCCGGGTCGGGCATGGTGACGCCGCCCGTCGAAGCGGCGCCCGAAGATGCCGCTGCGGAAGAGGATCGCGCGCCCCGGCATTACCTGCAAATCCAGCAGAACATCGCGTCGAGCATTCCATCGCTGGGCGGCATTGTGCAGGTTCAGATCGCGCTGGCGGTGCGAGAGCAGGACAACGCCAGAATTGCCGGGGCAATGCAGGAAAGCCCGGCGGATGTCCTGGCACCCATCCAGGAAGCGCTGCGCGTGCAGGCCGAAAAGGCAGCCGATCTCGCGGCGCTGCACGCAAGCTTGCCGTCCGCCTTGCGGATGGCGGCAAACGCGCGGCTGGGCACGCCGGAACAACCCGACCCCGTGCTGGAAGTTCTGGTCACGGGTCTGCTTCTGTCGCAATAGGTGCCGCGACCAGGCACCGGAGCAGAAAACTGGCGCTTGCCGCTATAGCTTTGGCGCGCCGCGCCGTTTGAGTGCATGGCAGGGCATCGAGCCGTCACAGCGCGGATCAAGACGATGAAAAGACAGATATCACGCGCGCTGGGGCCGGTCATGACACGCATGGCCGGGGGTCTGCGCACAAACGGCGCCGCCACGGCGGCCGCGTCCATTCCGGCCGACGAACTGGTGCAGCGCGAAACCCGGCTGCTCAACCGGTCGGAAGTGGCGCGTTTCCTGCCGGACATACTCGGCCGGGCGCTGGCCCGATGCTGGCTCGATACGGCCTTTCGGGACAGGTTCCTCGCGGACCCGAAAGCTGTGCTGGCCGACTATGCCGTGCATCTGCCCGACGCGTTTTCCATCGCCATCGAGACCGAGGGAACGACCCGCCCGAAAGTCGTCGTGTACGAAGACGACCCGCGACGCGCGACGCGGACCCGCTTGCTTTACCTGCAGCTCGTCATGATGGCCGGCAAATAGTGGGCTGGGGACTGGCATGGTCCTTGCAGAACTGCGCCGGGTGCGGTGATCGACAGTCGCTTGCCCCCGTGGTTCCCGGTGCGAGACTGCCATGCTGCATGAATCGGTGTTGCCCTTCGTGTCCCGCCTTGGAGTACGGGCAGGGATGACCGCGCGCGCGGGCAAACGCCCGTCGAGGCGCGGCCTGATACCCGGCATGTCCGGCGGGGCGATCTACCTTGCCGGTTGCGGCGTCATCGGCACGTGGTCGGTCCTGTCGCCGGTCCCGATCCCCGCGGTCGCCATTGCGGTGATGCTGGGGCTTGCGATGCTGCCCGCGCGGCATCTTTGGCTGGTCGCGTTCGCGGTTGCCGCGCTGCTCTGGCCCGACCTCGCGCCCCTGTCTGCCGGACGTATCGGAGAGATCGAACCGCAACTCCTGCGCGTGGCCCTCGCGGCGGAGGTCGGGCTTGTGCTGGGCCTTTCACTCGGCATGGCGCTGCGGCAGTATCGTACCTGCGGGGGGCAGGCACTGACGGTCGCAGCCTGCGCGGCACTTGCGACATTCGCGGCCGGCGCCCTCGCACCGGTGGCAGAGGCACATCTGGCCGCCATGCTGGGCATCGCCGCCGACCCTGCCCTGCCGTTGGATCGCGCGGGGTGGCTCCGTCATGCGGCTGAACAGGCGCGTCTTGCCTGTGCCGTTGCCGGTCTCGTGCTGGTGTTCGGGTGGTCCACGGAAAGGCCAGACGCGACCCCGCTTGTCGCGCGCGCGCCAAGGACGAGACCCGCAATCGCGGTGCTTCCGGCCACGACCGAAACCGAAACCCGGCCAGACGCACCGGGCGACGGCGCTGTCCCGCCTGTCGACCGCGCGGACCCGGACCTGTTCGATGCGCCCGCCCCCGCCGCTGCGCCGCCCGCCCCCGTGCCGTCCGCAGACCCGGCCCCGCCCGCCGCGACCGGTCTGCCGGATGCCGGGCTGCCGGTGCGCTATCGGCCCCTCGTTCCGGCGCAACTGCTGGAGGAATTGAAGGCGCGCTTCGATGCCCAGGCCGCGCAGGCCGGGGTGGAGATCGAGATCCGCGTGGGGAACGGGGCCTTCGATCCGGTCGCGGGGGATCTGCATCGTCTGCGGGCGATCCTCGACAATCTCGTGCGCAATGCGCTGGACCATGCCGGGTGCGGTTGCCTGACGCTCAGCTACGGGCGGGCTGCGGGCCAATCGCCGTGCCTCGGCATCTGGACGGTTGCGGATGACGGTTGCGGGTATCCGCCCGCCCTGGCCGCCGTGCCGGAGCTTTCGACAGAATTCGGTCTGGGGCTTGCCATCGTCCGCGCTGCGGTCGCCACCCTGGATGGCACGCTGCAGGTATCGACCCGGCCGGGACATGGAACGTCTGTCGAGGCCCGTCTGCCTGAAACGCATGCCGCTGCGGCTCCGCCGGACGGGGCAGGGCGCGTCCTCGCCTATCTGGTCCGCGATGCAAAGGGCCGCGCACAACTCAGCAGAGCGCCGGTTGCTCAATGTCCCGCCGCGCGGGCGCATGTCATGCTCGTGGACGACAATCCGACCCTGCGCAACGTCGCCGGGGCCATGCTTGGCAAGATCTTCGGCGAGGTCACGCTGGCAGGCGATGCCGTGACGGCCTTGTCCTGCTTCCGGACCCGGAGACCGGATCTCGTGCTGGTGGACCTGGTGATGCCGGGCACCGGCGGCGACGTGCTGACGACGGCCCTGCGCCGTACCGATCCGGACCTGCCGATCGTCGGACTGCTGGCCGCGCCGAACGCGGCGGAGACGCGCCGCATGACCGAAGCCGGCGCGAACGAGGTCGTGGTGAAACCGCTCGGCCGGGCCCTGATCACAGGTCTCGTCCAGCGCCATCTGCCGGACGCGTCGGATCGGGCGGACCGGCGCACGAACGCCTGACGCCGCGCGGGCCCTGGGGCCACGCGACTTGCGGTGCCTGCCGGTCAGCCGATCATGTCGTGATAGCTTTCGAACAGGCTGTCGGCGATCCGGTCGACGTTGATCGGATAGTTGCCGTCGGCGATTTCCGCCTTGATCCGCTTCACGGTATCAAGGTCGAAGGGCGGGCCGGCATCCATGCCCTTGGGAAACTGTCCGGCCGCCTTGCTCAGGCTGACCTCTTCTGATGCGAGGGCCGCATTCGGTCCGGGCGCGGCCCGTGTCGGTCTTGTCGTGGGCGTGTCGGTGTCGATCTTGACAAGTCGCGCACGCCCCGCCGCGGAAATTTGGTCCACCATAGCACGCTCCTATTTGCCTACCGATACGACAGCACGTCAGTTCAGTTTAGCGGATACGCCAACTTTATTCCGCTCGAGGACATAGGCATTGACGATGCGGCCCGATGCGCGGTTGCGCACGTCGATCAGGTCGCCGCGCTGGCCGTTCTGCATGGCTTCGCCCGGCGCGATCACCTGAACGGCGCCGCCTTCGAAGGCGATGGCGACCGGCGTGCCCGCGACGATCAGCCAGTCCTGTTCAAGATGCCTTGCCAGCACAACATGGCCATCGCCCAACCCCACCTTGAGCCGCCGCCCGATCACATCCGCCGTGTTGCCGAAACCGCCGGTCCCCGCTGCGGCACTGGCTGGCGAAAGGGCCACATGCTCCGGCGCGATGACGGCGCCCGCAGCAAGACTGACGGTCAGCGTCGCCATCAGCGGGCCGTCCGGCGTGATCTCGACGGGGGTCGCGGGCAGCGGGTCGGGGGCGATGCCGGTGCGCAGGGCGCGGGACCATGCCGACGGTGCGGAGCACGACATCTCGACGGTGGTCCAGGTGCCGCCCCGCGGCGCGATGCGGGGCGTGTGACCGCAGGGAGGATAGTGGCGCGCCGCGGAAATCGTGGGGTCCGCTGCAAGCCCGTGTGCGGCAAGCGCCGCGGCCACCAGTTTCCGGGCCTCGGCGCCCGAGACCCCGGCGCTGTAATCGGATGCCGCGACCGGCGCCGCGGCCAGTGCCGCCGCGCAGACAAGCGCCGACCGGAACCTGCGCGCGCGGCCCATGTTCAAAGCCCCGCGTCGAGAAATTCGACCCGGATACCGCGCAGGGCCGCCGGGTGCGCCACGGGATCGAGCGGCTTCAGGGTCACGCTGTCGCGGCCAAGCGCCACGACATCGAGAAAGCCGAAGCCCTTGTCCTCGTCCATGATGACCGCAAGTGCGCCGGTGCGCAGCCCGTGGCGCGTGCCCACCGGCGCCGTGATCGTGTCACCGGCAACCTCCAGCCGCGCTTCCGGGGGGCGGCAGGTCTGTTCGCGCAACAGCGCGTCGAGTTCGCTCTCGACACCGCGCGCGAGATCGGCCTCGGCCACGGCGCGGGGGCGGCCTGTGAACTGGCTGACGCTGTTCAGCCGGGGCACAGTGGTTTCATTGGCCACGACCCGGCGCGACACGCGGCCCGTGCCTTCGGTGAAGCGCAGCTCGGTCTGCATCGTGACCGTCTGGCCGCTGGCGCGCAGGTCGATCGCCACCTCGAAGGCGGTATCGCCGCCGCGCTGGTCGATCACCCCTTGGGTCAACGCGGTATAGTCGAACCCCGCCGGTACGCCCGAACCGGCGGTTGGCCGCGGCCTGTCGGTGACGCGGTCGAGATCGGTCGCCGGGTTCCGGTCGAGCTGATCGACCAGCCGTCCAGCAAGCGCCTGGGCGAAGGCCGCCGACCAGGCGGGTGCCGTAGGGGCGAGATGGAGAGAGGGCGCATAGGCGGTCACCACGAGCTTGCGCGTGGTCCCGCAGTCCAGCGGCGATGCCGGGCCGACCTTGGCGCGGATGCGCACCTTCCAGAACGCTCCGTCCCGCTGCGCCCCGAGGATCTGATGCTGCAGGATGCGCCCGCGCGGGCGCAGGATCGCCAGATCCGCCGTGATGACGCCGCGGTCCATCGCCGTGTAGCCGCGCAGCTCTGCACCGCCGGTCAGCGCCGCCGTCAGCAGCGCGTCGGCCAGCGCCCGTCGGCGCGCCGCGTCGTCGTCCCCGGCAGTCTTCACGGCGGCAATGCCCGTCACACGCACCCAGATCGTCGGATCCGCGGCGCCGGCCGGCAGACCGCCGACCGCGACCAGGAACACCAGCAGCGCCATGCGTGCGAGAATCCAGATCGGGGCCATGCGTCGTTACCTCCGCGCCGCGCGCGCGATATAGCGCACCGTGTCGGGGGACAGGGCAAGAACGACCTCGAAACTGTCGCTCCCCTTGGGGGTGATCCGCACCGTGCGGGCGCCGCGGATTTCTCCGTCGACCACGCCGCGCAGGACATCGTCGTGCACGACCGCATCGCGCACCGTGGTCTGTCCGGATACATGCAGACCGTGCACCTGTTCGGTCAGGTCTCGCATCGCGTCCAGCCGGGCGGCGCGGATCGCAAGAATGCGTTTCTGATTCAGCGACTTGCCGGGTTGCCGCGCGACCTGCGCAAAGCCCAGTCCCTGCAATTCGACGACGACCGAACGCGCCTGCGACACCACGGTCGCCGTGCCGGGACGTGGCGACACGCTGTCGAGATCGTCCTTCATCGCAGCCAGCTGGCGGGTCTGCGGATCGGCCCCAATCGGCAGGGCGCTGGTCGCGGGCTGGTGCATCGGCATGCACCCTGCGGCCAGCAACACCAGACCGAGCAGGGAAGACGGTCCGGCAATTCGGCGTGTGGACATGGGCACTCCATCGCTGGGGACACGGCAAGGGCCGGGACCCGTGTGGTTCGCGCACCTGCCAGCAAATAGTGTGCCATGCCCGGCAGACGGTCGGATTTTGCCGGTTCCGGGCCGGGCTGGCACGCCCCTTGCTACGATCACGCTACCCTCGGCCGCCATCCGCCGGGGCGGCACATCCGTGCAGTCCACACAGCGGCTTTCGCCTGGAGACCCGACCATGACGGCAATGACGGCACCGGCCATCCGTCGACACAATCCCGGCGGGGCGTTGATGCCGGTGGGAATCCTCGCCATCGTGGCGATGATGGTGCTGCCGTTGCCCGCGGTCCTGCTCGACGGCTTCTTCGTGCTGAACATCCTCGTGTCGCTGCTGGTGCTGATGGTCGCGATGCACAGCTACCGGCCGCTCGATTTCTCCAGCTTCCCCAGCGTTCTGCTGATCGCCACGGTGCTGCGGCTGGCACTGAACGTCGCGTCCACGCGCATCGTGCTGAGCGACGGCCACACGGGCAGCGACGCCGCGGGCCGGGTGATCGAGGCGTTCGGGCAATTCGTGATCGCGGGCAATTTCGCCGTCGGGATCTTCGTGTTCGCCATCCTCGTCATCATCAACCTCGTCGTCATCACCAAGGGTGCGGGCCGGGTGTCCGAAGTGTCCGCACGCTTCACGCTGGACGCGATGCCGGGCAAGCAGATGGCCATCGACGCGGACCTGAACGCCGGCATCCTGACCCCGGAAGAGGCCAAGGCCCGCCGGGCCGAGGTCGCCGAGGAGGCCGATTTCTACGGATCGATGGACGGTGCGTCGAAATTCGTGAAGGGCGACGCGGTCGCGGGCATCCTGATCCTGCTCGTGAACATCCTTGGCGGCATGATCATCGGCACGAGCCAGCACGGCATGTCGCTGGGCGACGCCGCGCAGGCCTATGTGCTTCTGTCGATCGGCGATGGCCTTGTCGCGCAGATCCCGTCGCTCCTGCTGTCCATCGCGACTGCGATCATCGTGACGCGGGTGTCGTCGACCCACGACATGGCCGGCCATATCGGGGAGCAGATGGTGCTTCCGCGCGCGTGGATTCCCGCCGCGGCGGTGCTTGGCATCCTCGGGCTGGTTCCGGGGATGCCGACGCTGCTTTTTCTTGTCGCCGCCACGGCCGCCGGGGCGGTCGCGTGGTTCGCGGTGCGAAAGGCCGCGGCATCGGGAACGGGGGACGGGACCGCCGGCGCGGACACGCAGGACACCGACCAGCCGGGCAAGGCCCGTGCGCCGGAAGCGATCGTCGCCGAGGACGTCACCGACTATTCGCCCATCTCGATCCAGATCGGGTATGGCCTGATCGGGTTGATCGATGGCGGCACGGGGTCGAGCCTCATTTCCCGCATCACGTCGATCCGGCGGGACGTATCGCGGGACATGGGGTTCGTCGTGCCCGGCGTGCGCATCCGCGACGACCTGTCGATGCCCTCGGGCCAGTACCGCATCCGCATCGGGCGCACCATCGTCGCCGAGGATGTCGTGCATCCCGACCGCAAGCTCGCCCTGCCGGGGGGGCTGTCGCAGCGCAAGCTCAAAGGACTGGCGGTCAAGGACCCCAGCTTCGGGCTGGATGCGGTCTGGATCCTGCCCCACCAGCAGGCCGAAGCCGAGGCGGACGATCATGTCGTCGTCGAGCCCGACAGCGTTGTCGCCACGCATCTGAGCCAGATCCTGTACCGGAACGCGGCGGACCTGCTGGGACCGGACGATGTCGAGGCGCTGCTGGAGAACCTCGAACGGCTCAGCCCGACGTTGGTGCAATCGGTCGTGCCGAAACTTGTTCCACTGCATGTGCTGACGTCGGTTCTGCGGACGCTGCTGGCCGACCGTATCCCGATCAGCGACCTGCGGCGCATTCTCGAGGGGCTGTCGGAAATGGCCGGGCGGAACCTGACGTCGCAGGACATGGCCGAGGCGCTGCGCCCCGCACTGGCCCCGCTGCTGATCCAGCAGATCATCCCGCTGAACCAGCCGCTGCCTCTGGTCACGCTGGCCCCGGAACTGGAGCAGATCCTGATCCGGGCGCGCCAGCAGGCCGGAAACGGGCCGCTCGTGATCGACATGCCGCTGGCGCAGTCGATGCTGCGTCATCTCAACAGCGTGTCGGAAGATCTGGTCGCCCAGGGCAAGCAGCCGCTGATCGTCGTGTCCGCCCAGCTCCGCAGGGCCTTCGCCGCGTATCTGCGCGCGCAGGGCGACGACAGCATCGTTCTTGCGGTCAACGAACTTCCGGACAACCGCCGGATCGAAATCGTGGCAACCCTGGGCGAGAACGCGGCGCCGCAAACGCTGGCGGCGGGGACATGACCATGCAGCGCCGTGCGGGGCAGGCCGCCGACCGTTTCGACACCGGAAGGGCCGTGTCATGATCGCGCCACGGTGTTACAGGGAACAGTCCCCTTGCCCAGACAAGCTGGTCGAGGATCACGTCGAGATCGTGCGCCGGCTGGCCTGGCATTTCCACGGTCGCGTGGGGCGCTTCATCGAGATCGACGACCTGTTGCAGGCGGGATACCTCGGGCTGATCGATGCCAGCCGTCGCTACACGGCGCAGGAGGGAGCCAGTTTCGCGGGCTATGCCGGCATTCGCGTGCGCGGTGCCATCATCGACTTCCTGCGGCGCAATTCCAACCTCTGCCGGTCGACAATCGCGATGCAGAAGCGCATCAAGGCCGCCGAACAGGAGCTTGAAGGGCGCCTGATGCGGCGCGCGGAAACCCACGAGGTGGCCGCCCATCTGGGCATGACGTTGACCGAGCTGTCGGACTGGCGGGCGCAGTTCGAAGCGAACCAGACCCGTTCGCTGGACGAGGTCTATTCCGACCATTCCATCCTGTTCCAGGATCACGCCCGGTCAGCCGAGGACACGACCCAGTTCAACGAGATGCGCGACCTGTTGCGCGACGCGCTGAAGACGCTGCCGAAGCGCGAGGCGCTCGTGCTGCAACTGTACTACGTCGAAGAACTGAACGTGTACGAGGTCGCCGCGATACTCGATGTCACGACGGGCAGGGTATCCCAGATCAAGAAAGCCGCGATCGAACGTCTGCGTGCGCAGCTGATGGACAAGGTCTGAGCAACGGGGCCGATCGCGTGCCCTCATGCGCAGGCATCGGCAGGGCTGCATTCGCAGGGGACACGCCCCGCGCGGTCGCGCGCCGCGTCCCGTTGCGTCGTCGGCACCTGCCTTGATGGCCTTTTACCCGGTTCGCCCAACGTCGTGAAACGCCGCCCGCTGTCATCCGCCGCGACCTGATAGGGGCCGCGGCAGGAGAGTTCAATGGCGGACGATCAGTCGTCCCAGAGCCAGTCGTCATCCGCGGCGTCGGTCTTCGGGTCCTGTGCGCCCGGCGCCGCCGCGGAAAAGGCGGCCAGCGCCGCCATGGCGTCGAGATTGACCATCGGCGTGCCCTTCTTCGGCTTTCGGAAGACCTTGTTCTCAAGACTGTCGACCGCGGCCGGGGCTTCGATCGGTATCGTCTCCGGTTCGCGCGCCATGCCCCGTTCTGCGGCAAACGTCGGCACGTCGGCCCGGATGGCGCCGTCTGCATCGCCTGTTTCATGTCGGGGTAGCCGCGCCGGTGCGGGCAGGGCGCCACGATCGCGTTCGTCGCCCCCGTCGCGCGATCCTTCCACGGCGTCGGATGCGGCAAGGGCACTGACGGCATCCGGCGCGGTTTGGCGCGCCGCCGGTTCGGTTTGCGCGCTTGGCGGTTCGGTGCCCCCGCGCGCGCTGCTGCCACCTGTAGCAACGTGGATCGCCGCCGGGTTGGGCACAAGAATGTCGGCGACAGGCCCGTCTTGCGCTGTGGTTGGGGGTTCGGCCATTGGCACCGAAACCGACGGTTCGCGCGCCGGAGCGGCAATTGGCGGCATTGCGTCAGGAGCGACACTCCGCTGCACAGCGGGCGTCACGGCGGCGTCATCCGTGCGAACTTTGGTCGGCGCGGGCGCAGATGCGGATGCTGGCATGTCTCCAGCGTCATCGCGCTGTACCGACGACGCGGCCTCGGCCAGCGCCGCCAGGGGCTTGGCCCGAGGGTCGTGGCTTTCGTCCTGCGGCTCGGCAACGGACCCGTTCGCATCAGGTGCCATTTCGTCCGGCAGGTCGCGTTCCGTGGGCAGCTCCGCCCTGGCAAAGGAGACGGGGCGAAACCCCTTGTCTGTTGCGCCCCGGTTCGTTCCAGGTTGGTCGAGACCCATTGCGGGAGCGTCGGGCATTTGCGCCGCATCTGAGACTTCCCAGGCATCCGCCCGATCCGGTGTTTCGCCGGATTGCGGGTTGGCCGGGGCCGGATCAATGGCTTCCAGGGTTGATCGCTGCGCATCCGCATCGGCGGATGCGACCTCCGGCGGTGGCACCTGCGCGGACGGATCGGTCAGGGGCTGTGCGGCTGCCGCCGACTCCATCGCCAGCAGTCTTGCCGCATTGTTGAGATCGAGTTCTGCGAATTTCGACTTCTGAACCTTTTTCGGCGCGGGTGGCGGCGCGGACTCGGGCACCGGTTGCGACTCCGGGGCCGGCGCGACCGCCGCAGGCGCCGCCTTCGGTTTCTTCGGTGCCGGAGTCCGGTGCAGATCCTCCAGCGACATGCGCAGCATCATCAGCCGCGCGGACATGGCCACACGCCGGAAACCCGGCCGCTCCGCATCGTGGAAGGCAGCTTTCAGTTTCGCCAGCGCCGCGCGATCCTCGGTCTTGCGCAACGCGCGGCGCAGCTTGCGCTGCGCGTCTTGGCTGGCCTGTCCGTGCGGCTGCGGGGCGATTTCTATTGTCATCTGCGAACTCCCGTCGGGTGGACCATCACTTGGCACCGCTCTTGCAAATCCCGGTCCAGACGGACGCAGCGACCGGAGATTTCCGGTTCATGGAAAGGAACGATCACGCGATGACGGCGATACGGGATCATCTGGGCATTCACGCCGACGCGCTCGTGCTGCGCGAACGCCGCGGCATGGTGCTCGCATCGAACGTGGCGAACGCGGCAACGCCGCATTTCAAGGCGCGGGATTTCGATTTCGCGGCGGAACTGGCGCGCGCGACGGGCGGGGCGGAACTGACCAGCACCCATGCGCGGCATATCCCGGTCGGGCAGGCGTCCGGTCCTGGCGGGCTGGGCTATCGCCAGCCGGTGAACCCGTCGCTGGACGGGAACACCGTGGAACTTGCCGTGGAACAGATGGCGTTCTCGGAAAACGCCGTCCGGCACCAGACCAGCCTGACCTTGCTGAACCGCAAGATCTCGGGCCTGCAACGCGCGATCAGGGGTGAATGACCATGACGGGCATCCGTACCGTGTTCGATGTCGCCGGGCGCGCCATGTCCGCCCAGATGACACGGCTCAACACGATCGCATCCAATATCGCGAATGCCGATGCTGTCGCCGGGTCCGCGGATTCCGCCTTTCGGCCCCTGCGTCCGGTGTTCGCGACGGTTTATGCCGATCAGGCCGAACGGACGGGCATCGCCACGGTCGATGTGCAGCGGATCGTGCCGCTGGACCGCGAACCGGCGCAGCTGTTCCGCCCGGATCATCCGAACGCCGATGCCGACGGCTATGTCTATCAGGCCGCGGTGAATACCGACGAGGAAATGGTCGAGATGCTCGAAGCCGGGCGCCAGTACCAGAACACGCTCGAAGTCGTGTCCACGCTACGCACGCTGATGGCGCGGACCGTTACGATGGGCCAGTGAGCCCGGCACAGTCAGGAGGCCCGAGATGACCACGATCGCCACGCAGGCCAGCCCCTTTGCGGGACTCACCGGAACCACCGCGGGCCAGGGCGCGGGCCCGATCAAGGGCGACCTCGGACAGCAGGATTTTCTCAAGCTGATGACGACGCAGTTGCAGAACCAGGACCCGTTCGCCCCGATGGAGAACGGCGAATTCCTTGGCCAGATGGCCCAGTTCTCTACGGTGTCCGGGATCGAGCAGTTGAACACGACGCTCGGACAGATCGGCGACCAGATCGGTGAGTTCCGTATCGCGACGGCGTCCACGCTGCTCGGGCAGGAGGTTCTCGTGCCCGGCAACCTTGCCCGCCCGGATGCCGAGGGGCGGATCACCGGCGCCGTCGAATTGGCCGAACCCGCGGACGTGTTGACCGTGACCTTTTCAGACGCGCGCAACGGGGCGCTTCTGCACACCCAGACGCTTGGTGCGCAGGCGGCCGGAATGGTCGGCTTCACATGGGACGACGTGTCAGCATCGGTGCGCGACAGCGGCAGGCCGGTGCAGATCTCGGTCGCCGCCACCGCCGACGGCAAGACCGAAGCGGTCGGCCCCGCGGTCTTTGCACGCGTAATGTCCGTCACCATGGACCGCGCTGCGGGGGATTACGCGCTCGAACTTCGGGACCAGGGCAAGGTTCCGGGCAACACCGTCATGGGTCTGCGCTGAGCGCGCCACCCAACAGGAGCATCTGACATGTCCACGCAAATCGCCCTTACCGGCCTGAAGGCCGCACAATCCGACATCTCGAACACCTCGCACAACATCGCGAATGTCGGGACCACCGGATATCAGCGTAGCCGGACCGAATTCGGCGATCTTTTCTCGGTCTCGCCCATGAACAACCCGCGCACGCAGATCGGGTCAGGGGTCAAGCTGCTGGCCACGCAGCGCATCTTCGATCAAGGCGCAGTCACGACGACCGGCAATGCCTTCGATCTCGCGCTTGAGGGGCCGGGGTTCTTCACGGTGCAAAGCACCGAAACCGGCGGCCGGGCCTATTCGCGGGCCGGGGCGTTCAACATCGATGCGACCGGTCGCGTGATGGACTCCAGCGGCGATTTCCTGCTCGGCTTTCCCGTGTCGCTCGATGGCACGCCGCTTTCACGCGACCCGGCGGCGATGACACCGATTTCCATCGCGTCCCAGACCGGAGTCGCCGCGGCGACCGAGAATGTCGATCTTCGGCTCAATTTCCCGGCAACAGGTGCGGGACGGCAGGTTGCGGTGCCGCCGGGCGTCGCGTTCAATCCGGGCGACCCGACGAGCTACGCCGCCTCGACACCTATGTCGATCCTCAACGCCGACGGGCAGCCCGTCGATGCCATCGCCTATTTCGTGAAGACGGCGGAACCGACCGCGGCGAGCACGGAAACCCGCTATGCCGTCCAGCTGTCCTACGAAGGCGCCATCATGACGCCGCCCGCGGCACCGGAGGAGATCGTCTTCGACGCTTTCGGCACGCAGATCGGCGGGTTCGCGGACCAGACCTTCACGGGCATGGCGGGGAACCTGACGCTCAATTTCACGGGCGCGCAGATGTCGCCCGACGGTTTCAGCGTGCTCAGCATCGACCAGGACGGCCAGACGCGCCGGACTCTGAGCAATGTCGATATCGCCAAGGACGGCGTGATCTGGGCCACCTACGGGTCCGAGGATGCCGTGGCTATCGGGCAGATCGGTCTTGCGAACTTTGCGAATGCCAACGGCATGAAGCAGATCGGGAACGCGACCTATGTCGAAACGGGCGAGTCCGGTGGCCCGATCATCGGTGAGGGCGGGTCCGCCGGGTTCGGGTCGATCCGCTCGGGCGCGCTCGAATCCTCCAATGTCGATCTGACGGACGAACTGGTCCATCTCATTACGGCGCAGCGCAATTACCAGGCGTCGGCCAAGGCGCTCGAAACGTCTACGGCTCTGACCCAGACCATCATGAACATGCGTAGCTGAGATTGATATGCCATGGACCGGATGATCCATACCGCTCTGAACGCGCTGGCCGTGCGGCGTGACGCCAAGACGACGCAGGCCCAGAACCTCGCCAACATGAACGTGCCGGGCTTCCGCCGCGATCTGGAAAACGACGGCGGCACGATGTTCCTCGAACAGATGCGTGCCGCCAGCAGCCGGGCGTTCCGGATGGAAACTGGGCCTGCGGGCTTTTCCGCCAAAGCCGGATTCTTGAACCCGACCGGCGAAGACCTCGATGTCGCCATCGCGGACCAGGGCTATTTCTTCATCCGCCCGGAAAACGGCGACCCGGCGCTGTCGCGGCGCGGGGACCTGCGTATCGACGCGGACGGCGTGCTGCGCAACGGCGCGGGCGATGTGATGCTCGGCATCGACCAGGAACAGATCGTCGTGCCGGCCCACAGGTCGGTGACGATCAACGAGCTGGGGGAAATCCGGATCGCGCCGCAGGGCGGCGAACCGGGCGAAGTCGTTCTGGTCGGCACGCTGGCGACGGCGGCGCCACCCGTGACGGATCTGGCCAAGGGGCTGGACGGGCATATCCGCCCCAAGGACGGCCCGCTGCCTGCACCGGATCAGCAGGCACGGGTTCTTCAGGGCACGCTCGAAGGCAGCAACGTGAACCCCGTCGAGGAACTGATCGCGTCGATCGACCTGCAACGCAGCTTCGAGCTGGGCGTGCGCATGATCTCGACGGCGCGGGAAATCGACGAGGCCGGCGCCAGCCTGATGCGCGCGCCGGAGTGATCCAGCGCGGGCGCGTTCCGGCAGGCGCGCCGATGTCCGCGGCATGGCCGGCCATGTCACCGGCGCGCGACGGTCTGGCACGGCGCTTGCAGTCATATCCGCGACCGTGACCCGCGCCCCCGCTGGGCGCGCAGGAAACAGGAGAGCGGATCATGTCGTCAAGCGCGATGCACGTGGCGAAGACCGGGTTGAATGCGCAGCAATCGCGCATGCAGGTCATTTCCAACAACCTTGCCAACGTCAACACCACGGGGTTCAAGCGGGACCGGGCCAATTTCGAAAGCCTGCTCTACCAAGTCTACAGGCCCGGCGGCGCCCAGACATCCGAGGCGACTGCCCTGACATCGCCATCGGCGCTGGGAACGGGCGTGCGCATGGTCAGCACCGAGAAACTCTACAGCCAGGGCGCGCTGACCAACACCGAGAACGCGCTTGATCTTGCGATCGACGGGCAGGGCTTCTTCCAGGTGCTCATGCCCGACGGCCGGATCGGGTACACGCGGAACGGGACGTTCTCGCGCAATGCCGAGGGCACGCTGACCAATTCCAGCGGCTACGTGATCCAGCCCGAAATCAACATTCCCGAGAACGTGTCGAGCATCACGATTTCCGCCGACGGGATCGTGAGCGTGACCGAGGCGGGCGAGGCCGACGCACAGGAAGTGGGGCAGATCACCATCGCCCGGTTCGGCAATCCGCGCGGCTTGCAGCCCGTGGGCGAGACGCTCGCGGTGGAAACCCCGGCCAGCGGCGCACCGGCCATCGGCAACCCGCTGGAGGACGGCGCGGGCAAGCTGGTGCAGGGCGCGCTTGAGTCCTCCAACGTGAACGTCGTCCAGGAACTCGTGGACATGATCGAGGCGCAGCGCGCCTACGAGGTCAATTCCAAATCCATCTCCGCATCGGACGAAATGATGCGGTTCCTGTCGAACAAGCTCTGAGGTGACCGCGATGCCGCGCCTGTTTCTCATCCTGCCGGTCGCGCTGGCCGCCTGCAGTACCGTCGTCGAGGACCGCGCTTCGGATGCCTATGCGCCGGTTTTCCCGACGCAGGACATCCAAACCCGCGGCGGCCTGCCGACCGGGGCGATCTATGGCGGTGGCGACATGGGCCTGTTCGCCACCGACCGGCGTGCCGCGCGCGTCGGCGACATCCTGACCGTCGAACTCGACGAACGCTTCGCCGCGCGCAAGTCGCAGGCTGCCAGCGCCACCAAGACCGACAGTTTCGAACTTGACCTTCCGTCGGGCCTGCGCGTCGGTATCAACGACGCCGATATCACCAGCGGGACGAACCAGGATTTCGACGGGCAGGGATCGGCCAGCCAGTCCAACTCGCTGTCCGGGCGCATGTCCGTGTCGGTCGTGCGCGTGCTGCCGGGCGAGAACCTGGAAATCATGGGCCAGAAGAAGCTGACGCTGAACAATGGCGACGAATACATCCGGCTCAGCGGCGTGGTGCGGCAGGCCGACATCTCGGCGGACAACGTGATCCAGTCCGACCGCATCGCCCATGCCGACATCAAGTATGTCGGCGCAGGGCAGATCGCGGATGCAGGCAGGCAGGGCTGGATGCGCCGTGCGGCCAACACCCTGTCGCCATTCTGAGCCCCGCCATGCGCCGCCTGTCCGTCATCCTGCTGTTCTGCCTTATGGCGCTGCCGGTCCACGCCGACCGGCTGAAGGACCTTGCCGCCGTCGCCGGGGTCCGATCCAACCCGCTTGTGGGCTACGGGCTCGTGGTGGGTCTGACGGGCACGGGGGACGGCAATTCGCGGCTGACCCAGCAATCGATGCAGTCGCTGATCTCGCGGCTCGGGCTCCAGATCGAGGTCGACGATCTCGACGCGCGCAACGCCGCGGCCGTCATGGTGACGGCGGAACTGTCGCCCTTCGTCAAGCCGGGCCAGACAATGGACGTGACGGTGTCCACCGCGGGGCGGGCCAAGTCGCTGCGCGGCGGCACGCTGCTGATGACCCCGCTTCTGGGTGCGGATGGAGAGGTCTATGCCATCGCGCAGGGCAATCTCGTGGTTGGCGGGCTGGGCGTGCAGGGCAATGACGGATCGTCGCTGACGGTCAACGTGCCCACGGTCGGGCGCATCCCGGGCGGCGGGCTGGTCGAGCGCCCGATCGAGACCCCTTTCCTGCAGGCCGAATTCCTGCTCTTGAACCTCCACCGCAACGACTTTTCCACCGCGGCCGCCGTGGTCCGGGCGATCAACGATGTCTTCGGGCCGTCGGTGTCGGTCGCCATCGATGGCACGACCGTGCGCGTGCGCGCACCGTCGGACCCGGCGCAGCGGGTGTCCTTCATGAGCCTTCTGGAGAATATCGAGGTCGAACCCGCTGCCGGTCCCGCGCAGGTCATCGTCAACTCGCGCAGCGGCACCATCGTGATCGGCGGCGAGGTGCGCGTGACGCCCACCGCCATCACCCACGGATCGCTGACCGTGCGCGTGAACGAAGATTTCAACGTCGCGCAGGGCGCGTCGGTCGTGGTGGGCAACGGGCAGACCGTGGTCGCACCGAACGACCCGGTCGTGACGCCCGACACCGACATCACGGTGGAAGAGGAAGAGGGCCGCGCCTTCCTGTTCGCGCCCGGCGTGTCGCTGTCGGAACTCGTGGACGCGATCAACGCCGTGGGCGCCACGCCGTCCGACCTTGTGGCGATCCTCGAAGCCCTGCACCGCGCAGGCGCGCTGCGCGCCGAACTCATCGTGATCTGAGGGGCCGCCATGCTGATCTCGAACACCTCCACACAGGCCTTGCAGCCGACCGGCGGAGACACGACGGCGGAAGGCCCCGACAGGCTCCGCGCGGCCGCGCAGGCGTTCGAATCCGTGTTCCTGCAGGAGCTGATGAAATCGGGGCGGGCCGCGCAGCTGGGCGAGGATATCCTAGGCAGCAGCGCCGCGGACACGCACCGGTCGCTTCTCGACATGCAACTGGCCGACAGCGCGTCACGGCGCACGGATTTCGGGATCGCGCAGGCGGTGTATGACCAGTTCGCCGGTCATGTGCCCGGCACGCGGCGCGGAGGATGAGCGGGCTTCTCGACATCGGGCGGAGCGGGCTGCTCGCCTACCGCACGGCGCTGAACGTGACCGGCGAGAACATCGCCAATGTCGAAACCGAAGGCTACCGGCGCCGCGATATCGATCTCGAGGAGATCGCGGGCGCGCGCGCGTCGATCCTTGCGCGCGGCACGGACGGGCAGGGCGTGAACGTCTCGGACGTGCGGCGCGCCTTCGACGCGCTGCTGGTCGCACGCACGAACACCGCGACCAGCGCGCTGGGGCGGTCCGACACGCTTGCCGCGAAACTCAAGGCGCTTGAAGACCAGATGGCGCCGGGTGCAGGCGGGCTTATCGACATGATGGACGGCATGTTCGACGCGATGACGGCCGCGGCGCAGGCGCCGGACGACACAGGCTTGCGGCACGTCGTCATGACCGCGGCGGATGCCTTTGCCGGGTCCGTCCGGGCGATGGCGGACGGCATGGACACCCTGCGCCGCGGCACCGATGCCGAAATGGCGCAGGCCGTGGACCGGGCCAACAGCCTGATGACCGACCTTGCCGACCTGCAGGGGCGCATGGCGACACTCGGGGATCGCGGCGGGCGCAACCCGCTTCTAGATCAGCGCGACCGGATGATCGGGGACCTTGCCGAACTGACCGATCTGACCGTCAGCTATGACGATGCCGGCATAGCGACACTGCGTTTCGGGGCCACGGCGGGCGGACCCGTCATGGTGGATGGCAGCCGGACGGCGCGTCTGTCGCTGACGGATGCGGGGCATATCGCGATCCGGCAGGCGGGCGTCGGGGGCGCGGTACAGACCCGCGCACCGGTGGGTGGAGCCCTTGGCGGCCATGCTGCCGCCGGGGTCGCCGTCGATGCGGCGGTGGCCAATCTCGATGTCTGGGCCGCCGGGATAGCATCGGACATGAACGCGGTCCATGCCCAGGGGCTCGATGCCATGGGCGATGGGGGTGGCGCGCTGTTCGCGCTGGATGGCTGGGATGTGCGCGCGGCCCCGATCAATCGCGGCACGAGTTTCGCCGATGTCGTCGCGACCGATGCAGCCCGCGCGCCGGAGGGACCGGTGACGCTGGTCTACGAAGCGGCCCTGACGGCATGGCAGGCCCTTGACGGGACCGGGGCCCCGGTCGGCAGCGGTGCGGCGCGGATCGACGTGCCGGGGCTGAGTGTCGAGATCACGGGATCGCCCGCCGATGGCGATATCCTCAGGCTCGATGCAACCCACGGGGCCGCGGCCAACATGCGGTTCGTGCCGACCGATCCAGGCCGGATCGCGGCGGCGGCGCGGCTTCACGTCTCTGCCGACCCCGCGAATGCCGGCGCCGCCACCTTGCAGGCCACGCCATCGCCGCCCGCGGCCACCGGGCTTGCCGACCTGGGCGCGCTTCTGGGAACGGCCGCGTCGCCGTTGACCGCGGTCGAATTCCTGGCCGAGGGCGTCGCGGGTATCATTCCCGCCGGATCGCAGGCGGGATCGCTTGCAAGCCTGTCGGTGCAGGCACAGGCGGCGTTCGACATCCCGCCTGCCGCGGTGGGCGCCAGCACGAGCCTGTCGTTCACGCTGGACGGCGTGTCGCATGACGTGGACCTGACGACCGACCCGCTTGGCGCGCCGGTCGCGCCGTGGGGCGACATGGCCGACCTTGCCGCCATGCTCAACGACGGTACCGTGGTTACCGGTACGGGCGCGACGATGGCCGAACTGGGCCTGTTCGCCGCCGGCAGCGGGGGCACGCTGACGCTGGCGGCGGCGCGCGGCGAATTCGGGGCCGCGACGATGGATGGAACCGGCGGGCCCTTCGCCGCGGCGATCCAGCCAGCCGCGCCCGACGCGGGATCGCTGCGCCTGTTCACCCGCGAAGGGCGACAGGTGTCGGGCCCGCAAATGGACCCGGTGACCGCCGCCGCCTTTCTGACGCCGGCCAACGGCTTCGCCGAGGGCGCCGTATACGTGCATGCGCCGGGGGATTACCGGGGGGCCGCGATATCGCAGGCCGTGACCGGAGGGGCGCATGCGCTGGCCGTGGACGGCGGCGGGCTTGTCACATGGACGGGGGTGGCCGCGGCCCCGGCAGCCCCGGCGCGGACACTCGAGATCGTGACGGTGGCGGGCGGTGCTGCGACCATCGCCGTGCCCGAGGGCGCTTCGGCCCGGCGGGTCGCGGGTCTTGTCGATGCGGCAGTCCCCGTGCAGGCCGCGGCAAGCACCCACGCGACCCTGTCCGGCGTGGCCGACGGGGCGCTGTCTTTCACGCTGCGCGGCGACAACCTGCAGCCGATCGCGATCTCGGGCGATGTGCTCGGTGGCCGGCTGGATGATATCGCGGCGGCGGTCAACGCGGCGTCGGGACAGACCGGGATCACGGCGGACCTGTCGCCGGACGGTCTGCGCATGATGCTGACCCATGGCGCGGGCGCCGATATCGGCCTCGACGGCGTCACCCACACGGCGGGGACCGGCGTCACGCTGGCCCGGACCGATGCCGCGGGGCAATCGCTGGGCGCGTCCGTCACGCTGGGCGGCCCCGGCGACACGGCGGCGCGCATCACCGGGCAGGTCCGGCTGTCGGGGCCGTCACCGTTCGAGGCGGGCTACGGACCCACCGCCAGTTCCGCGCGCGATCCGCTTGCCGGGGGGCTCGTGTCCGTGACGACTGCGGCCGCGGGTGCGCAGCAGACCATGGCGTTCCGGTTCGATGCGGCGCTGGACGGCAGCCATGCGGCAGCGGACGGCACCGCCGCAGTGGCCGCGGCCACGACATACACGGCCGAGTTCACCGGCGGCGATGGCATGCTCTGGACCGCGACGGCCGATGCGCTGGCCGACGGCATCGGCTCTGCGGCCGACGCGGCGCACGCGATGGCCGCGTCCTTTCGCAGCGCGGCCCCGACCAGCCGCATCACGGGCGCCGCGCTGGCCGCCATCCCCGCGGACGGGCGGTCCGTCGCCGTGATGCTGGGCGACCAGCGCTACGACATCGCGATGGTCGGCGGCGTGCCGCAGGTCTCGGGGCCCGAACCGGGCCGCGTTCTGGCCAGCTTCGATGCGTCGGGCCGCTTCGTGGTGGAAACGGTCGGCGGGGATCTCGACGGGCAGGCGCTGCGCGTGCCGCTGCCGCAGGGCAGTGCCGGGGCGTTCGGTATCGACGCCGCGGCTGCCCCGGCGCGGATCGTCACGGGCCAGCCGCTCGATCCCGCGACCGTCCCCATGGGGTCCACGGTTTTCGAGGTGGAGGTGGACGGAACCGCGCATGACGTCACGCTGACCCGTTCGGGGGCCGCGTTCTCCGTCGCGGCGGCGGCGGGCTTTCCCGGCGCGGCAAGCTTCGACCCCGCCGCCGGCACCGTATCGCTGTCGGTTGCGGACCCGGCATCCACGATCCGGATACCGCCGCAGACCAACGCCCGCCATGCCGGTTTCGCCACCGTCGGGGCCACGCTCGACGCGGGCGCGGACGGGCTGCGCGTGACGGCCACGGACGGGCGCGTGATCAACCTGCGGGGCGCGGCAACCGGCCTGTCGTCGGGGCGCGTGGCACTGGATGGCCTGCCCGACGAAGACCTGATCGCCGTCATGACCGGGCCGGGTGCGCTGAACCTTGCCGGCGGCGTGACGCCCCGCACCGATCCCGCGCTCCTGCCGCAGCTCGAGATCACGGTTCTGGATGCCGACAGCGGCGCCATCGCCGTGCACGACACGCGGACCGGCGACCTGATCGGCACGCGCGTGATTGATGGTCTGGGGCGCGCCCGCATCGGCGGGTTCGATCTGGTGCTGGGGCCGGGCCATGCCACCGGCGACAGCTTCCACATCGTGCCGAATGCGGGCCGCCCCGGCGATGCCAGCAACCTCGAGGCGCTGGGGGATCTGCGCAGCCGCGACCCGGCGACCGGCGCCGGGGGTTTCGCCGCGATCTATGACACCTTGCTCAGCGACCTGGGCGGCCAGGTCATCGCCGCGACGGCGCGGGCCACGGCGGATACCGGCGCGCTGGAAAGCGCGCAGGTTGCCGAGGCCGCTGCCGGCGCCGTGGATCTCGACCGCGAGGCGGCAGACCTCATGAAGCACCAGCAGGCCTATCAGGCCAACGCGCAGGTCCTGAACGTGGCGCGGCAATTGTTCGACACGCTGCTCAACGCCATCTGAACCAACTGAGGTATCGAATGACTCTGGGAACATCGCTGTTCAGCACCATGTCCGTCCGGGCCTTCAGCCGTCTGAACGCGGATATCTCGCAGCTCCAGACGGATATCTCGTCCGGCAAGAACGATCCGCGCGCCTCGGCCGATCCGGTCCGGGCCATGCGCCTGTCCGTCGCACAGGAACAGACGGCGTCGCTGGACCGGTTCTCGTCCAACCTGACGCGGGTCGGAAGCCGGCTGGACCAGTCGGACGCAACGCTGGCGGAACTCAATTCGATCATGCACCGCTTCACCGAGATCGCGCTGCGCGGCGCGTCGGCGTCCACCGTTCCGGCGGAGCGTGAAACCCTGCGGATCGAAGCCGCGGAATTGCGCAGCGCCATGATCGATCTCGCCAACGGGCGCGACGCCATGGGGCGCACCCTGTTCGGTGGGTTCGGCACCGAGACGGCCCCGTTCGTCGATACGCCCGAGGGTGTGCAATATGCGGGCGACCGCGGGCAGCACATGCTGCGGGTGTCAGAAAGCATGACGATGCCCACCGGGCTTGACGGTGGCGCGGTCTTCATGGGCGTGGAGGGCGCGGACGGGCGCCGCCCGGTGTTCGACATCATCGACGACCTGATGTTCTCGCTCCGATCCGACGCGACGAGCCGGCGCGCAGAGCAGACCGCGACCGGCGGGCTGGCCGTGCGCCCGCAGCCGACCCGCGACCCGGAGACGTGGTCGATGACGGTCACGGGCCCGTCCGGCAGTGCCGTTGTTGCCGCCGAACTGGCCGAAGGCATTCCCGACCCGCTGCTGGATGCGATCAACGCACAATCCGCCGCAACCGGCGTGACCGCGGCCCTGCATGGGGACGGCCAGACGCTGATCCTGTCGCCGGTCACGGGACCGGCGGATGCGGTATCGGTGTCGGATCTGCACACCGAGCCGGACCGCCGGGCCGTTCTTGCGCAGGGCTGGTCGCTGGACGGGGCGGGGCTGCCCGCGGGCACGGCGACCGACCTTATCCCGCAGCGGCTGGCAACGACGGCGCAGATCGACTCGATCGGGGCGGCGTCGTCGCATTTCGCCGACCAGCGCGCGCAGGTCGGCGCGCTTGGCGATGTCGCGGCGCGCCAGGCCGCGGCCATCGAGAACCGGCAGGTGCTGTTGCAGCAGGCCGTCGCCGGGCTGGAAGACCTGGACATCGCGAAAGCCGTCACCGAGTTGCAATCGCTGCTGCTGACCCGCGACGCCGCGCAGCAAAGCTTTGCGCGGATCAGCCAGAACAGTCTTTTTGACTATCTGCGTTGATCTGCAGCGGGCGGTGGCCGCATGGCGTGCACCTTGCAACAGCATGGCATGACACGCGATCCGAGTATCCTCTCGCTCTTGCGCCGGGCCATGGCCGGGCTGATCCTGTCGGCCGCGACCGCAGCGCCGCTGCTGGCGAGTGCACCCGATTGCGAGGCGCTGGCCGCCCGCGCCGCCGCCGAGCGCGGTATTCCCGAGGGGCTTCTGCCGTCCATCGCACGGGTCGAATCCGGGCGCGGGCAGGGGAAGCTTGGCCGCCGGGCCTGGCCCTGGACACTGAACCAGGCCGGGAAGGGGATGTATTTCGACACGCGCGCCGAGGCGATGGACTATCTTCGCGCTGCGGTGGCGCGGGGGGTGCGCAACATCGATGTCGGCTGCATGCAGATCAACTACCGCTGGCACGGCGATCAGTTCGACTCTCTCGAGTCCATGATGGACCCGGTCGCGAACACCCGCTACGCCGCCCGTTTCCTGAGCGAGTTGCGCGCCCGCCACGGAAGCTGGGAAGTGGCGACGGGGCACTATCACTCCATGACCCCCGAACGCGGGCGTCACTATCGTGGGCTTGTGGCGCGGGTGCTGGGGGACATGCCGTCACCTTCAGAACTGCTGGCCCGGCTCGAAAACGCGGCGTCGATGCCAGTGCCCCCGTCACCGGACGTCCCTGTCACACAGGTTTTCCAGGGGCTCATGCCGCGCGGCACCGGGCCGCTGGTGGCCCTGCAGGGGCAAGCCCCGGGCAACGCTGAACCGGCTTTGTCCTACATGCTCGCCATGTCGGACACGAGCGCGCTACTCCATTCGGTCGAACCTGACATAGACGCCGCGCGCCACGATGCCCGCAGCCGGATTGCAACACGCGTGGCGGACCCGGGCTGGGTGCGAACCCAGATCGAAACCCTGCGTGCCGATTTCGACAGGCAATCGCGGCAGGCCGACGCGACCATTCCCTGAATGTGCGATATGTCAATTGTTCCAGACAACAACTTCGCACAATTTTTTACACAACCTGAATACGATTCCAACCTGCGCAGGCTATGCACTGCGGCAGTCGAATTTGACCCAGATCAGACCTTCGCCCGAGTCGTGGTGTATTTGTTTTGGGCTGGACTTATTAAAGGGTTGCCCAAGAATGACAAAGCAGTGGACTGCCGACCTTGCCACGATTGAAACCGTGCCTTCGCCGAGCGTCGATATCGACAGCTTCCTGATCGGGACCGCGCCCGCGATGCGGCGGCTGAAGGACCTGATCCGGCTTGTCGCGCCAAGCGATGCGCCCGTGCTGATCACGGGCGAAACCGGGACGGGAAAGGAACTGGTGGCAGAGGCTGTCCATCGGGCATCGCGGCGCGTCGGTCCGCTTGTCGCCGTCAACTGCGCCGCCATCCCGACGGAGCTTCTTGAATCGGAACTGTTCGGCTATGAACGCGGCGCCTTCACGGGGGCCGAGAAGCGGCGGATCGGCCTTGTCGAACAGGCCAGCGGCGGCACCTTGTTCCTTGACGAAATCGGGGACATGCCGCTTGGCCTGCAGGCCAAGCTTCTGCGCGTGCTGGAAAGCCGCCAGGTCCAGCGACTGGGCGGTGCTGCGCGGGTCGTGGATTTCCGGCTCGTCACCGCGACCCACCGCAATCTTGCAGAGCTTGTGGCCAATGGTGCGTTCCGCGAAGACCTGTACCACCGGATCGACACCTTTCCGCTGACCGTGCCGCGCCTGTCGGACCGGGCAGACGATATTCCCATGCTGATCGCGCACATGAAACGGCAGCGCGCACGGCATCAGCCAGAGACGCGTTCCCCCGATTTCGATGCCGAGGCCATACGGTTCCTGCAACGGCAGGCCTGGCCCGGCAACGTGCGCGAATTACGCACCGTGTTCGACCGCGCCTGCATCCTCTTCGCGGATCGGACGGTCGAAGCCCACATGGTCCAGCACAACCTAGTCTGCTTCGCAGCCCCGGACGCCGCCCCTGCGCAACGGGCGGAGCAATCCGGCGTGGTCGTCCCGTCCGGGTGCGCGGCTACGGACCCGCGGTCCTCGGACACCGATGCGTTCTGCGCGGATCTGACCGCGGGACGCCCGGTCAGCCTGCGGAACTACCTTCGGGATATCGAGGTGCGGATGATCGAATGCGCGCTGGAATCGAGCGATGGCTGCGTCAGCGCGACGGCGCGTCTGCTGGGTTTGCAGCGCACCACGCTGATCGAGAAGATGAAGAAACTGTCCCTGCGCAAGGCCGTCGCCTGAAGCGCGAAGGGTCAGTCCTTGTTCCAGGCGGCGATCAGGTTGGTGAGGTACTCGCCGGTGGAATTCAGCTGAGACACGATCTGTTCCATGGCGGTGAACTGGGCGATATAGCGCGACTCGAGGGTTTCGGCAGTGTCGTCGAGCGCCGACAGGGCATCCGTATCGGCGTTGATGGTGGCGGCCAACTGGTCCTCGCGCCGTGAGATGGTGCCGCCCGCGCCGTTGATCTGGCGCAGCGTCTCGGTCACTTCGGACACGAAGCTGCGGCCGAAATCCAGGCGGGCCGACGTGACGTCGGGATCCACCGTGATCGACACACCGGCCAGCACGCCGCTTGTCGCCGTATAGGTGATCCGGCCGTCCTCGCCCATCGTGCCGTTGACCTGAACCCCGCCCATGTTCGCCTTCATGGTCCCGGCATCGTGGGCGAAATCGTATTGCCCCGCGGCAGTCGTGGCCTGCCAAGGGGTGCCCGTGATCTCCACGCCCTCGGTCCCGGACGTGACCGCGTCGCGCAGCAGGTTGGCGGCCTTTGCCGGATCCGCTGCGAAGGACTTTGCGAAGGCATCCCGATCGAAACGCAGGCTGCCGTCGCGGTTGGTGGTCACCCCGACATCCGACAGAAAAGCGGTGCCTTCGCCGAACCCGCCGAATCCGCGCCCCAGCATGCTGGTGAGCGCACGTTGCGCGGCGCGTGCCCCGGCGTCGCCGGCGAGATCCCCGGCCGCCGTCCCGTCGATCCCGCGGGCCGTCACCTCGGACAGGACTGACAGCGTGGCGTTGATCCGGTCGGTCAGGGCCGCGAACAGATCGGCCATGCCTTCGGTGTCGTTGGCGGTCGACACAGTGGCGGGACGTGCCGTCGTGGCGTTGATACCCAGCGTGACCCCCGGGATGACGTCGCGCAACTCGTTTGTGTCGCGGAACATCGCGATGCCATCGAGAAACAGCATCATGTCGCTGCCCGCCTGCACCTGCACGGTGCTATTGGTCGCGGTCGTGTCGAAAACGGCAAGGTCGATACCATCGACCGGCACGGCCCCGCCCGGCAATGCGGTCAGCCGGAGCGACTTGGCGACGCCCGTTTCCGAAGACACGCCCAGCGAATAGGTCCCGTCGCCGATGTCGAAGACCTGCGCACTGACACCGGCGACGGCGTCGAGCTGCGCGGCCAGTTCGGCCAGCGTGGTTCCGGCGGCGATGCTGACGGTGGCCGGGCTGCGACCCGGATCGGCCGCGAAACTGTCCGGCGGCTCACCGGTCCAGACCCCGAAGTCGATGGTCAGGCTGCCCGCGCCGATCTCTGTGGTCGGACCGGCAAGCCCCTTGAATTCGAGAACCTGCGGCGCGGCAAGCTGGAACACGTCCACCTCCATTGCGCGGGCCGACAACTTGGTCGCATCTTCGACGCGCACAGACAGGGCGCTGTCGCTGCTGCTGGCGGTGCGCACGTCGGCGCCAGCGGCCAGTGCAAGCCCGGCCGACAGGTCGTCGAAGGATGCCCGCAGCCGCCCCAGCGCCGAAATCGACGCCTCGGAGGCGTCTATGCGCGTGTTGATGATGTTCTGGCGCGGCGCGATCTGGGCCGTGACGAGATCATTGGTCAGGCTCGCAAGATTGAGGCCGGAGCCCGACTTGTTGAGTGCGCTCAGATAGTCCGTGGCCATGGCAGCCTCCCTCGGTCCTTGCGCATGTCAACGGCGGTTTGCGCCTGTTGTTTAGGGGTCAATACGCGATCTCGATCTCGATCCGCCGGTTCTGCTCGCGCCCGGCGGCCGTGGTGTTGTCGGCGATGGGCGCGCTTTCGCCCTTGCTGACGGCCGTCACGCGGTCGGGCGCGATCAGTCCGCTGCCCGTCATTTCGCGCACCACGCTCGATGCCCGCGCCGCCGCAAGCCCCCAGTTGTCGCGGTAGCTTGCCGTTGGATTGACTGGAACGTTGTCGGTATGACCCGTGACGGTGATGGACCCCGCATCGTCCATGGCGCCATAGGCGATCCGGCCCATGATATCGCGCGCGCCGTCGGTCAGATCAGCCGATCCCGAGGGAAACGCCCCGCCGGCACCGACGGTCACGAAGACCTGGCCTTCGCGCCGTTCCACATCGACAAGCCCTTGCGCCACCTCCTCGCGCAGGGCGATCAGCAGCCGGGCCTCGGCGCGGGTGGCCGAACGTTCCGCGCCCGCGCCGGTTCCGCCGTCGCCGTCGGCATCCCCGCCCATGCCGTCGGCAAGCCTGCGCAGGTCGTCGGCCAGCCCCGCGAGAACGATGTCGTCGGTGGGTCCGCCGGTGCTTGCCTCTGCCGCGGCGACCGCATCCGCAGCGGCGTCCAGTTGCGCGGCCAGCGCGGCCGCATCATCCGCGGGCCCGCCTTGCGCCGTGCCCTCGCCCTCGCCGGCGCCGCTGCCGGTGCCGTCGAACGTCAGAACGACCTCGCCGTTGCGCAGTTCGGCCTTGACCTGCCCGCTATCCAGCGCCTTTGCCAGCGCCTCGGCCAGTTCGCGTTTGCCGTCGTCCTGGTCGGCCTCGGACTGCTTTACTTGCAGTTCGGGCTTTTCAGTATCGGTCGTCTGCTGGGTGATGGTGTCGGTCAGGGACGGGCTTGGCGACGGGCTGAAATTCAGCTCCAGCAGCGTCGTCCCCTTGGGTTGTTCCATGACCGGGATCTGCTTCTGGACGCCGAAGGAGTGTTTCAGCGACCCCGCGATCTGCTTGAACTTGGGCTGGTTGAATTCCGCAAAAGACAGGATCAGCACGAAGAACGCCATCAGCAGCGTGGCCATGTCGGCGAATGTCGCCATCCAGGCAGGCGCACCCTTCGCGGGGCACTTCGGGCATTCCTCCGCCTCGGTGTCGTCCACCGGCGCCAGAAGCGGGATCGGGATCGTCTTTCGGGCCGACATCGCCGCCGCTCCTTATGCCGCGAGCATCTTTTCCTGCAACTTCGGCGGAAGCGTCGCGACCATCTTCTCCTGAACGACCCGTCCGCTTTCGCCGCGCGATATGTTGCGCAGTCCCTCGAGCGCCATTTCGCGATAGACCACTTCCTGCGCGGTATAACCTTCGAGCTTTGTCACGATCGGTCCGAAAAGGATGTTGGCGATCATGGCGCCGTAAAGCGTCGTCAGCAGCGCGACCGCCATCGCCGGGCCGATGGCCTTGGCATCTTCCATGTTGCCCAGCATCTGAACCAGCCCGATCAGCGTTCCGATCATGCCCATCGCCGGGCCGATATCGACCCATGCCCGGATAGCGCCCTGCCGTTCGGCGTGGCGGGCCTTCATGGACTTGATCTCCTGCGACATCTGGCGAACGAGCTTGGCCTCGTCCGCGCCGTCCACCAGCATCTGGAGCCCCCGTTCAAGGAACTTGTCCGGCACCTCCTGCCCTTCCAGTGCCATCATGCCGTCCTTGCGCGCGAGATTGGACAATTCCACCATGCGCTCGATCAGTTCCTCGCGCTTCGGAAGCTTGGGCATGAAGGCCTTGGCCATGGCGCCGAAGCTGCCCAGGAACGTGCCCATCGGCGACGTGGTCATCGCGGCGAAGAACGTTCCGCCGAACACGATCAGGATCGAGGGCACGTCGATGAATGGACCAAGCCCGCCGGCCACGAACATCGCACCGATGACCATGCCGATGGCCCCGATCATTCCGATGAGACTTGCGAGATCCATCCGCCTGCGCTCCTGAAAGGCTGTACGCGGACAGTCACAGCAAGATGCATGCCACCAGGACGCAGGGCCCCTAAAGACGCCGGGCCGTGGTCGCCCGCCCAAGGGCCACCCAGTTGCCGGCTTGAAATAATTCGTTTTCTAACAATGCGTTGCGAGAATTTTCGGGGATTTCCTAAACAAATCCACCGCAGGACGTTTCCTGAAACAAGCGCCGGGTGGCGCCCTGCTGGAAAGGATATCAGCCATGACGACGATCAACACGAACATCGGTGCAATCCAGGCGCAGTCGAACATGAGCCGCGTCAACAACGACTTCAATCAGGCCATGTCGCGCCTGTCCTCGGGCCAGCGGATCAACGCGGCCAAGGACGATGCCGCCGGGATGGCCATCGCGGAAAAGATGACCAGCCAGATCCGCGGTCTGAACCAGGCCGTGCGCAACGCCACGGACGGCAAGAACCTGGTGGACACCACCGAAGGCGCGCATGTCGAAGTGTCGAACATGCTGCAGCGTCTGCGCGAACTCGCCGTCCAGTCGTCGAGCGACACGAACACCGCGGCGAACCGCAACAACCTTTCCGCTGAAGGCAAGCAGCTGATCGCCGAGATCAACTCGGTCGCCGAGAACACAACCTTCAACGGCATGAAGGTTCTCGACGGCAGCTTCTCGGGCATGCAGCTGCAGATCGGTGCCGACAAGGGCCAGACGCTGGAGGTGAACGTCGAAAGCGCCGCGGCGACCGATATCGGCGCGAACACGGTCAGGAGTGCGGTCAGCATCACCGACGGCACCGACAGCGCCGTGGCGGGGGGCACGGAAATCACCGTCACCGGTTTCGCCGGGAGCGACAAGATCACCACGACCGCCGGGCAATCCGCCCGCAGCCTTGCTGAAGAGGTGAACAAGCTGGCTGCTGGCACCGGCGTTGAAGCCACCGCCGTGACCAAGGCGCAGTTGTCGGGCTTCACCCTGAATGACAGTATCACGTTCGACATCGGCACGACCACCGGTGAGACCGTCAATATCGGGACCGTGAGCATCACCGATGCGACCGATGTGCGCGGGCTGCGCGATGCCATCAACGCGGTGTCGGGTCAGACCGGCATCACAGCGGCCATGGCCGAGAACGACAACAGCGCGATCGTGCTGACGGATGCGAACGGCGACGACATCATCCTGGAGAACGCCACGGCAAGCACGACGGACTTCACCGTGACCGCATTGAAGGGGGATGGCACCGCCGGTGGCGCGCTGACGACCGTCGGTGTGACGACCGCGAACGCCGCCGTGACCGGCGAGGTCGAGATGTCCTCGACCAAGGCCTTCACGGTCGCAAGTGACACGGTCGCCGCGACCGAGCACTTCACGGTCGGCGCCAACGGATCGAGCCTTGAAACCGTGGCCGCCATCGACCTGACCACGTCCAGTGGCGCGGCCGACGCGATCAAGGTGATCGACACCGCGCTGCAAAAGATTTCGCAGTCCCGGTCCGATCTCGGTGCCGTATCCAACCGGCTCGACAGCACGATCTCGAACCTGACCAACATCACGGTCAACGTCGAAGCCGCGCGGTCCGGGGTCATGGATGCCGACTTCGCCAAGGAATCGAGCGCGCTGGCCCGCGGGCAGATTCTCTCGCAGGCCGCGACGGCGATGCTCGCGCAGGCGAACTCGTCGCAGCAGAACGTGATGAGCCTGCTCCGCGGCTGACGATTTTCCGACAGTCCCGCAAACGACCCCCGGCGCGCAGGCGCCGGGGTTTCTCGTGTTTTAGAGGGGTTAAGCCCGCCACGGTTGTCGAAAGTTCGCCAAGTCTGACCTGTCAAACGGATTTCTCGCAATTCTCGTGCCAATCTTCGACAAGCGCGGGAAACAGGCCCAAGTTTAGGAGAGTCGGCCATGCAGCTTCAGACGAGCCAGCATTTCGGACAGCGCCAGTCGCTGGTGGTGACGGCACAGTTGCAGCGCGCGATCCACCTGCTGCAAATGTCGAACTCCGATCTTCAAGGGTTCATCCAACGCGAGGCCGAAGAAAATCCCTTTCTTGACATGCGGTTGCCGAAGGGCGCCACCGCGACGCCTATGCGAGACGTGCGGCCCGTGCCCGCAGGCGTGGCGGGAGCGCAGGGCACCGATTTCGACCTGATCCAGATGCGCGCGCCGGAGCGGCCGAAATCGCTCTATGCCCATGTCTCCGACCAGTTCGGCCTGATGTTTCCCGATGCGCGCGACCGCATGGTGGCCGAGGTGTTTCTCGAAGCGCTCGAACCCAGCGGCTGGCTGGGCGAGGAACTGGAGTTGCTGGCCGCGCGCGCAGGTCTTGACGTGACCGAAGCCGCCGCGTTCCTGGGTCGCTTGCAACAGGTCGAACCGACGGGCCTGTTCGCGCGGTCGCTGGCCGAATGCCTTGGCCTTCAGGCGCGCGAAAAGGGGTGGCTCGACGCCCGGTTCCAAGCGCTTCTCGACAACCTGCCACGGGTCGCGGCCGCCGATCTGAAGGATCTGTCGCGTGTGACCGGCGCCGATCCCGACACGCTGCGGACGTACCTGCGCCGCTTGCGCAGTCTTGACCCGAAGCCGGGCGCCGCCTTCGACGTGGCGGAGGGCAGTCAGCGCGCGCCCGACCTTCTGGTGCGCGCCGGTCCCGATGGCTGGCAGGTCGATCTGAACCGCTCGACCCTGCCGACCGTCGTGATCGACGACACCGGTGCGAAGGCGATGGCGCGCCCTGATGCCCGCGATTTCGTGGCCGAGCGGCTGTCCTATGCCCGCTGGCTGCGGCGCGCCGTGGAACATCGCAACCGCACCAGCCTGCTGATCGGGGCCGAGGTCGTGCGCCGCCAGACCGCGTTCCTGGGACACGGGCCGTCGCGGATCCGCCCGATGATCCTCAAGGACGTCGCCGATGCGGTCGGCGTGCACGAAAGCACGGTCAGCCGCGTGACCTCCGGGCTGATGATCGCCACGCCCCAGGGCACGTTTCCGCTGAAATCGTTCTTCTCGGCGGCACTGTCCTGCGCGCAGGCGGCCGGGAACGGCGATGACGGGGCCGGGTCGGCGGCGGCGGTGCGTCACCGGATTCAGCAGCTGGTCCGGGACGAACCCCCCGGCGCACCCCTGAGCGACGATGCCATCGCGCAGATCATCACCCGCGAAGGCACCGAACTGGCGCGCCGCACGGTGGCGAAGTATCGTGAGATGCTGAGGATCCCCTCGTCGTTCCAGCGCCGCCGGGACGCGGTGCTGAACGGTGCCGCTACGGGCGGCTGACCGCGCCGCGACCCGACCTGCGTCCGGTTGCGGTCAGCTTGCCGGGGTCCCTGCCGCATCGAGGGGCGGCGCGATGTCTTCGGACCCGGCGGTCTGCGCCGGCGGTTCGTAGACGAAGCGCGCACGCGGATCGAGTTCTGCGAAACCCCTGTGCGCCCCGCGCTCGTTGGCGGCTGCGATCACGGCATGGGGTTTCAGCCCGGCGGCGCGCCGGTCCGCGCGGAACATTGCCGGACCCGCGCGCCAGACATAGATCGACGCAAGCCCATAGATGATCGCCGCCATGATCGCGCCCGCCGGGATCGCGATGACAACGACGCCGACCAGCATCGCCAGGGCGGCCCAGAGCCGCATCTGGACAAGCCACAGTGGTGCCGCGACCAGCGCCAGCAGCGACGGCGTCAGGGGCTGAAGATCGTACTGGCCGGCCCGGTTGCGATAGACCTCCCAGTTGACCATGCGGTTCGGATAGAGTCGCCCGGTCACGTTGCGCGCGATATCGCGCAGTTGTGCCGCCGTGGGTGTGACGGGCACAAGCCTGCCCAGATCGGGATGCGCGGCCAGCACGATGAACCCACGTTCGCCACGCAAAACGTTCAATGCGCAGGCCCGCGCGTGATCCTTGCCGAACCTGTCCCGGAAATTGTCCTCGGTCCCGTGCACCGGGATACCGTTGACAGCGGTGACAAGATCGCCGGCCCGCAAGCCGATCTCTCTGCCATGCGATGCGGGCGCCTCGACCCCCAGGTACAAGGGCTCCGGCGTCTGGTCCGGGGGATTGGGGGCGTCGTTCATGGGGCACTCACGGAAAGCTGAACGGGTTCGGTTCGGGGCGCGGCGCAGTACGGCGCGGCGTGCCCGCGAATGGCGCGGGCGCGCTGCGCGGCGCAGAGGTCGGGGCGGTCTCGGTCGCGACGGGCGCGGCTGACGCGGGGGGTCTTGCGTCGAAGCCGGCGGCGATCAGCCGCGACAGTGCCGTTTCGAGATCCGCGTTGAGCGCCACGATTTCCGCGAGCTGCGCATCCAGCGCCTCGGCGATTTCCGATGCGCTCGCCGTGATGTCCGGCAACTGTTCAAGAATATCGTCGCGCATCGCCGTGCTCCGCGCGTCGATCACCGATTCCAGCCGCGTTTCGAGACCTTCGAGCTGCGCGATGCTGTCTTCCAGGGCGGCGGTACGCACCAGCGCCGCATCCAGGTCGGCCATGTTCGCGGTCAGCATGGCCATGGTCTCGATCTGGCTGGCCGTGGCCGTGCGCAGGTTGGACAGGGTCTGGAAATAGATTAGCGCTGCCATGACCAGCATCAGCGTCGCCGCACCCAGTGCGGCACCGACCGACCGGATGACGAAGCGCCGCGTTGTGTCGAGCTGATCGGTGCTTGCGACGATGCCTTCCTTCAGGGGGGTCAGTTCCGCCGCCGCGTCATTCGCGGCCTCTGCGGCGTCCAGCGCCAGCTGGATGGAATTGTCCAGAACGTTTGCCTTGTCCGCCATGATACACTCCTGCCGGGCGGGGCCAAGCCGATCCGCCGTGATATCCGCCGTGGCTTGCACGATCCGTGCCATGGTCGGGCCACGTGGCGCGGGGGCGCATCCGGAACCCAATGCAGGCGGACATCGCCGGGCGCGACGACTGTCCTAAACTGTTGGCGCGCCGCGCCGTTAGGTCATCTGAAAAGAGCAGGAGATCCGACATGCCCCATGCGATGCAAGCCGACCTCGTGACGACAGCACCACCCGTGACACATGACGCCGCCATGCCCGTGCCCTTTGCCCTGCTGCGCCTTGGCAACGCCACCTACACCGTGGGCGAGGGGCCACGGGGACGGCTGTTCTTCATGAACGACGACGCTGGTGGATGGGACGACCTGAACCGCACGCTGGAAGACGGCTGGCAGGAAATCGGCGCGCGGATCCTGGTCTCGACCCGGGATGCGCTGCACGATTTCCTGCATACGCACATGATCCGTCTGGCAACGGAGAACGCGTCGGCCGACGATACGCGCTATGATATCGGGGGGTTCGTCTGGGATCTGAGGCCCGTTTCGGCGGATACCGTGGCGGTCCGCTTTCCTCTGCATGACTGGCGGCAGGTGACCGTGCCGGGGCTCGATCCGAAGGCGACGCCGCGGGAAAGGGCCATCGCGGTCTTCCTTGCCGCGCGACCCGATCTTGGCAGGACCATGGCCGGGAACGTCCACGCCTGGGCCAAGCGCCTCGCAGCGGGCGCGCTGGTGACCCCGATCATGTAGTTCGCCGCGCCCATCGCCGTCCGGTTCGCGTGGTGCTGGGCACGTGCAAGCGGAACGCTTCGAGCCATTCGAGACCTGGAAAGTGGCATGCCCATGAAACGATGGCAGATCGCCGTGATCGCGTGCGTGGCCGCGTCATGTGCCGCAGCATCGGTCCTGCGCGGCCCCGAGATCGCGCGCGGTCTGCGCCTTGGCCCGCCGCGCATGATCGAGGCCGAAGTCCGGCTCATCAACCACTGCGAATTGCGGGATTCCCACTTCGAGCTGCGCGTTCCCGCCACGGGGGAACGACACGTGTTCCACGGCGGTGTCGTGCATCTGGCCATCCTGGAAGGCACGGATGTGCAATTGCGGCTGAACAGCCGGTTTCCGGATGTCGAGTATCTGGGGCCGACCCGCAAGGCGCAGGAACGGTTCGAGATCGAGGCACGGTGCGAACCCGAATCCGGCGTGCCATGGCTGGGCGACAGGGTGCGCGATCGGTTCGGAAATTGACGGTTCGGAACAGGCATCGGGGGGCGCGCGCCACCCTGCGGGCGTGCCTGGCGAAGTTCGGCCAAGCCGGCGTGCGCGGGCACCGTGTCGCCGCCAAACCATCTTCCGCAGACATCGATGCCTGCCGCCGGTCGGCGCGGCACGGTGGGGGCTAACACGGCTCAACAGCCGCGCCCGGATGCAAGACCACGGCGATGGCACGCTTCGTGCAGCAAGAGCGGGGATCGGTGCACAGATCCGCGGAAACGGCCCCGACACGATCACCCGCGAGACGGCCGGGATGCAGCGCGCCATGACCGTCTGACCGACAGCCCATCCGCTCAGGAGTAGAGCACCGATGAACATGATCCAACGCCAGGCGGCAGCCCCCATGGACGACGCGCCCCATCGCCCCGCATCCGGGGCCGCGCCGTTCGACTGGGACGAAATCTTCTTTTCACGCACGGACGAACGCGGGGTCCTCAAGGCATTCAACACGGTGTTCGTGCGCATCGCCGACTTCCCGCCCGAGGATCTTCTGAACGCCCCGCACAAGATCATCCGCCACGACGACATGCCGCGCGGTGCATTCTGGTTGATGTGGAAGGGCATCCAGTCCGGCGCGCCCGTCGGTGTCTATGTCAAGAACCGGGCGCGGGACGGGTTATACTACTGGGTCTTCGCGCTCGTCACACCGATCGAGGGTGGATTCCTGTCGGTTCGGATCAAGCCGTCGAGCCCGCTTCTGCACACGATCGAAGCGGAATATGCCGCCCTGCGCCGCCGCGAACTGGACGAGAAGCTGACCCCCGAGGACAGTGCGAAGCTGCTGCTTGCCCGGATCGCGGAACTGGGGTTCCCAAGTTACTACAGCTTTCAGGCCAAGGCGCTGGCCACCGAGTATGCCGCGCGGCGGATCAAGCTGGGCCTGCCGCTGGACAAGCAGGTCGCCGATGTCGATGCCGTCATGGATGCGGCCCGGCAGATCGCCCGCGAAAAGGAGGAACTCACGCGGAAATTCGCCACCGCGGAATTGCTGACCGCCAACATGCGCATCAATGCCGCGCGGCTGACCACCGGGCGGGGCACCATCAACGAGATCGCGAAGGGCTATGACCTGATGCTGCAGGACATAAGGCGGCACATGCGCGCGCTGTCCATCGCGCGGACGAATGACGGGATGCTTGGCGCGACGAAGGACGAACGCAGCCTGTTTCTGATGGGTGCCGAACGCGTCATGTCACTCGTAAGGGAACGGTTCCTTGAGGAAGGGCAGGAGTTCGCCGGCGTCTGTCAGAAGGACGAAGCCGCGCTTCTCGACCGCCTGTGCGACCGCTACCGGGCGGAAGCCCGCAGCGCCCTGAAGGACGCCATCCAGGGGGCCGCCCGCATGCGCCGCGATGCCGATTTCCTGCGCCGGCTTGTCGTGGGCCTGTCCACGATCCGCATCACCTGCCGCGTCGAAAGCGGCATGTTGCAGGGGCATGCGCAGGGTCTGGAGACCATCGTGCGGCGGCTGGACGATTTCCACGACGAGATCGCGGTCAATCTCGAGCGGATCGAGAATGCGGCGGACACAATGACCCGCAGGGTCGTGGACCACCAGCGCGGCTGATGCACGGATGGACATGCCGAAAAGCAGCACCGACGGCAGGGCAGACGCGCGTCAACGGCGAAGCGTGCGAGGCGAAACTTCGCCGTGTCGCGCGTCAGGGTTGAACCATGATTGAGGTGACGGCGCATGACCGCTATCAAGTTTGAAACCCGCAGAGACAACCTGGCGGACCGTGTGACCTGTACCAGACCCCGCATCCTGATCGTCGATGACGAGCCAGACATTCTCGAACTGCTCGATATCGGCCTGTCCGGCGCGGGGTTCGAGGTGCATGGCGCGTCCACGGCCACCGAATTCCTGTCGAAGTACGCCCAGATCGAACCCGACCTGTGCGTGGTCGACGTCACGCTGCCGGATGTGAGCGGGTTCGCGCTGGTCGAGAAATTGCGGCAGGGTGGCGATATCGGGATCGTGGTGCTGACCGGGCGCGGCAGCGACACGGACCATGTGCGCGGGCGCGATCTCGGGGCGGATGATTACATCACCAAACCGTTCCGCATCCGTGACGTCGCTGCGCGTCTGCACGCCGTTCTGCAACACAGGGCGCTGCAGGCACAGGATGCGGCGGACCGGGCGATAGGGTTCGCCGGGGCAGACGCGCCCGTGTCAGCGGCCTTGCGCCGCGCGAAATCGACCTGACCGCCGCGGTGCCGATCGCACCCGCCGTTTTGCGTTCCGCGAAACCGTCAGGGCAGGGGACAGGACAGGCGCCATTCACCCGGGGGTAGCCGCGGTCAACAAAGCCCACGTGGGGGAGTTCCGAGGCTGCGCAGGCGCACCTATCTCGCTATTATGCTGTCGAGACCGAGCACGAGGTGCAGGACATGTCGGTACTCTTGCGAAACAACGTTCTGGTCATTGGCGACACGGGGCCGGTCGTCATGTTCGCCCACGGGTTCGGATGTGACCGAAACATGTGGCGGCTGATGGTGCCCTCTTTCGCCAAGGATTTCCGGATCGTTCTGTTCGATCTCGTGGGCGCGGGGCAGTCGGACCTGGGTGCGTGGTCGCCCGAACGCTATGCCACGCTCCATGGCCATACGCGGGACGTGGTCGAAATCCTGCGCGAACTCGAGTGCGGCCCGGTCGTCTTCGTCGGGCATTCCGTCAGCGCCATGATCGGCGTTCTGGCCGTGCGTCGCGCGCCCCACCTGTTCAGTCACCTCGTGCTGGTCGGCCCTTCGCCGCGCTACATCGACGACGGCGATTACAGGGGCGGCTTCGGCCCCGACGATATCGAAGAACTGCTCGGGTTCCTCGACAGCAACCACATGGGCTGGTCGCAGGCCATGGCCCCGCAGATCATGGGCAATCCCGAACGCCCTGAGCTGGGCGAAGAACTGACGAACAGCTTCTGCCGCACCGATCCGGACATCGCGCGCCATTTCGCGCGCGTCACCTTCACCTCGGACAACCGCGCGGACCTTCCCCATGTCACGGTGCCGACGCTGGTGCTGCAATGCCGCGACGACGTGATCGCCCCCGAGGCCGTGGGCCGCTATGTGCACGAGGCGATCCCGGGCAGCCGCTTCGTTCTGCTGGACGCCACGGGCCATTGCCCGAACCTGAGCGCGCCCGTTGAGACCGCCGCCGCGATCCGGGAATTCCTTGGAGCCGGTCCGGTGCCAGCTCTTGACCCACGTGCGCCATGATGCCACCCGCCCATCCGGATTTCGAGGATCTGTTCGTCCATGCGCCCTGCGGCTACCTGTCCCTGCACCCGGACGGTCGGATCGACCGGGTCAACGCGACGTTGCGCGGCTGGACGGGCTACAAAGCTTCGGAACTGGCGGATCGGCATTTCCGCGATCTTCTGACGGTCGCGGGGAAGATATATTTCGACACCCATGTCCGTCCGCTCCTGCGTATGCAGGGGGTGTTCGACGAGATCGCGTTCGACATGCTGGCGAAAGACGGCGCGCGGATTCCGGTGCTGGTGAATGCGTCGGAACGGCGTGGCGGCGGTGACGAGCCGGTCGGCATCCGGGTGACCGTGTTCAGGGCAACCGATCGGCGCACCTATGAAACCGAACTGCTTGCCGCGCGCGATGCACTGGCCGAGGCGAATGACGAACTGCGCGCGGTCAATGCGCAGCTGGATGCCAGCAACCGCGCGCTCGACCTGGCCAACCGGGAATTGCGCGCGTTCTATGAAACCCTGCCGGTCGGGATTTTCCGTGCCGATACCGCCGGGCGGATCGTGCAGGCGAGCCCGCGGTTTCGCGATCTCTTCGGCGTGACCGGCGCCGTGGACTGGACCTGCGGACTGGCGGCCGAGGATCGCGACGCTGCGGCCACACTCTGGACACATGCCCACGCGGACGGGGTTCACGTGTCGCGGCTCTTCCGCCGCGTCGGCAGGGACGGCACCGAACGGCTGATCGACATGAAGGCGGTGCGGACTGACGATCCGGAAACGGGGCGCCCCCGCTTCGTGGGAGTCGCCGAAGACGTCACGGCAGAGATCGCCGCCGACCGGCAGCAACGGCAGATGGAACGCGAGACGGCGATCAAGCAGCTGACCGGGGGGCTTGCGCATAATCTCAACAACATCCTCGCGGTGGCCATGGGCAATCTGGAACTGATCGGGGAGGAAGTGTCGGACCGACCGGACCTGCGCCCGCTGGTCGACACGGGCAAGACCGCGATGGACCGCGCCGCGGCGCTGGTGGCCCGGCTGCTGGTCTATTCCGGCCAGAGCTTCGCCTGGAGCGACCGGGTGGAGGCCGATGCCGTGTTGCGCGATCTTGCTGTGCAGATACGGCCGCGTCTGTCGGGCACCCATGACCTTGCGGTCATTCCGGGTGCGCCGGGGGCCACGGTCGCGCTTGGTGCCGAGATGCTGCGCGAAGCGATGGACGAACTGGTCGCCAACGCGGTGGCAGGCACCCCTCCGGGAGGCGAAATCCGCCTGTCGAGTCGGCGGCGCGCAGCGGCGGACAGATCGGATGCAGCAGGGGGCGGGGACATGGTGGTGCTGTCCGTGCGGGATACGGGCAGCGGCATGAACCGCGCCACGCTCGAAAAGGCGCGCGAGCCCTTCTTTAGTTCAGGCTGAACAACCTTCTGGCCTGTCGTTCTGGAGCCTGCCGAGGGAGATTTGAGTGCTCACGGCTTCAGTGACTGCAGCGATCGCGGCCAGCAAGAAGGCCAAAAGAGCCCTCAGGTGGGCGAGGATCTTGCGGATGTTGTGGCCGCAGCCGCACAGG
>NZ_QDFI01000187.1 GCF_003254465.1 Meridianimarinicoccus zhengii
CCAGCGCTCCAGCGTGATCTGCGCTGAGAATCAGTAGGTTAGGAATTGTTCAGGGCGAACTTCTTCAGCTTCTCGACGATCCCGCTGGATATAAGACTCTTCAGTGTGAACACGCCGGGCACCTACAATTTCTCCATCCTGCGGGATGACCCGAGCCAGATCGCTGGTCTTGCGCCAATCTCGGTCGGGACGGGCGTGTCGCTGATCGGTTCGAGCGGTGACGCGCTGTTTTACGAGTACAAGGCCACCGCCGCCGCGTTCGTTGGTGATATCCTCGCGTCTTTCTTCGTGAATACAGCATCGCTTGGCCTGCGGCCCGATGACGAATTGCCCGACATCCTTGTCTCGGATTCGGACGGTTCGCTCGGCATCTGGAACCCCGCGACCTTCTCGGAGGTCGTCGATCTCGACGTCGACTTCCAGGCAGTTCCGGTCCCGGCAAGCGTATTGCTGCTCGCCGGTGCGCTGGGTGCTCTCGGCGTGACGCGCCGCCGCAAGAGCGCCTGAGCGCACGCACGCGACCCGGCCGGTCAAGACGGCGCGGCACCGCTTCACAGATGAAGGCGTCCCCTCGGGGGCGCCTTCCCGTCTGTCCACGCTGGGACTTCTTGAACCGTTGCCGTGGATGCACCCGCCCGAGCGAAGGCGATGCTGACGGTGACCGCGAGAAACGTCTGTGACCACCGGTCCGCCAGCCGGGACATCGGCGCTTTGGACGCCTGCGCTTCCTCGACCAGACGGACGATCCCGGCATAGGTGCTGTCCTTCGCCTCGCGGGTCGCCGTCAGGTCGAAGGCCTGGCCCGCGTTGGTCGCGCCGCTCATCGCGTCGGCCCCACGTACCGGCCGCGAAGGCAGGGGCCTCACCAGTTAGTTCAGGCTGAACAAACTTCTGGCTGGCCGCTCTGACGATTGCCGCGACAGTTTTCAG
>NZ_QDFI01000188.1 GCF_003254465.1 Meridianimarinicoccus zhengii
CCGCGCCGGCCAGCGCCCGGTCGCCGGGATCGCCGCTCCGCGCGATCGCCCCGCGGAACAGCCTCTGCTTGAGATCGTTGGCGCGCAGCGGGTCGCGCCCGCGCAGCGGCGACAGCGCGTCGGCGTCGCCGGGATGGCGGATCACCTCGGCCAGCACGTCGCCGCGCACCATGAACGGCCCGCGCGCCGCCAGCCGGTGGGCGATATCCGCGTCCTCGTCGGTGCGGAAGGCCGGGTCGAACCCGCCCAGCTCGGCAAAGGCATCGCGCCGGAACGCCGCCCCGATCAGGAAGAACGCGTGCAGGAACATCCTCAGCGGCCGGGCCACCACCCGCATCTCGCCCGGCGCCACGCCGATCCGCGCCACCGAGAAGAAATCGCGCTCCGCGCCCACGCCCTTGAACAGCACGTTCGCCACATGGGCCACCACGTCGCCGCCGGCCCCGGCCAGGTCCGCGCGCAACAGCGCCATCCGGCCCGGGCGCCACAGGTCGTCGGAATCGAGAAAGGTCAGCCAGTCCGCCGTGGCCGCCGCCGCACCCGCGTTGCGCGCCGCCGACACGCCCCCGTTGGGCTGGGCCACGACCCGGATCCGGTCGCCGTAGCGCGCCAGCACCGCCAGCGTGTCGTCGGTCGACCCGTCATCGACGACGATCACCTCCTCGGGGGGGGCCTCCTGCGCCAGGATGCTGTCGATGGCGGCGCAGACATGGTGCGCCCGGTTATAGGTCGGCACGATGACCGCGAAAGTGACAGAAGCCATGGGACGACGCACCGGACAACACGAACCGGGGCAAGCCTAGCAGCCCCGCCCCGGATCACAAGCCGCAATGCGCCGCGCTCAGCCCCGGCGCCGCATTCCGCGCAGCGCGCCCAGCCCCGCGGCGGCCGCGCCCAGCAGCCCGGCCG
>NZ_QDFI01000189.1 GCF_003254465.1 Meridianimarinicoccus zhengii
GATATTGTGCTTTCTGATGCCAACGTGCGTTTAGTTGTCCTCTCGGCTTCTGCTGGTATCACTAATCTGCTGGTCGCTTTAGCTGAAGGACTGGAACCTGGCGAGCGATTCGAAAAACTCGACGCTATCCGCAACATCCAGTTTGCCATTCTGGAACGTCTGCGTTACCCGAACGTTATCCGTGAAGAGATTGAACGTCTGCTGGAGAACATTACTGTTCTGGCAGAAGCGGCGGCGCTGGCAACGTCTCCGGCGCTGACAGATGAGCTGGTCAGCCACGGCGAGCTGATGTCGACCCTGCTGTTTGTTGAGATCCTGCGCGAACGCGATGTTCAGGCACAGTGGTTTGATGTACGTAAAGTGATGCGTACCAACGACCGATTTGGTCGTGCAGAGCCAGATATAGCCGCGCTGGCGGAACTGGCCGCGCTGCAGCTGCTCCCACGTCTCAATGAAGGCTTAGTGCTGATGAATCCCCTAATGATTTTGGTAAAAATCATTAAGTTAAGGTGGATACACATCTTGTCATATGATCAAATGGTTTCGCGAAAAATCAATAATCAGACAACAAGATGTGCGAACTCGATATTTTACACGACTCTCTTTACCAATTCTGCCCCGAATTACACTTAAAACGACTCAACAGCTTAACGTTGGCTTGCCACGCATTACTTGACTGTAAAACTCTCACTCTTACCGAACTTGGCCGTAACCTGCCAACCAAAGCGAGAACAAAACATAACATCAAACGAATCGACCGATTGTTAGGTAATCGTCACCTCCACAAAGAGCGACTCGCTGTATACCGTTGGCATGCTAGCTTTATCTGTTCGGGCAATACGATGCCCATTGTACTTGTTGACTGGTCTGA
>NZ_QDFI01000190.1 GCF_003254465.1 Meridianimarinicoccus zhengii
CGTGTCTGCAATCAAGGGATTCCCGTTTGGTCTCATTTCTGATTCAAGATCGAAAACGGAGGCGATCTTGAGCAGACGGACATTGACGGACGCGCGATGGGCGCGGATCGAGGGGCATCTCCCCGGTCGGGATGGGTTGCCGGGTCGGAGCGGAGCCGACAACCGGCTTTTCGTGGACGCGGTGCTTTGGCTGGCGCGGACGGCCTCGCCGTGGCGCGATCTGCCGCCCGAGTTCGGCAAGTGGACCGGCGTGCACGCGCGCTTTCGACGATGGGCGGTGGCCGGGGTTTGGGAGCGTCTTTTCAATGAGTTGAGCACGGACCCCGATTTCGAATACGTCCTGATCGACAGCACGATCTGCAAGGCCCACGCGGACGCGACGGGCGCAAGGGGGGGACTCGGGCTCAGGGCATCGGACGCTCGCGCGGCGGCCTGACGACCAAGATCCACGCCGCCGTCGATGCGCTCGGGCTCCCGGTGCGGCTGATCCCGACGGCGGGGCAGCGCGGCGACTGCCCGCAGGCCGCGGCCTTGATCGGGGGGCTCGAAGGCGTCGGCCATGTCATCGCCGATGCGGCCTATGACGCGGGTCACCTGCGCGAACTGATCGCGGACGGCCTCGGGGCCGAAGCCCAGATCCAGGCCAACCCATCCCGCGCAATCAAGCCGCCGCTCGATCCCGACCTCTATGCAGAGCGGCACAAGGTCGAGAATTTCTTTCAGCGGATCAAACGGTTCCGCCGGATCGCCCTGCGCTGCGAGAAGACACTGGCAAGCTTCATGGGCTTCGTCTTCCTCGTCTCCGCCCTCGACTGGCTCAGATGAATGCAGACACGGCCTA
>NZ_QDFI01000191.1 GCF_003254465.1 Meridianimarinicoccus zhengii
CTTGGCGCCCTGCGCCGCCGCGGGAAGGCCGCCTGACCGGGGCCTGCCGCACGTGGCCGCAAGGCGGGCGCGGACGGCATGACACCATCGCCGAAGGGGCACCCGGTCCGGGTGCCCCTTTTTTCATGCGCCGCGCGCCGGTCGGGCGCCTGCCGTCGTCACCGTCCTGCCGGGGGCGGCGGCCCTGCGCATCGTCCCGCTGGCCATCCCCGGTCCGTCCTTGCGGATGCGTGCGCCTGCCTGTGCGGCCACGCCGGGGCAGGGGGGCGCCGGGATGAACGCGAGGGTCACGGGCGGCGCCCCGGCGACCGTGCCGGGTGAGACGGGCCTGACCGGGCGGCCATGACACCGGCCGCCGGATGCGCCTGCCGAGGACCCCGGCAAGGGCGGGTCACCAAGGGTGCGCGCGGGGTTTGACCCGGGGCGAAACCTGCGCATAGGCTGTTAACACCCATTGCCTCCACCGTCAGGATTCCCGTGATGCCCTTTCGTTGCCGCCCCGCATTCCGCGCCATCCGCCCGCTTGCCCGAACCGTCGCCATGGCCCTTGCCGCGCTCCTCGTGCTGGCCGCCCCGCCCGCCCCGGCGCAGGGGCTGTTCGACCAGATCCAGGAACTGGGCAAGAAGATACAGGAATCCGTGCCCAAGAACGAACGCCCCGGCACCGCGGCCACCACGGCCCCGCGCAACGGGACCGGCAGCGGCGGGATCAGCGCCGAGCGGCGCGCGGCGATGGCGCTGCAGCAGGGGCTGAACGACCTGGGGTTCGATGCGGGGGTGGTGGACGGGCTGCCCGGCGCGCAGACCCGGGCCGCGATCGGGCGCTTCCAG
>NZ_QDFI01000192.1 GCF_003254465.1 Meridianimarinicoccus zhengii
TCCTGGGCATGATCGCCGCCGCTTTCGGGTATCTGACGCCAGTGCAAGGCGCGCTCCTGCAAGAGGTGATCGACGTTGCCGTGATCCTCAACGCCCTCCGTGCGCTACGCATCGCGCCCCATGAACCCACCACTCCGAATCCATAGGCTGTCTCCTCCGCGCAGGACGACATCGTGCAAGGAGCCACGCCATGAGCCGCCTCTCACATTCCGAAATCCACATGGTTCGCCGCGCTCGACAGTCGGATCCGGGCAGTCGCCTGGCGGCATGCGACGGTCCGGCTGCTGATGACTGCGTCCGGCGTGGGACCGATCACGGCGATGGAGGTTGTCGCGACCGTCGATGATGCCTCCCGCTTTGGTCGCTCGTCCAACGCCGGTGCCTATCTCGGGCTGACGCCGAGACGCTACGGGTCCGGTGAGATCAGCCGGAACGGGCGGCTGTCCAAGCGGGGTGACGGTTTCATCAGGAAGTGGCTGTTCGAGGCGGCGAACACCACCTTCTGCCGAAACCCAGGCAGCCCACAGCTGCGGCACTGGGCCAAGGCGATTGCCGAGAGAACCGGACCGCGCAAGGTCAAGGTCGCGCTGGCCCGGAAACTGGCGGTGATCCTGCACGCCATGTGGCGCACCAACACGCCCTTTCGGGAGATCGCGATGGCGTAGAGAACGTTCTCGGACGCTACCCTGCCGCCGTGGATCAGTAAGCTCGAGGTAACGTAGCGTGCGATGGAACTCGCCATGATCGGCTCCCAGAGCAACGCCAAGGTCTAGGCCGTGTCTGCATTCATCTGAGCCAGTCGAGGGCGGAGACGAGGAAGACGAAGCCCAT
>NZ_QDFI01000193.1 GCF_003254465.1 Meridianimarinicoccus zhengii
GCTGAAAACTGTCGCGGCAATCGTCAGAGCGGCCAGCCAGAAGTTTGTTCAGCCTGAACTACCAAACGGCGGGAACCGGGTTGCTCGATCCCCTGTCCGACGAAACCATGGGTGGCTACACGATCTGGGTCCCGTCCTCGATGCTGATGATCGCCGCGATCATTCTGGTCATGAACGGGTGGAACGCGGCCGAGGTGCGTCGCTGGAATTCACGATACGAGTTGGTGCGAGGCTCGAACTCCGCGGCGCTCGAGTTTCCGGAAACGGCCGAAGAATTGCGTCTGAAAGTGGCAAAGCCAAACCGCGACATGGGCCGGACGCTCGCCATAGGCGCCTTGGTCATGTTCTTCATCGTCATGACGACGGTGGTGACTATTGTCTATGCGCTTTGAACAGAGGAGCAAATCAAAGGTTGTACCCACGTCTTTTCCCGCGATCGACATTTTCGCTGCACCGTCGTCGCAGTCAGAGATTTTGGGCACACTATCTCGGGCTGGCCAAGCTCAGAGGACACGAACGATTTTCTGCACTAAAGTTGACCATCAGAACAGACCCACCAGCCTTTGACTGCTGACGCCGCCGCCTCCTGAGTCTTGCTTTGCTGAATTTCGCGAGAACTTGATGCTGCGCTACTTGCCGCTCTCAGATTGCAGGAGGGCGTGTTCGAAGGCCTCCAGCGTGGTCGTGCTGACGTGATGCTCGATCCCCTCCGCATCGCGTTCCGCAGTCTCTTCGTCGATTCCCAGGCTGAGGAGTTCGCCCTGAACAATTCCTAACCTACTGATTCTCAGCGCAGATCACGCTGGAGCGCTG
>NZ_QDFI01000194.1 GCF_003254465.1 Meridianimarinicoccus zhengii
TGGCTGAAAACTGTCGCGGCAATCGTCAGAGCGGCCAGCCAGAAGTTTGTTCAGCCTGAACGAAGAAGTCGACATCGATGACCGGTTCGCCCGTGACGGGCTGAAGCTGTCCATCGGTGTCGGTCACGGGTGTGCCGTCGGCGTATGTCAGGATGACCGTCGCGCTGGCCGATGAGCACAGTGCGATCAGGGTCAAAGCAGACAGTAGAAGGGTCGTTCTTCTCATGCGCAAAATCCTTCTTGAATGACGACTGGTATTCGCGGCACGGGGAAACGTCGGCACAATGAAAATTCCGCAACGTCAGTGTGCGCTTGCCGTCACACGTTGGGAAGATGTATTTATTTATGTATATTTATTTTTGCATGGAATTTGAGTTTCCAGAAGTTTGGACGCATCGGCGCACTTCGGGCATCCGGCAGACGATCCGCCAGGCTGGCAGCGGACTACCCGCCCGCGCGTGCCACCCGCCCACGGCCGACCTTCGTGACAACCGGATCGGCGCAAAGCCGAACGATAACCATCGTCACCGAGAACACCGCGATAAGGCCTACCAGGATGAGCGCGCCGCATGGGAAGGCGAAGATGGGAGCGCCAGCGGCCCGCACGCGGCGCGTAGATGTCCAATCGACGAGCGGAAACGGCAGGAGCACGGCCGTTGCAATGACGGACACGGCCACGAACTTAGATCCGAAGCTGGCGCCGAGGCTCGTTGCGGCGAAGCCTGTGGCCGCCCCGACGCTCCATAGTTCAGGCTGAACAAACTTCTGGCTGGCCGCTCTGACGATTGCCGCGACAGTTTTCAGC
>NZ_QDFI01000195.1 GCF_003254465.1 Meridianimarinicoccus zhengii
CACCATGTCGTTGACGAACTTGATCGAAACGCAAAGTCGCCGCGCCGCCTCGGTGTGCGTGTGGCCCTGCGCGACAATCTGCACGGCACGTTCACGCAGCTCAACGTAAGCGCTACGGCGTTTCCCTATGCGGCGAGGCTTGACGGCTTTGCGGAGCTGCTTGCGCCAGTCGTAAACCTGCCAACGGGTCGTGCCATGCTTGCGCGCGACATCGGCGACCTTAGCCCCCGGCATCATGCTCTCCGCCGCGATCCGCGCCCGCTCGGCCTTTGTCCGCCGACGCCGACCGCTGGGTCCCTCGATCACCTCGAGCCGGGAAACCCCAACACCCCCTGAGCCGTCTATATGGACGCCCATTTTGCCGTCTCTCTCCAAATCCAACACCCCCGCCATGCACATGTGCGCAGATTGGCCGGATCAGCTCAGAAATGGCAGGAGGGGGTCGGCGTTGCGCTTACGGAAGACGACGCGCCGATCCATCTGCATCCGGGACTGGCGGACGTCTACCGCCGACAGGTCGCCAATCTCACCGAAGCCTTGGACCACCCTGAGACGCGTGGCGAGGCCGCGGAGATAATGCGCGGTTTGCTCACGGAGATCCGCCTTATCCCTCGGGCCAAGGGCCACGACATCGAACTGGTCGGTGCTCTCGCGGGCATTCTGGCGTTGGGGGAGGGTGACACGAGAAAGCCCCGGGCCATTGGCGCCGGGGCTGGGTCGATAACGATGGTTGCGGGGGCAGGATTTGAACCTGCGGCCTTCAGGTTATGAGCCTGACGAGCTACCGG
>NZ_QDFI01000002.1 GCF_003254465.1 Meridianimarinicoccus zhengii
CAGCACGCCCGCCTGCGCCATCGCCGCCACCGCCGGCGCGGGGTCGGGCGCGGCGAGCAGGCGCAGCATCTCGTGCCCGATCCGTTCGGCGGACACGCGCGCCAGACCGTTGGCCCCCGCGGCACAGGCCGCCAGCGCGTCCGCATCCACCCCGCCCGCCGGGTCGGCATACCAGGCGTGGAAGCGGAAGAACCGCAGGATGCGCAGATAATCCTCGGCGATGCGCGCGTCCGGGTCGCCGATGAAGCGCAGCCGCCCCGCGCGCAGGTCGGCAAGCCCGCCCACCGGGTCCAGCACCGCACCATCGGGCCGGGCATACAGCGCGTTCATGGTGAAGTCGCGCCGCGCCGCGTCATCCTCCAGCCGGTCGGAAAACCGCACCACCGCGTGCCGCCCGTCCGTGTCCACGTCGTGGCGGAAGGTGGTCACCTCGAACCCGCGCCGGTCCGCGACCACCGTGATCGTGCCATGGGCCGCGCCCGTGGGCACCGCTTTCAACCCCGCGGCTTCGGCGGCGGCCACGGTTGCGTCGGGATGCGCGTCGGTTGCGATGTCGATGTCGCTGACAGGCCGCGCCAGCAGCGTGTTGCGCACGCAGCCGCCCACGGCGTAGGCCGCATGCCCCGCCCCGGTCAGCGCCGCGAAGACCGCGCGCGTCGCCGGGTCCGCCAGCCAGTCGGCGTCCAGCCAGGCGACCGGGGCAAGGCTCACGGCGTCATCCGATCCGCAAGACCGCGCAGGATGCGCGCCGTGGCCCCCCAGATGTAATAGGGCCCCCACGGCACGGCATAGTACCGGCGCATCTGCCCGCGCCAGCGCCGCCCCTCGATCCGGTAGCGCGCGGGGTCGAGCACATGGTCCAGCGGCACGCGGAACACCTCGGCCACCTCGCCGGGCTCGGCGCGGGCCACGAAATCCCCGTCGATCCGCGCGAGCACCGGCACCACGCTAAAGCCCGTCACGGTTTCATGGGCGGGCAGGCGGCCCAGCACCCGCACCTGTTCTGCGGGCAGCGCGACCTCCTCATGCGCCTCGCGCAGGGCCGCTGCCTCGGGCCCTGTGTCGAACGGCTCCTGCTTGCCGCCGGGAAAGGCGATCTGGCCGGGATGGTGCACCAGCCGCGAGGACCGCTTGGTCAGCACCAGCGCGGGCGCATCGGGCGGGCCGATCACCCCCACCAGAACCGCCGCCGGGCGCAGGCTGCGCCCCGGCGTCAGGGCGATGCCGGGGTTCAGGTCGTAATCCGACGACGGGGCGCGCGACACGGCCAGCGCCGCGCGCAACCGCGCCGTCAGCGGGTCGTCCGGCGCGGCAAGGTCACGCGCGGCCATCGTCCCCGCCATCATCGCCCGAATCCTCGCCCGGATCGCGCGTGGCCTCGAACCCCAGCGTGGCGGGGTCGAATTCGTAATGCGCCCCGCAGAACTGGCAATCCGCCGTGACGATGCCGTCCTCGGTCGTCATGTGGGCGATATCCTTGGCCGAATAGATCGACAGGCTCTGGCGCACGCGATCCGCACTGCAGGTGCAGCCGAAATTGACCGGCTGGGGGTCGAAGACCCGCGGCGTTTCCTCGTGGAACAGGCGCACCAGCAGGTCGGTCGGCTGCACATGCGGGCCGATCAGTTCCATGTCGTCCACCGTGTCCAGAAGCATGTTCGCGCGGCTCCAGTCCTCCCCGCTGGTGTCGTCCAGCAGGTCGTCCGCATGCAGCAGCCCGCCTTCGCCCGACCCGCCCTCGGGCTGCGGGCGCACCGGCGCCTTCGGCATCATCTGCAGCATCACGCCGCCCGCGCGCCATTGCGCCGCGCGGCCCGGCACCCGCGCCTGTCCCCACGAGAGTGCGAATCGCGTCGGCAACTGTTCGGACTGCGCGAAATAGGTCTGCGCACAATCCGACAGCGACCCGCCCGCGATGGGCGTGATACCCTGGTAGGGCGTGGTGCCCTCCCCCTGGTCGAGCAGGATCGCGAAATAGCCCTTTCCGATCTGGTCGAAGGCCGGGCCGTCGGTCAGCTTGTCCGCGTCATAGCTCGCATAGGCGCGGATGCGCGCGGGCGCGCCATCCTCGGTCGGGCCGTAATAGTCGGTGGCGATCAGCCGCGCGCCGCCATCGCCGCGCACCTGCAGCGACAGCTTCCAGCGCAGCTTGATGGTCTGGCCGATCATCGCGGTCAGCAGGGCCATCTCGGCCACAAGCTCCTCGATCCGCGCGGGATAGTCGTGCTGCGACAGGATACGGTCGAGCACGCCGTCAAGGCGCGCCACCCGTCCGCGCACGTCGCTGCGGTCAAGCTGGAAAGGCAGGACGGTATCGTCCCAGGCGATCATAGATCCGATGGTCATGGGGTTTCCTTCGCCCGTTTGATTGGGGCATACCGCGCCCATATAGGCACGACAACCGCAGGACCAACCCATGCGCCGCTTCGGCCCCCCGCCCGAACCCGGCCGCCGCTACACCGCGCGGCCCGGCATCTACGCCATCCTGCTGCGCGAAGGGCGGGTGCTGCTGACACACCAGCAGACCCCATGGCCGGAATTCCAGCTGCCCGGCGGCGGGGTCGATCCGGGTGAACAGCCCGTCGCCGCCCTGCACCGCGAGGTGTTCGAGGAAACGGGATGGCGGATCGGTCCCGTGCGGCGGCTGTCGGTGCACCGGCGGTTCACCTACATGCCGGAATACGATCTCTGGGCCGACAAGATCTGCACGATCTGTGTCGCCCGCCCGTCCCTGCGCGTGGGGCCGCCCGCCGAACCGGGCCACAGCGCCCATTGGGTGCCCGCGGCGCTCGCGGCGGAGATGGTGGCCAGTCCGGGGGACGCAGCGGCATTGCGCGCCCTCATCGGCTGATCCGCGCGGCGGGCGCGGCCCGCGGGCAAGGCTTCAGGGCCGCGCCACGCAGGTCATCTCGGTCCCGTCCGGGTCGGGATCGCGATAGGTGGCGGTGTCGCCCCTGATCCAGATGAACCGCCCGAAACTGCCGTCATAGCGGCTGCCCGAAGCGGTCGGTGTCAGCACGCCCACATCGACCGAATCGCCCCGCTCGAACCGGACCGACGGCAGTGTCGTGTCGAAGAAGAAGGTCACGACCTCGTTCGCGGGGGTCCCGGCGCAACTCCACGCGGTCATCGCTACGGAGTCGCGCAGCATGTAGGTGGCGACCAGTTCGGCCTCGCGCCGCAGATACGCGGCCTCGACGCAGTCGCGCAGCCCGTCGCCGGCCTTCCAGCAGTCGTCGCGGCCCTTGATCCAGCCGCGCTGGAACGTCCGCAACGCCGCCTCGGTCTCTGCGGCGCCGACATCGAGCCCCCGCGCGACCTCCATCGCCGCGGCGAAGGTCTCGGCCATCGCCCGGTCGCGCATGGCCAGCGCGGCATCGGCGCAGACCAGTTCCTCCGCCGTGCTCGCGGCCCCGGTGCAATCGAAGGATGGCCCCTCCTGCGCCGCCACGGCCGTGGACAGCATCGCAAGATAGCCGGACAGGGCAAGGGCGTGGCGCATCGGCGGGACACTCGGCTGGGAACGACATGATATCATAGCGCGAATGCCGGTCGCTGTCTCAGCCATTCGGGCCGGCATATTCGAACAGCACCGCCGACAGGTCGTCGGGAAACCGCGCGCCGCCATGGAAGGCCGCAAGGTCCCAGACCAGCGTTTCCAGCAGCGCCGGGCCCCGCGTGTCGCGGCTGCGCACCAGCATCGCGGCCAGCCCGTCCTCGTCCAGTTGCGCCCCGTCCGGGCCGGGGCATTCCGTCAGCCCGTCCGAACACAAAAGCAGTCGGTCACCGGGCGCCAGCCGAAGCTCCACCCGCTCGTATTCCGCGTCCTCGATCAGCCCCACGGGAAGGCCACCCTCGCCCGCGAATTCCACCCGCCCGCTTGCCCGCTGCACCGCGGGATGGGGGTGGCCCGCCTGCGTTATCTGCACCCGCCCCGTCACCAGGTCGACCAGCGCGAAAGCCATGGTGAAATAATGATCCGTCTCGATCACGCGGGTCATCAGGTCGTTGAACCGCGCGACCACCTTTTCCGGCGGCAGCACGCGGTAATAATCCCCCGCCGTGTGGCTCAGCGCGATGTTGTGCTCGCGCGAGCAGGTGTTCAGGTGCCCCGCCAGCCGCGCGGTCAGCATGGCCGACGTGATCCCGTGCCCCGACACGTCGATCGCGTATAGCGCCACAAGCCGCTTGCTCGCCCGGAAGAAGCCGACCAGATCACCGCCCACATGGCCGCTCGACCGCATGAGCAGCGATACCTGCCCGGCCCCGAAATCGTGGAACCGTTCGCGCACCAGCGCGTCCTGCAGCTTGCGCGCCTCGCGCAGGTCGCTGTCCACCAGGTCGTACAGCCCCTGCAACTCGGCCAGCGTGTCCTGCACCAGCCGGTTCTTCGCGGTCAGTTCCGCCTGCATGTCGAGGATCCGCACCCCCGCTTTCAGCCGCGCGCGCAACTCGTCGCCATTCACCGGTTTCGTCAGGAAATCGTCCGCCCCGACCTCCAACCCCTGGGCGATCTCGGCCTGTTCGCTCTTCGACGTGAGCAGGATGAAATAGACGTAATCGCCGCCCTGCCGCGCCCGCACCGCGCGGCACAGATCCAGCCCGGTCATCCCCGGCATCATCCAGTCGCTCAGGACCAGCCGCAGACCGTGGGCTTCCATCAGGTCCAGCGCCGCCGCACCGCCATCGGCCTCGAACACCTCGAACCCGCCGCGCCGCAGGGTGGAGGCCAGCAGCATCCGCTGCGCCCGGCTGTCATCCACAACGAGGATGCGCGGCGGCCCGTCCCGTGCCGGGATGTCGGCGCTGGCGGTCTGGTCCGGGTCGGGCAGGCGGCGGATCGCTGTCATGGCATGTCTTTCCTCATGCGCCATGACTGCCACCACGCCGTTTAACGCAGCGTGAACGCTAAAATGCGGCCGAATTCCTGAACCGAACCTTAACTCGCGCCTGCTAGCCCGAGGTCAGCATCGCTGGAAATAGCGAAGGGGTGAGGTATGGACTGGAACAGGCTTGACGAACTGCGCACCGAAGTCGGTGCCGATGCGCTGGGCGAGGTGCTCGCGCTGTTTCTCGAGGAAACGGACGACATGGCCATGCGGCTTGCGGGCGGCGGCGACCCCGCGACGCTGGGCGACGACCTGCATTTCATGAAGGGTGCGGCCTTGAATCTCGGATTCGACGTGCTGGCCGATGCCTGCCGCGCGGCCGAAACGGCGCTGCGCGCCGATGGTCCCGCAGCCGTCGATGTCGCCGCGATCCTCGACAGCTACGCCGCCGCCAAGGCCGAACTGCACGCCCGCGAACCGGCCCTGCTGGGGGCGGCCTGATCCGTCAGATCAGCAGCTCGGCCAGCATCGGCGTGTGCGTGATGTCCTGATAGGCGAAGCCGCGCGCATCGAGCCGGGCAAAAAGATCCGTAAAATTCGCGGCATTCTCCGTCTCGATCCCGATCAGCACCGATCCGAAGTTGCGCGCCGATTTCTTCAGGTACTCGAAGCGCGCGATATCGTCGGCCGGTCCCAGCAGTTCCAGGAAATCGCGCAACGCGCCGGGGCGCTGGGGCAGGCGCAGGATGAAATACTTCTTCAGTCCCGAATAGCGCTGGGCGCGTTCCTTGACCTCGGGCAGCCGTTCGAAATCGAAATTTCCCCCCGAGGTGACGCAGACCACCGTCTTGCCGGCGATCTCGTCCGCGAGCGCAGGCAGCACGTCCACCGCCAGCGCGCCCGCGGGTTCCAGCACGATGCCCTCGATGTTCAGCATCTCGATCAGCGTGACGCAGATCCTGTCCTCGGGGGCGATCAGTACATGGGCCGGATCAGTGCCGCGCAAGGCGTCGAAGGTGCGCGCACCCACCCGCGCCACCGACGCGCCATCGACGAAATTGTCCACCCGCGGCAGCGTGATCGGCGCCCCTTCGGCCAGCGCCGCGGTCAGGCTCGCGCCGCCCTCGGGTTCCACCAGCCGCAGCGCCACGTCCGGCGCCACCTCCGACAGGTATCGCCGTGCGCCCGCCGACAGGCCCCCGCCGCCCACGGGCAGCACCACCATGTCCGGCATCCGCCCCAACTGGTCCAGCAACTCCACCGTGACCGAGGCCTGCCCCTCGATCACGTCCGGATCGTCGAAGGGTGCCAGGAAATGCGCGCCAAGCTCCGCGCAGTACGTCTGCGCCGCCGCCAGCGTCTCGTCGAAATAATCGCCCACCAGCCGCAGCTCGACCGCATCGCCGCCGAATGTCCGCGTCTTGTGGATCTTCTGCTGCGGCGTCGTCACCGGCATGAAGATCGTGCCGCGCACCCCGAAATGGCGGCAGGCATAGGCCACGCCCTGCGCGTGATTGCCCGCGCTTGCGCAGACGAACTGCCCCTGGTCCGGGTCGGCCGCGCGCACCTTGCGCATGGCGTTGAACGCGCCCCGGATCTTGTAGGACCGCACCGGCGACAGATCCTCGCGCTTTAGCCAGATATCCGCGCCGAACTTGTCGGACAGGAAATCGTTGCGTGCGCAGGGCGTGGGCGGGAAAACCGCCCGCATCCGCGCTGTCGCGGCAAGGGCGGCATCGGCGAAACTGGTCATGGCCCGGTTGTGCGGCAGGTGATGGAGCTTGGCAAGGCGCTTGTCGGGCTGGTCTTTCCGCGCGAACCTCGGGACCGAGACTTTGCGCGATACTGTGCTGACGCGCACAGTATGCTTGCCCACGATCTCCTATCGCTTGGATGTTGGCGCGTGTCTGCTGTCGCTCGTGTCAGGCTTGCCTTGTCGAGGCCGTCATGAAGCACTGGTCTGGGGAACGATGAAATGCCGAACACCAATAAACATGAGTGCGCCGCGGCGAAGGCCCGTGTAGCTTTCCATCATCCGAATGTTGACCTGCGGAGGTTGCCGAAATGATCCTCGGTTCGAGAAGTGCACAGACACCAAGTGAGAGCAGTCAGGAATCCCGCTCGAATCGCGGTGGCGGGGGTGACGACACCGAAGTCGCCGGTAAGCTTGCCGCGCTCGATGACGCGACGAATTACACGATCACCCATAGATGGCGCAAGGTCGGCAGCGTCGACGTCAAGGGCGCGCCGCATCACAGCCAGGTATTCCTGCAAAACGCGGGCGGTGACCTTATGTTCAGCTTCGGTCTGTTCGCCGACGAAGACGGCAAGGTCGTCCTGATCGAGCATTTCGAGCCGCTGGAACGCTATCACCTGAGTACGTCCTACAAGCCCAACCCGGTGCAGAAATCCGGTCTGGAGATCAAGCAGGCCTTTGCCGCAGCGAAGCAGAAATGCGGCCCCGACTACAAGCTGCTGCACAACAACTGTCAGAAATTCGCAAGGATTTTCATGCAGACCATCGGGTCAAAGCACCACCGGCATCTGTTTCATCCCTGACCGGAAAACCGCGGCGCGGCGATCCGCGTGTCGGAACGCCGGTCGATTTTCCGGACGGGTAACGACCCGCCGAACGACTGCGCGGCATCTGATCGGTGAGAAGCTGTCCCGCAGCCCTCAGCTTCCGTCTGTAAGGCGCGCCTCCAGCGTGGCCCGCACCTCCTGCGGCATGGGCGCGGCCTTGCGCAGGTGCGGGTCGAAGAACACCTCCACCACGTCGCAGGTCGCGTGCAGCGCGCCGGTGCTGGCATGCAGCATCCGCAGGTGGAACGCCGCACTCTTCGTGCCCACGCGCGATACCGCCCCGTCGATCACGATCAGGTCGCCCGCCACCAGTTCCTTGACGAACCCGGTGCTCGCCTGCGCGGTGACGCAATGCACCCCGTGGCGTTCCAGCATCCGGTCGTAGCCGATCCCCAGCGCCGCCCACAGGTGATAGCACGCGTCGTCGAAGAAGGGCGCGTAGTGGCGCACGTTCATGTGGCCGAAGTGGTCATGGTGCCACGGGTGGATCACGCCGCGCAGCAACTCGGTGCGTTTCGGTTCGGTCATGGCGGTCTCCTTTGCGACGGTTCGGAGTCATACGGGAGTCATATGAAATTCATATGCGAGTCATATCGCGTTTCGCGGCTTCCGGCCCCACCTTGCCCCGCCCGCCGAACCCGCGTAAACCGCCCCCCGATCCCGGCTGCGGAGTTGCCCCATGTCCCACCCTTCGAAAGTCGTGCTGGCCTATTCCGGCGGGCTCGACACCTCCATCATCCTCAAGTGGCTGCAGACCGAATACGGCTGCGAGGTCGTGACCTTCACCGCCGACCTGGGACAGGGCGAGGAACTGGACCCCGCCCGCAAGAAGGCTGAACTCCTTGGAATAAAACCGGAAAACATCTACATCGAAGACGTGCGCGAAGAATTCGTGCGCGATTTCGTCTTCCCGATGTTCCGCGCCAACGCGGTCTACGAAGGGCTGTACCTGCTGGGCACGTCCATCGCGCGCCCCCTGATTTCCAAGCGGTTGATCGAGATCGCGGCGGAAACCGGCGCCGATGCCGTGGCCCATGGCGCCACCGGCAAGGGCAACGACCAGGTCCGGTTCGAACTCAGTGCCTACGCCCTCAACCCCGACATCCGCGTGATCGCCCCATGGCGCGAATGGGACCTGACCAGCCGCACGAAACTTCTTGATTTCGCAGAGAAAAATCAGATCCCCGTGGCGTTGGACAAGCGCGGCGAGGCGCCGTTTTCCGTCGATGCGAACCTCTTGCACACCTCCTCCGAGGGCAAGGTGCTGGAGGACCCGGCACAGGACGCGCCCGATTATGTCTACCAGCGCACGGTGAACCCCGAGGACGCGCCGGATACCCCCGAATACCTTGAAATCACTTTCGAAAAGGGCGATGCGGTGGCGATCGACGGCACACCGATGTCGCCCGCGACGATCCTGACACGGCTCAACGAACTGGGCGGAAAGCATGGAATCGGGCGGCTCGATCTCGTCGAAGGCCGCTTCGTCGGCATGAAATCCCGCGGCATCTATGAAACCCCCGGCGGCACCCTGCTGCTGGAGGCCCACCGCGGCATCGAACAGATCACCCTCGACCGTGGTGCTGCGCATCTCAAGGACGACCTGATGCCGCGCTATGCCGAACTGATCTACAACGGCTTCTGGTTCTCGCCCGAGCGCGAGATGCTGCAGGCCGCGATCGACCACAGCCAGCAACATGTCACCGGCACCGTAAGGCTCAAGCTTTACAAGGGGCTGGCGCGTACCGTCGGGCGCTGGTCGGACCATTCGCTTTATAGCGAAAGCCACGTCACCTTCGAAGACGACGCCGGGGCCTACGACCAGAAGGACGCGGCGGGCTTCATCAAGCTCAATGCGCTGCGCCTGCGGCTCCTGGCCCTGCGCAACCGCCGTCTGGGCTGACACAAGATGGCCAAGCCCGCTCCGCGGGCCTGGCAGCGGATGCTGTCGGGCCGCAGGCTTGACCTGCTGGACCCGACCCCGGCGGATATCGAGGTGTCCGACATCGCCCACGGGCTCGCCTTCGTGGCGCGCTGGAACGGGCAGACCTTCGGCGACTATCCCTACTCCGTGGCCGAACATTCGCTGCTTGTTGAGGACATCTTCATCCGCATCGTCCCCAACGCGCCGCCGAAATGGCGGCTCGCGGCGCTGCTGCACGATGCCCCGGAATATGTCATCGGGGACATGATCTCGCCGGTGAAATCCGCCGTCGGTCCCGGCTACGGCGCGATGGAGGCGCGGCTGTCCGCGGCGATCCATCTGCGCTTCGGCCTGCCCGCGGTGCTGCCCGACACAGTCAAGCGCCAGATCAAGCGCGCCGACCGCGTGTCCGCTTGGCTCGAGGCCACGCGCATCGCCGGGTTTTCCGAAGCGGAGGCGGCGAAGTTCTTCCGTCCGCCGCCCCCGGACCTGATCCGGGGGCTCGACGTGCGCTTGCGCCCGCCAGTGGACACGCGCGCGGCCTTCGCCGACCGGGTCGCAGCGCTACTTGCGACGCTCTGACGGCGTGACCTGCGGCCGACCAAGCGCGACCGTGTGGCGCCGCAGTTCCCATTCCAGCGCAGCGCGGTCGCGCGGGTCCGGGCGGTGACGGTGGCTCGCAGCCGGCGGGGTGGACCGGGATTCGGTAAAAAGGCTTCTTGCAAACAAGGCTATCATGGTGGCGCACTCCTGCGTTCGGGTTGTGCACTCCACATAAGGCGATTGAACCGAATCCCGAAGTTGCGATAATTTCCAGACTGTAAGTCAGACTAACAGGTTACCCATGGACTGGCGTGAAATCCCTTCCCTGTCCGCCCTGCGTGCGTTCGAGGCCGTGGCGCGGCATGGTTCCTTTTCCGCCGCGGCGCGGGATCTGAACGTCACCCATGCCGCGGTGGCGCAGCATGTCCGGGCGCTCGAGTCCGAGTTCGGCACGGCGCTGGTGCAGCGGCAGGGGCAGGGGATGGGCCTGACCGAAGCCGGGTTGCGGCTGGCGGCGGGGCTTGGCGACGGGTTCGGCACGATCGCCGCCGCCGTGCGCGACCTGCGCGCCGACAGGGCGCTGAACCCGTTGCAGATCAGCGTCACGCCCAGTTTCGCCGAAGTCTGGCTGATGCCGCGCCTGGGCGAATTCTGGCGCCAGCACCCCGAGATCGAACTGGCGCTGCTGCCCTCGCCTGCGCTGGTGGACCTGCGCCGCGACGGCGTGGACCTGGCGATCCGCTACGGGCCGGGGGGGTGGCCGGGCACCTACGGCCATGGCCGGCTCGTGTCGCCCTTCGTGGTGATCGCGGCACCCGACTTTGCCGGTGGTGCACGAACCCTCGCGGATCTGGGGGACCTGGCGGCACAGCCCTGGGTGTTCGGGACCGCGTCGAACGAACAGATCGTCTGGGGCCGCTCGCTGGGGCTTGACACCGACCGGATGCGCGTCACGGAAATGCCGGGAACGAACCTCGTGCTGGCCGCGGTTCGGGCGGGGTACGGCCTGTCGGTGCAGTTGAAAAGCCTGGTGGAACGCGACCTGGCCGAGGGACGCATGGTCGCCTTGCACGAGGGCGAAAGCGGGCCGCTCGCCTATCACCTGCTGACGCCCGGGCCGCAGGTCAGCCCGCGGCTTCGGGTGTTTCTCGACTGGCTGACCCGGCAGGGCGGGGCCTGACGGCCTAGCGCGGGCTGCGCTTTGCGAGGATGCGCTGCAGCGTTCGGCGGTGCATGTTCAGGCGCCTTGCGGTTTCGGAAACGTTGCGGTCGCACAATTCGTAGACCCGCTGGATATGTTCCCAACGTACCCGGTCGGCGGACATCGGGTTGTCCGGAGGCGGCGGCAGGTCATCGCCCGTGGCCAGCAGCGCCGCGGTGATGTCGTTGGCATCGGCGGGCTTCGACAGGTAGTCGGTCGCGCCGATCTTGACCGCCGCCACTGCCGTGGCGATGGCCCCGTATCCGGTCAGCACCACGACCCTGGCCTCGGGCCGCTTTTCGCGCAGCACTTCGACCACGTCGAGCCCGTTGCCGTCCTCCAGCCGCAGATCGATCACGGCATAGGCGGGTGGGCGTGCCGTTGCGATGGCCTTGCCGGCGGCGACCGATCCGGCCATCTCCGGCGCGAAGCCGCGCTTCTCCATCGCTTTCGTTAGGCGGCGCAGGAAGGGTTCATCGTCATCCACGAGAAGCAGCGAGTTGTCCTCGCCAATCTCCATAAGCGGTTGTTCTGCCATGAACCTCGTCCTCTATCCCATTCCGGAAAGGATTAGCCGCAGCCCGCGGGCCCGTCAATTTCCATCATGGTCCTACATGTTCTGCGCGAAGCAGGCGACGGTGTCGGCCATCTGCTCGGGCGTGGTATCCCGGCGGAAAAACTCCACGAAGCCTGCCTCGGGCAACACCAGATAGGTCATCGTGGAGTGGTCGACCAGATAATAGGGATCGTCCAGATCGCCTGACACCTGGTAGAATGTCTTGTAAGCCTGACTTGCGGCGCGCACCTGTTCGGGGCTGCCGGTCAGGCCGATCATCTTGGGGTGCATGTTTGCAGCGAATTCGCCGACGATCTCGGGCGTGTCGCGGTTCGGGTCGATGGAGATGAAGACCGGTGTCACCGGCACGCCGCGGTCCGCGAGGATATCCACCGCCGCCACGTTGCGCGCGACATCGAGCGGACAGACATCGGGACAGAAGGTGTAGCCGAAATAGATCAGCGACGGTTCCGCGATGACATCGGCGTCGGTCACCGTCTCGCCCGCGGCGTTCACCAGTTCGAACGGTCCGCCGATATCGCCGCCCGCGACCTGGCTTTCGCGGCATTGCGCAAAGCGGTCGGCATCGCCGGGGCGCAGGGCGACCGATGCGGCGATCCCCCCCAGAACGAGCGCGCCGACACCGGCGAGGATCACGAGAAAGCGGGACATGGGCAGGGCCTTTCGTGCTGCTATCCGGTTGCGGCCAAGGCAAAACTCGGCAAGGTGCATCTAGAGGTAACGCACGGCACAATCAATCGCCAGCGACGGCGCGCCGCGGGCCGCGCAAGGGGGGCACAGCGCATGTCCGACACCGGCATGGCCATGTTCAAGACCGGGTCGCGCAGCCACTGGATCCGGCTGCGCACCCTGATCGTCCTGCGCTGGATCGCCATCGTCGGGCAGCTTCTCGCAATCACCGTGGCACAGGCGGTGTTCGGGCTGAACCTGCCGCTGGCCCTGTGTTATCTCGCGGTCGGCGCATCGGTCGTGTCGAACCTGATCGCGATCTATGCCTTTCCGGAAAACAAGCGCCTGACCGAGGCCGAAGTGGTGTCGATGCTCATGTTCGACATCGCGCAACTGTGTTTCCTGCTTTACCTGACGGGCGGGCTGAACAATCCGTTCGCGCTTCTGGTCATGGCGCCGGTGACGATCTCGGCGTCGGTGCTGCGGCTCAAGTCCACGCTGGTTCTGGGCGGGATCGCCTTCGTGCTGCTGTCGGTGGTGGGACTCGTGCATATCCCGCTGCGCACCCGCGAAGGGTTCATCATGCAGATGCCCCACGATTTCCTGTTCGGGTTCTGGGTGGCGATCGTCACGGGGCTGGCCTTCATCGCGGGCTACGCGCGGCGGGTCAGCATCGAGATCCACGCGATGTCGGATGCGCTGCTGGCGACCCAGATGGCGCTGGTGCGCGAACAGAAACTGACCGACCTTGGCGGCGTCGTCGCGGCGGCGGCGCATGAACTGGGCACGCCATTGGCGACGATCAAGCTGGTGAGTTCGGAACTGGCGGCGGAACTGGACGACCCGGACCAGCGCGAGGATGCGTGCCTGATCCGCGACCAGGCCGACCGCTGCCGCGACATCCTGCGGTCCATGGGCCGTGCAGGCAAGGACGACAAGCACATGCAGTTCGCCCCGCTCGATACCGTGATCCGCGAGGCCGCGGAGCCGCACAGCATGCGCGGCAAGGACATCCATTACAGCGTCGCGCCCGGTCGCGGCGGCGAGACCGAGCAGCCCATCGTGAAGCGCCAGCCCGAGGTGATCCACGGGCTGCGCAACCTTGTCCAGAACGGTGTCGATTTCGCCGAGTCGAACCTGTGGATCGACGCCCGCTGGACCCGTGACACGCTGAGCATCGCCATCGCCGATGACGGGCCCGGTTATCCGCCGCAGGTGATCGGGCGGCTGGGCGATCCGTTCCTGCGCCGCCGCCGCAGCGAGGAGGAGACGGCGAAGCGCCCCGGTTACGAAGGCATGGGTCTGGGATTGTTCATCGCCAAGACGCTTCTGGAACGGTCGGGTGCCGCGGTGTCGTTTTCCAACGGCGGCGACCCGTTCCTGACCGCAGACGAGCATCCCGCGCGATCAGGCGCGCTGGTCACGGTGACATGGCCCCGCGCCGCCATCTCGCCGGGAGCCGAAGGCCGGCCCGGTGCGCTGGGGGAAAACCAGCGCATCATGACGTGACGCAGGCGCAGCCTGAGGCTTCGCACACTGGACGTTCACCGGATCTTCACCCGCCTTAAGCAAGTGTTAATCCTGTTGCGCCATGGTTGCGTTTGGCGATACCCGATCAGTGGGGCGAGGTCTGCATGCTGGGTTTCGAGACGGTCATCGCGGTGGGACTTGCAAGCAGCCTCGTCACGGGGGTCTGCCTTGTTCTGCTGCCCCGTCTGCCGCGCTGGCGCCGCGACGACCCGGAACCCGCGGGCACCGCCCTGTCCCATCGGCGGGACGAGGATATCGTGTTCCTGTTCAGCGGCGGCGTGCTGGTCGATTCCACCCCGGCCGCACGCGGGCAGTTGTCGGCCGAACCGGCCCATGCCGATGATCTCGCCCGGTTCGTGATCGCCTATTGCCAGCGCTTCGAAGGTCTGTCGGAACGGCTGGAACGGTTCGAACCCGGCGACCGGTTCGAGATCGCCGAGGTTCCGGAAGATCCGGACAGCCTCCGGCTGGTGGCCGAGAACCTGGCGGGCCAGTTGCGCATCGCGATCACCGATCCCGCGCGCGACAGCCGGTCGGAAATGGTCGCCCATTACAGTCTGGCGGCCATGCGGGCGGAACTGTTCACCCTGCGGTCCATCGCTGAACGCTCGCCCATTCCCACGTGGAAGCGGCGCCATGACGGCACGATCATCTGGGCCAATTCGACCTACATGCGGCTTGCGGTGGAACTGGCGGGGGAGGACGCGCTGATCAGCTGGCCGCCGCCCGACCTGTTCGCCGGACTGATCGGAGACGCCGGACCGGACGCACCCCCGCCGCAACGGCGGGTGTCGCTCGTGCCCGACACGCCGCAGGCGCGCACGATGTGGTTCGACTTGATCGCGCTGCCCGGCGAGATCGAGACGTTGTATTTCGCGCTGCCCATCGACAATCTCGTGCGGGCCGAGAACGCGCTGACGGAATTCGTGCAGACGCTGACCAAGACCTTTGCCCATCTGCGCATCGGGCTGGCAATCTTCGACCAGAAGCGGCGGCTTGCGCTGTTCAACCCGGCGCTGGTGGACCTGACCGGCCTGCCCGCCGCGCAACTGAGCGCGCGCCCCACCCTGCACGCGTTTCTCGATGCGCTGCGCGATACCCAGAAGATCCCCGAACCGAAGGACTACAAGAGCTGGCGGATGCAGATCGCGCAGCTGGAAACCGGGGCCGCCGAAGGCACGTACGAAGATACGTGGCACCTGTCCAACGGGCAGACATTCCGGGTGAGCGGGCGGCCGCACCCCGACGGCGCGGTGGCCTACTTGTTCGAGGACATCTCGTCCGAGGTGTCGATGACCCGCTCCTTCCGGTCCGAGATCGAATTGAGCCAGTCTGTCGTGGATAGTCTTGACCTCGCCATCGCGGCCTTCGCGCCGAATGGCCAGTGCACGCTATCGAACCGCGCCTATGGACGGCTCTGGAGCCTCGATCCAGGCGAGGTGGAAGACATCGGCGCAGCCTGCGAACGCTGGCGCACCGCCTGCCAGCCCGGCACCGATTGGCAGGCGTTGCGCAATCGCGTCCTTGTGCCCGGCGAGCGGCTGCCCTGCACCCTGCCGGTGCATCTGCGCGACGGTCAGGTGCTGCGTTGCGATACGCGGCCGATCGCTGGCGGCGCCACGCTTGTGACCTTCGCCCGGCTGGACGCCGGCAGCGGTGCGGTGACGCAGTCGCCCATCGGCCTGCGGACGCCCGATAGCGGAGCCGTGCTTGCGCCCGCGGCGGATGTCACGGGCCTGCCAGCGCCGCCGCCGGGGCGCGCGGTCGGTCTTTAGCACGGCTGCGGTTCTCGCACTTGCGGCACAACCGCGTTAGCATGGCGGTACAGAGCCATTGCCCGAGGACCGCAGCCGCCATGCAGCACCACGTCAGGACCGCCTTTTCCTTCATGATGGGTCTGAAGAACCGGACCGACCGGGCCAACCTGTCGCTTGTGGCCGCGGGAGGTGCGTTCTTCGCGATGCTGTCGCTGTTTCCAGGTCTCGCGGCGGTCATTGCGCTTCTCGGCTTTCTCGCCTCCCCCGAGATCGTGGACGACCAGTTGCATCTCTTGCAGGACTTCATGCCCGGCGAAGCGTTTACTCTGATGCAGGACCAGATCCGGCGGCTGGTGCGCACCTCCAGTTCGACGCTTGGCTGGGCCACGGGGATTTCCACGCTGGCGGCGCTGTGGTCGGCGCGGCGCGGCACAGACGCCGTCATCCGCGCGGTCAATACGGTCTACGACGCCCCCATGCGCGGCGGGGTCCGGGCGATGGCCGTGGCGTTCCTGATCACGCTTGCGCTCACCTTCGTGGTGGTCGTGGCGATCCTGACCATGCTGGTGCTGCCCGTCACGCTCGCCTTTCTGCCACTCGGCCCTTACGCAGGTTTCGCGCTCCAGGTCACGCGATGGGCGCTTGCGCTCGTCGTGGTGTTGTCGGGGATCTGGGTGCTCTACCGTTTCGCCCCGAACACGAAGGGCGCGCGCGTCCGTTGGCTCAATACCGGGGCGATACTGGCCGTGCTGGTCTGGGGCGGCGCGTCCTGGGCGTTTTCCTACTTCCTTGCGAATTTCGGCAACTACAACCAGGTGTATGGGTCAATCGGGGCGGTGATCGCGCTCTTGATGTTTCTCTACATAACGATCTTCGTGGTGCTGCTCGGCGCCAGCGTGAACGCCGAGATTTTCGACAATGCACGGGCGCGGCGCGCGGCTGACGCCCCCGAGGCGGAAGAAGCGCCGGGTGCGCCCGCCGCGCCATCCGACCCGCCCCGCGCCGAGGACGACACGGCCGGGGCCGCGACCTGAGCCACGGCTGAAACCTTGCGTAAGATAACGTGACCCTCAGGCCCTTGCGCCCGTGACGGGGCCGCTTAAAAGGCGAATAACGACAAGGGGCAGGCGTCAGATGGCGGACCAGACAGCGGTGATCGTTCTTGCGGCGGGCAAGGGCAGCCGGATGCAATCGGACCGGCCCAAGGTGCTGCACGCCATCGGCGGCCTGCCGCTGCTGGGTCACGCGCTGCGGTCTGCCGCGGCACTGGACCCGGCGCGGGTTGTCGTCGTCGCAGGTCACGGCGCAGACGCGGTCGAGGCCGCACTTGCCGGGCTTGCCCCCGATGCAACGACCGTCCGTCAGGCGACCCAGCAGGGCACGGCCCATGCCGTGGCGCAGGCCGCCCCGGCGCTGGACGGGTTCATAGGCGATGGCGTGGTGCTCTACGGCGATACGCCGTTTATCTCCCCCGGTACGCTGGCAGCGATGGCCGACGCGCGCGCGGACGGTGCGGACGTGGTCGTTCTGGGCTTCGAGGCTGCGGACCCCGGCCGCTATGGCCGGCTGATCGTCGATGGCGACCGGCTGGCCCGCATCGTCGAGTTCAAGGACGCGACCGAGGCCGAGCGCGCGGTGACCCTGTGCAATTCGGGCGTGGTCATGGCGGATGCGGGGCTGCTGTTCGATCTCGTGGCGCATGTCGGCAACGACAACGCGGCGGGGGAATACTACCTGACCGATATCGTCGGGCTGGCCAACGGTCGCGGGTTGCGCTGCGCGACCGTCACCTGTCCCGAATGCGAGACGCTGGGCATCAACACCCGTGCCGAACTGGCCGCCGCGGAGGCCGTCTTCCAGGCCCGCCGCCGGGCCGAGGTGATGGCCGCGGGGGCGACGCTCGTCGCGCCTGAGACGGTGTTCCTGAGCGTCGATACCGTGCTGGGCCGCGACGTCGTGGTGGAGCCGAACGTGGTTTTCTGCCCCGGCGTGACGGTGGCCGATGGCGCGCAAATCCGGGCATTTTCGCATCTCGAAGGAGCTCATGTAGGCGCAGACGCAGTCGTCGGTCCCTATGCCCGGCTTCGGCCGGGAACCGTTCTGGGTGCCGGTGCGCGCGTCGGGAATTTCGTGGAAACCAAGAACGCCGATCTGGCTGCGGGGGTGAAGGTCAATCACCTGTCCTATGTGGGCGACGCCGCCATCGGGGCGGACAGCAATGTCGGTGCGGGGACGATCACCTGCAACTACGACGGTGTGCTGAAGCATCGCACGACCATAGGGTCGAACGCCTTCATCGGGTCGAACACGATGCTCGTGGCGCCGGTGACCGTGGGCGACCGGGCGATGACCGGGTCGGGATCGGTCATCACGTCGGACGTGCCTGATGGTGCGCTGGCGGTGGCGCGTGCGCGGCAGGTCAACAAGCCGGGGCTGGCCGTGCGGTTGCGCGACCGGCTTCTGGCGGTCAAGGCCGCGCGCGGCAAGTGATTTTCAGGGTGTTTTCGAAGGAGCGGGATTGATGTGCGGGATTGTGGGCGTTTTGGGCCAGCACGAGGTGGCGCCGGTGCTGGTCGAAGCCCTGCGTCGGCTCGAATACCGCGGCTATGACAGCGCGGGGATCGCCACGTTGCAGGATGGGCGGCTCGACCGTCGCCGCGCGACGGGCAAGCTGGTGATGCTCTCCGACCTTCTGGTGCACGACCCGCTGCCCGGCAAGATCGGGATCGGCCACACCCGCTGGGCCACCCATGGTGCGCCGTCGGTGAAGAACGCCCATCCCCACCAGGCCGGGCCGGTCGCGGTCGTGCATAACGGCATCATCGAGAATTTCCGCGACCTTCGGGCGGAGCTTGCCACCGACGGCTATGGCACCTGCACGGACACCGACACGGAAACGGTGGCGTTGCTTGCGCAACGATATCTCGCCGCCGGGCTGGAACCGGTGGATGCGGCACGGGCGACCATCGCGCGGCTCGACGGGGCGTTCGCGCTGTGTTTCCTGTTCGATGGGCACCCCGACCTGATGATCGCCGCGCGGCGCGGATCGCCGCTCGCCATCGGGCATGGCGAAGGCGAGATGTTCGTGGGATCCGATGCCATCGCGCTGGCCCCGCTGACCAACCGGCTGAGTTACCTCGAAGAAGGCGACATCGCCGTGCTGCGGCGCGACGGTGTGGCGATCACCGATGCGGCGGGCGCGCCTGTGGACCGGCCCATCCGCACGCTCGCCCCTGACACGAGCTTCGTGGACAAGGGCGGGCACAAGTACTTCATGGCCAAGGAAATCGCCGAGCAGCCGTCGGCCATTGCGGACACGCTGTCCGATTACCTGCGCCCCGGCGCGCCGGGCGTCACCGTGCCCGAAGGGCTGGATTTCGGGCCGGTCTCCCGGATCACGCTGGTTGCCTGCGGCACGGCCCACTACGCCTGCCTGACGGCAAAATACTGGTTCGAGCAGCTCGCCCGCTTGCCGGTGGAGGTCGATATCGCGTCCGAGTTCCGCTACCGCGAGCCGCCGCTGCCCGAAGGGTCGCTGGCGATCTTCGTCAGCCAGTCGGGGGAAACCGCCGATACGCTTGCTGCCCTGCGCCATGTCACCGCGCAGGGCGTGCCCACCGCGGCTGTCGTGAACGTGCCCGAAAGTTCCATCGCGCGGGAAAGCGGCGTGGTGTTGCCGACCCATGCCGGGGTGGAAATCGGCGTGGCCTCGACCAAGGCGTTCACCTGCCAGCTTGCCGTTCTGGCGGCGCTTGCGCTGCGCGCCGCGGCCGATCGCGGAACGTTGAGCGCAGAGGCGCTGGCCGAAGCGATCGAGAGCCTGCGCGCCGTTCCCGCCGCGGTGAACCAGGCGCTGGCACTGGGCGCCGATATCGCGGCGATGGCGCCCGAACTGGCCGAGGCACAGGATGTCATCTATCTCGGGCGCGGGTCCATGTTCCCGATGGCGCTCGAAGGGGCGCTGAAACTCAAGGAGATCAGCTATATTCACGCCGAAGGCTATGCCAGCGGCGAGCTGAAGCACGGTCCCATCGCGCTGATCGACGGCAATGTGCCGGTCGTCGTCTTCGCTCCGGTGGACCGGCTGTTCGACAAGACCGTGTCGAACATGCAGGAAGTCATGGCCCGTTCGGGTAAGGTGCTGCTGGTGACGGACGGAACCGGACTGGAGCGCGCGAGCGACGGGGTCTGGAAATGGCTGCGGATGCCGCGTGTCGATCCGGTCTTCGCGCCGATCGTCTATGCCGTGCCCGCGCAACTGCTTGCGTTTCACACGGCGGTCGCCAAGGGCACAGACGTGGACCAGCCGCGCAATCTTGCGAAATCCGTGACGGTGGAGTGACGCTGGAGCGGGTCGTCCGCCGGGGGGCGCCACGGATCTCAAGCGGGGGGCAGGGCGTTCCCGGTGCTTTCCGCGCAATTGCATGCGCGGGCGATCGGGCCGCGCGATGCGCCGCGCAATGTCGACACATGGCAGGCGGAATGCGGCCCGGAAAACGGGTTGCTGTGTGACAAACGCCACTACGCTGGCGCACCGGCCCGCCGCATTCAGGCCGGGGCCGGGGCCTGCGCGGCCGCCCAGGCCTTCAACGCCGCGGGTTCGGGCGATAGCTGGATCGCCATTCCATCGGCGAAGGCTTCGAACGCCGCACGGTTCAGTGCGTTGAGCCCGACGAGAACGGGTATGCCGCGAGCCACCGCCTCGGCGATCACGGGACGGAAGCCCCGCCCCTCGGCTTCGTGCTTGCCGAACTTGTTGACGATGAGGAAATCCGCGCCCGCGGCCAGCCCGCTCGCGGCCAGCCCGACCGCCGTCTCCAGCGCTGCGGGATCGAGGCGGCAGCCCCGCGACTGCCGCCCGAGATCCTGGCTGATGCGCAGGACCGGCCCATCGGGGAGTACCCGCACATCCATGTCGCACGGACCCGCATCGGCACGTTCGGTGTTGATCTGCACCGTTCCGCAACAGCGCAGGCCCCGGTTGGCAAGGTCCGCCGCGAGTCCAGTCAGAAGCAGGTCGGTGTCGCCGCGCCCCGGCGCCATCGTGTAGGCAAGTATCATGACCGGGCTCCTCAGGATTGGGTGAACGGCAGGAATTCGACAAGCGCTCGTGCGGGAAGATGCCCGGTATCGGCGGGCAGGAAGATCAGGCCGTCGGCGTGCGGAAGGTGGCTGACACGGTCGGAAAGGATGGCGCCGTCGCAGCGGACGATATCGCGCCCGTGGCCGTCGAACCCGGTCAGCATGGCCGGGCGCAATTCGCAACGTCCCGTCTTCCGGCGGATGGCGGCCGCGGTGACCACGTGGCGGCGGGCGGGCGCGGCGCCCGTTTCGCCCGACAGCGCGCGCAACAGGACCGTGCCGAAGACCTGCCACGTCACGAAAGCCGACAGCGGATTGCCCGGCAGACCAAGCCAGAACGCGGTTCCGATGCGTCCGAAGGACACCGGCTTGCCCGGTTTGATCGCCACGCCGCTGAACAGGATTTCTCCACCCGACGCGGACACAGCCGGCTTTACATGGTCCTCTTCGCCGACGGAGATGCCGCCCGTGGTCACGACAAGATCGGCGCGGACGGCGAGAGCGCGCAACTGTTGGGCAAGTTCCTCCCGGTTGTCGGCGCCATGGGCGGCTTCGACGATGACCGCACCCTCGGCCCCTAGCGCGGCGGCCAGCATGGGCGTGTTCACGTCCCGGATCTGCGCGGCCCCCAGTGTGCCGCCGGGCTGGCGCAGCTCGTCGCCGGTCACCAGAAGCGCCACGCGAGGACGGTCGCGGACCCGGACCAACCCAGCACCGGCGGCCGCGCAGGCGGCGGTGGCCCGCGGCCCAAGCCGGTGGCCGCTGCCCATTACGGTCGCGTCCGCGTCCATGTCGCTGCCCGCAAGCCGGATGTTCAGCCCCGCCGCGGGGCGGCTGTCGAGACGCATGGTTTCGCCGTTCCGTTCCACGTCCTCTTGCTTCACGACGGCATCCGCTCCGGGGGGAACAGGCGCGCCGGTGAAAATGCGGGCGGCCACGGCACCGGAAAGCGGCACGGTCGCGCCCTGTCCTGCCTGCACGCGTGCCACCACGGGCAGCTCCCATGGCCCGACGCCGGTGAGCGCATCGGTGATGACCGCGTAGCCGTCCATCGCGGCGCTGTCAAAGCCGGGCACGGGGGCGACGGACCGGACGGGCCGGGCAAGGATGCGCCCGTACGCACGGTCGAGCGGGACCGCTTCGATCCGGCCCGCCGGGGTCGCATGGGCCGCGATGCACGACAGCGCCGCATCCATGCCGATGAGCCTGCCGGACAGATCCCGGTCGTCGCAGCCGCATCCGGGCGTTTCGATCGCTCCCAGGGCCGTCATCGTGCGGCCTCCCGTCGCCGTGTGCCTGTCTGGAAATGGCCGGGTCCGATGCTGCAATCGAGATCGCGCAGACGCCCGTCCGTCAGCCCATAGATCAATCCGTGCACGCGGACGTCCGCCCCGCGCCGCCATGCCCTTTGCAGGATCGGCGTTTCGCAGACGCGCCGCACGCCTTCGGTGACGTTCAGTTCGGCCAGCCGGTCGCGGCGGCCTTCCAGGTCCGGTTCTCGGCCCAGATCGACCGCGAAACTGCGGGCAAGTCGGCGGATCGGTTCCAGCCAGTGATCGGCCAGCCCATGCGGCAGGTCCTCGGTCGCGGCTTTCACACCGCCGCAGCCGTAATGTCCGCAGACGATGACTTCGCGCACGTGCAGGGCGTCGACCGCGAATTCGAGCGCGGCGAGCAGGTTCATGTCGGACGAATGGACGATGTTGGCGACGTTGCGATGCACGAAGACCTCGCCGGGGTCGAGACCCGCGACCACGTTCGCGGGAACCCGGCTGTCGGAACAGCCGATCCAGAAGAATTCCGGTGCCTGAAGCGCGGCCAGCCGCGTGAAGTAGTCCGGTTCCCGTGCTTGGCGGGTTTCCGCCCAGTCCCGGTTGCGGGCCAGAAGATCAGTCAGCATCGAATGTCTCCGTGACAGGGGACAACCCGCGCCGCGACTGCATGTTCCGGGACCGAAACCGCAGGTCCATCCGGGCGCGGCGGGCACGGGCGAGCGGCGGCAGGATCGGGTTTGCGGCCCATTTGTCCATGATCACGCAGCTCCGGCGTTCGCACAGGCGATGCGCGCCGAAGAAGTCCAGCATTGCGGTGTGCCGCCCCGGATGGGTCGGGGCAACGGCGCCGCCGCTTTCTGCGCAATCTCGCTGTTCCATCGCACGCGCTTTCGTGAGGGTCAGATGGGTGCAAGGCTTGCGCCCCGGATCTCTGCCCCTTCGGCCAGTGTTTCGATGAATTCCCGTGACGCCCGCGCCCAGGCGGCCTTTTCCAGCGCCTGCGCGATCTTCGGGCGCACGGTGTCATAGGGTAGGACCTGTCCCGGTGCCGTCGCGTTCAGCCGGATGATGTGCCAGCCGTGCCGGGAAAGGACCGGTTCGGCGGTCATCCCTTCCTCGGCCAGCGTGCGCAGCGCGATCTCGAATTCGGGCACGGTATCGCCGGGGCCAAGCTGCCCCAGATGCCCGCCGGATGCCTTGGAGCCGCAATCGCTGTCGCGGGCGGCTTGCGCGAAGGACTTCGCATCGCCATCGAGCCGCGCGAGGATCGCTTGCGCGCGGGCTTCGGCCATGTCGCGGGCCGCGTCGTCGCGCGGGTCGCAGGCACACAGGATGTGCGACACGTCCCACAGGGGCGCCGACTGGAACCGGTCCGGGCCGCGCGCCCATTCGGCGCGCACCGCGTCCTCGGTCACCGGCGCGATGGTCAGCGCCGCATCGAGAAGGGCGCGGATCATCGCCTCCTCCTCGGTTTCGGTCCGGCCCGGTGCCAGTTCCTCGGGCTCCGGTTCAAGTCCGCGCCGCCGCGATTCCTGCAGCAGCAGTGCGCGGATCGCCAGTGCCTGCGCCGCCTTGCGCCACGCGATGCCCGGCTTGTCCTTCGGTCCGGTGTGGTTCTGGGCCTCGGCGGCGACGGCCGCCGAGGGGATGGTTTCGCCGTTCACGAAGACATCGGGGAAAAGCGCTGCGTTCATCGCGTTCACTCCGCCGCGGTGGGGGCCGCGGGCCGGCGCGTCTTGCCCTCGATCTTGTCGAAGGCGCGGCGGCGTTCCTCCAACGGGCGGCGGCGGCGCGACCGCACGACCTGATAACCGGGGCGCAGGGTGACGTAGCGGATCGGCACCGACAGCATGTGCACGAGGCGGGTGAACGGGAACGCGGCCACGATCACCATGCCCAGAAGGATATGAACCTTGTAGAGCCAGTGCACGTTGATGACCTGAAGCCACGCGTTGATCTGAAGCGTCATCACGCTTTGCGACCATGTCATGAAGCGCACCATTTCGGACCCGTCCATGTGTTCCAGCGTCAGGATGATCGTGCCCAGCCCGACGACGATCTGCAGCCAGAGTGCCACGAGGATCGCGATGTCGGCGAAACTGGAATTGACCCGGATGCGCGCATCGAACAGCCGCCGGTGCAGCAGCATGGACGCCCCCACGAATGCGACGATCCCGGCTGTGCCGCCCAGAAGCACGGCGATCCACTGTTTGAGGCCGTAGGGGATGCCAAGAACGTCGAGCACCCAGACGGGGGTGAAAAGTCCGATGAGGTGGCCGAAGAACAGCACGATGATGCCCCCGTGGAACAGCACCGACCCCCACATCAGCTGCTTGCGGCGCAGAAGTTGGCTGGACGAGGTCTTCCACGTGAACGGGTCGCGTTCATAGCGCGCGATGGTGCCGATCAGTGCCACGGCGAGCACGGCATAGGGAAGGATGCCGAAGATCAGGAAGTTGATGTCGAAATCGGGCAGCATGTCAGGCACTCCGGTTCAGGGGTGTTGCGGGCGCGTCCATATTGGCAAGCATGTCACGGACCTGGGGGCAGCCCGCTGCGGGGTCGGGGCCGAAGGTGACCTCGGTTTCTTCCCAGACCGCGTCGAGCGCTTCGAGATCGGTGGGATCGTCATCGGGCACAGCCAGCATCTCGGCCAGCGCTTGCGGCTCCGCCGACGCCCCGGCTAGTTGCGCCAGCGCGGCGAAGACGGCGGCATAGCCGCTGCCGCGCCGCACCAGCCGCGCATCGATCGCCGTCAGGATATGCGCGGCGTCGGCAAGGATATCCTGCGCCTCGGCCCATGGACGCGTGGACAGGAACTCCAGCAGCACCGGCAGATGATCGGGGAGTTCCGTGGTGGCGGGCTCGACCCCGCCCGCCCGGTAGGTTTCGATCAGGCTGACCATCGCCCCGCCGCGGTCCCGGCTTTCGCCGTGGACATGTTCGAACAGGTTCAGCGACAGCGTGCGCGAGCGGTCGAACAACATGACGTAGCTTTCCTGTAAGTCATAGAGATCGCCCATGCCCAGCCGCCCTGTCAGGGTTTGCAACGCGAGTTGCGTGTCGGGGTTGATCCGCCGATCGGCGTGGAACACCGCCCCGATATCGGGCATCGCCCGTTGCAGTTCCGCCGTCGGATAGCTCAGCGTCAGCGACAGCGCCTTGAGTGTGCGCTCCATCATCAGAACGTCTCCGTCGGAAGGGCGAAGCTCTTCTTCTTTCCGCCGAACATGGTGGTCTTGCCGCTGGTGCCGCTCGAACAGCCATTGCCATCGGTGAAGCCGCAGCCGCCGCGGATGTCCGCGCCGTCCTCGGTCTGTTCGCGATGTGCCGTGGGGATCGCGAAGCGGTCCTCGTAGTCGGCAATCGCCATGATCTTGTACATGTCCTCGATCATCCGGCCCGACATGCCGACACGGGCGGCGATGCCTTCGTCGCGCACGCCGTCCACCGACAGCGCGCGCATGTAGAGCCGCATGGCCGACATCCGTTCCAGCGCGTGCACGATGGGTTCCTCGTCGCCCGCCGTCAGCATGTTGGCGAGGTACTTCACCGGGATGCGCAGGGAGCGCACGTCCGGCATCTGGTCGCTCATGGCGATCTGCCCGGCCTGAGCGGCGTTCTGGATCGGCGAGAGCGGCGGGATATACCACACCATGGGCAGCGTCCTGTATTCCGGGTGCAGCGGAAACGCGACCTTCCAGTCCATCGCCATCTTCCAGACCGGGCTGATCTTGGCGGCCTCGATCCAGTCCTCGGGGATGCCGTCGCGGCGGGCGGCGGCGATTACCTCCGGGTCGTTGGGATCGAGGAACACGTCCATCTGCGCGCCGTAAAGATCGGTCTCGCGCTCGGCACTCGCCGCCGCCTCGATCTTGTCGGCATCATAGAGGATCACGCCCAGATAGCGGATGCGCCCGACGCAGGTTTCCGAACACACCGTCGGCTGGCCGCTTTCGATCCGCGGATAGCAGAAGGTGCATTTCTCGGATTTGCCGGATTCCCAGTTGTAGTAGATCTTCTTGTAGGGACAGCCCGATATGCACATCCGCCAGCCGCGGCATTTTTCCTGGTCGATCAGGACGATGCCGTCTTCTTCGCGCTTGTAGATGGCACCCGACGGGCACGACGCCGAACAGGTCGGGTTCAGGCAATGCTCGCACAGGCGCGGCAGATACATCATGAAGGTATTTTCATACTCTCCATAGATTTCCTTCTGCACGTCCTCGAAGTTGTAGTCAGCCGATCGCTTCGAGAATTCCCCGCCGAGGATTTCTTCCCAGTTTGGTCCCTTCTCGATCTTCTCCATCCGTTCGCCGGTGATCCGCGACCGTGGACGGGCGGTCGGGAACGCCTGCATTTCGGGCGCGGATTTCAGGTGGTCATAGTCGAAATCGAACGGCTCGTAGTAATCGTCGATCTCGGGCAGGTCCGGGTTGGCGAAGATGTTGGCAAGGATCCGCCACTTTGACCCCTGCTTGGGGTGCAGCTTGCCGCTGGCCGACCGCGCCCAGCCGCCGTTCCAGCGTTTCTGGTTCTCCCAGTCCGTGGGATAGCCGGTGCCGGGCTTGGTCTCGACGTTGTTGAACCACGCGTATTCGACACCGTCGCGGGTCGTCCACACGTTCTTGCAGGTGACCGAGCAGGTGTGACACCCGATGCATTTGTCGAGGTTCAGGACCTTGCCGATTTGCGCACGAACTCTCATTCCGCTGCCTCCACGTTCCGGGTTGCGGACCGGGCTGCGGGTTTGTCGAGCCAGTCGATCTTCTTCATCTTCCGCACGATCACGAACTCGTCGCGGTTGCTGCCCACGGTGCCGTAATAGTTGAACCCGTAGGACAGCTGCGCGTAGCCGCCGATCATGTGCGTCGGTTTCAGGGTTGCGCGGGTCACCGAGTTGTGGATGCCGCCGCGATGGCCGGTCTTTTCCGATCCGGGCGTGTTCACGATCTTTTCCTGCGCGTGGTACATGAACAGCGTGCCCTGCTTGATCCGCTGGGACACCACCACCCGCGCGGTCAGCGCGCCGTTGGTGTTGTACGCTTCGACCCAGTCGTTATCGACCAGCCCCGCCTTGCCGGCGTCCACCTCGGACATCCACACGACCGGCCCGCCCCTGTTCAGCGTCAGCATCAGCAGGTTGTCGGTATAGGTCGAATGGATGCCCCATTTCTGGTGGGGCGTGATGAAGTTCAGCACGACATGCGGGTTGCCCTCGGCCGCGTCGTTGTTGACGGCCGCGGTGATGGTCTTGAGGTCCACCGGCGGACGGTAGCCCACGAAGCCTTCGCCGAACGCCCGCATCCACAGGTGATCCTGATAGAGTTGCTGGCGCCCCGTGAGCGTCCGCCACGGGATCAGTTCGTGCACGTTGGTATAGCCTGCGTTGTAGCAGACCTCTTCCGACTCGATCCCTGACCACGTGGGGCTGGAGATGATCTTGCGCGGCTGCGCGGCGATATCGCGGAAGCGGATCTTGGTGTGATGCGCCCCTTCGGCCAGATGAGCGTGGTGGCGGCCGGTGGGTTTTTCCAGTTCCTCCCACGCCTTCACGGCCACCTCGCCGTTGGTTTCGGGCGCGAGCATCAGGATCATTTCCGCCGCGTCGATGGCGGTTTCCAGCTTCGGCTGGCCCTTCGACACGCCTTCGTCCAGCACCGCGCCGTTCAGGTCGCGCAGATGCCCGACCTCGACCTTGGTGTCCCAGGTGATGCCCTTGCCGCCGTTGCCGAGCTTTTCCAGAAGCGGCCCGACTGAGGTGAACTTCTTGTAGAGGTTTGGATAATCCCGTTCGACCGCGATGTAGTTCGGCGCGGTCTTGCCGGGGATCAGGTCGCATTCACCCTTTTTCCAGTCCTTGACATGGGCCTGCGCCAGCTCGCCCGGCGTGTCGTGCAGCAGCGGAAGCTGGACGATGTCCGTCTCGACACCCAGAACCTCTGGCGCGACCTCGCTGAACTTCTTCACGATCGACTTGAAGATGTCCCAGTCCGACCGCGACTCGTAGGCGGGGTCCACCGCCGCCTGCAGCGGGTGGATGAACGGGTGCATGTCCGACGTGTTCAGGTCGTTCTTTTCGTACCAGCTGGCCGTGGGCAGAACGATGTCGGAATAGACCGCCGTGGTGGACATGCGGAAGTCGATGCAGACCAGCAGGTCGAGCTTCCCCTTTGGCGCTTCGTCATGCCACACGGCCTCCTTCGGCATCACGCCGCCTTCCTCGCCCAGGTCCTTGCCCATCACGCCGTGATCGGTGCCCAGAAGGTGCTTGAGGAAATACTCGTGTCCCTTGCCGGACGACCCCAGCAGGTTGGACCGCCACACGAACAGGTTGCGCGGCCAGTTTTCCGGCGCGTCCGGGTCTTCGCAGGACATCTGAAGATCGCCGGATTTCAACTGTTCGACGACGTAATCCTTGATGTCCTTTCCCGCCGCCCTGGCCTGTTTCGATACCTCCAGCGGGTTGGTCTTCAGTTGCGGCGCCGACGGCAGCCAGCCCATCCGCTCCGCACGGATGTTGTAGTCGATGAGGCTGATGTCCCAGTCGCCCTCGGGCGCCGTGGGCGACAGGATTTCACCGGCGCGCAGCGTCTCATAGCGCCACTGGTCGGTATGCGCGTACCAGCAGGAGGTGGAGTTCATGTGCCGCGGCGGGCGGTTCCAGTCGAGCGCGAAGGCCAACGGCTGCCAGCCCGTCTGCGGGCGCAGCTTCTCCTGACCCACGTAATGCGACCAGCCGCCGCCCTCCTGCCCGATGCAGCCGCACATCACCAGCATGTTGATGATGCCGCGGTAGTTCATGTCCATGTGGTACCAGTGGTTCAGACCGGCCCCGAGGATGACCATGGACTTGCCATGGGTCTTTTCGGCATTGCCCGCGAATTCCCGGGCCACCGCGATGATCTTTTCCCGGTCAACGCCGGTGATCTTCTCGGCCCATGCGGGGGTGTAGGGGCTGTCGTCGTTGAAATCCTTCGACACCCAGTCGCCGCCCAGCCCGCGGTCGAGCCCGTAATTCGCGCAGAACAGGTCGAACACCGTGGCGACCAGCACCTCCTGCCCGTCGGCGAGCGTGACGCGCCGGGCGGGGATGTTGCGGGTCAGAACCTCGGGGTGGTCGCATTTCACGAAATCGCCCGTGGCCGCCCCGCCGAAATAGGGGAAATCGACGCCGACGACCGTGTCGTGGTCATTGTCGAGGATCTGGCTCAGGCGCAGATGAGCCTCTGCCCCGTTCGCCTGCTGTTCGAGGTTCCACTTTCCTTCCTCGCCCCAGCGGAAGCCGACGGACCCGTTGGGCACCACGACCTCGCCCGATGCCTCGTCAAAGGCGACGGTTTTCCAGTCCGGCTTGTTCGCCTCGCCCAGCTTGTCCTGGAAATCGTCGGCGCGCAGCATCCGGCCCGGCACAAGGTGGCCGTCCTTTTCATCAAGCCGCACCAGCATCGGCATGTCGGTGTATTTGCGGGCGTACTCCTCGAAGTACGCGGCCTGCCGGTCGAGATGGTATTCGCGCAGGATGACATGGCCCATCGCCATCGCCAGCGCCGCATCGGTGCCGGCCTGCGGGTTCAGCCAGATGTCGCCGAACTTCGCCGCTTCGGAATAGTCCGGGCTGACCACCGCGGATTTGGTGCCGCGATAGCGCACCTCGGTATAGAAATGCGCGTCCGGCGTCCGGGTCTGGGGCACGTTCGACCCCCAGAGCATCAGGAAACCGGCATTGTACCAGTCGGCCGATTCCGGCACGTCGGTCTGTTCGCCCCATGTCTGCGGCGACGCGGGCGGCAGGTCGCAATACCAGTCGTAGAAGGACATGCAGGTGCCGCCCAGAAGGCTCAGATACCGCGACCCGGCGGCATAGCTGACCATCGACATGGCCGGGATGGGTGAGAAGCCGAACACCCGGTCGGGCCCCCAGACCTTGGCGGTGTGCGCGTTGGCGGCGGCGACGATCTCGGTCGCCTCGTCCCATGTCGCGCGCACGAAGCCGCCCTTGCCGCGCGTTTTGGTATAGCTCCCGCGCAACTCGGGGTCGTTCTGGATCGCGGCCCACGCGGCGACGGGCTCCATCGTTTCGCGCAACTGCCGCCACGCGCGCATCAGGCTGCCGCGGATCAGCGGGTTCTTCACCCGGTTGGCCGAATACAGATACCAGCTGTAGGACGCGCCCCGCGCACAGCCGCGCGGTTCATGGTTGGGCAGGCCCGCACGGGTGCGCGGATAATCGGTCTGCTGGGTTTCCCACGTGACGATCCCGGACTTGACGTAGATCTTCCATGAACAGGACCCGGTGCAGTTCACCCCGTGGGTGGAGCGCACGATCTTGTCGTGCCGCCAGCGGCTTCTGTAGGTGTCTTCCCAGTCGCGGTTCTCGGTCGTGGTCTGGCCCCAACCGTCCGAGAATTGCTCCAGTTCCTTGCTCTGGAAGAAATTCAGTCTGTCGAGCAGATGGCTCATCTGGCTGTCCTTTCGGGTATCTGGGTGCGGGCGGCGATCTGCGCCGCCCGCGCATGCGTTTGGTTCACTAGGCGGGTTGGGCGGCAGCGTCCGCCGACCCGTTGCCACCGTGCTCGATGTCGTGCAGCAGCCCGCCGGGGCGCGTGTAGACGACCCAGGTCAGCACCACGCAGATCGCGTAGAAGATCAGGAAAGCCCACAGCGCCCCCACGGCCGACCCGGTCATCGCGATGGATGTGCCGTAGGCCTTGGGGATGAAGAACGCGCCATAGGCCGCAATGGCCGAGGTGAAGGCCGTGATCGCGCCGGATTCCATGGCGATCTGGCGCTTGCGCTCCTCCAGCCCCAGATGCGGCATCAGGCGCGGCACCTCGCGGCCCATGATGATCGGGATCATCTGGAAGGTGGACGCATTGCCGACCCCGGTCAGGAAGAACAGTGCCATGAAGCAGGCGAAGAACCCCACGAACGATCCGAGCCCGAGGAAGGTGATGACCCCGAACGTCGCCGCGATCATGGCGAGGAACGTCCAGAAGGTCACCCGCCCGCCGCCGAAGCGGTCGCTGACCCAGCCGGTGCCAGCGCGGCTGAGCGCCCCCACAAGCGGCCCGAGGAACACGAAGTTCAGCGCGTTGATCTCGGGGAAGGCGAGCTTCGTGAGCAGCGGGAAGCCTGCCGAATAGCCGATGAAGCTGCCGAAGGTGCCGGTATAAAGGATGCACATCAGCCAGTTATGCTTGCGCCCGAAGATCACCGCCTGGTCGGCGAAGCTGGCACGTGCATCCGCGATGTCGTTCATGCCGACCCATGCCGCGACGGTGGCCGCGATGATGAACGGCACCCAGACGAAGCCCGCGTTCTGCATCCACAACTGGCCGCCGTCCGACATGGTAACCGGCTCGCCGCCCAGTGCCCCGAACACCCCCGCCGTGATGACGATCGGCACGAGGAACTGCATCACCGACACGCCGAGGTTGCCGAGGCCCGCGTTCAGCGCCAGCGCGTTGCCCTTTTCCGCCTTCGGGAAGAAGTAGCCGATATTGGCCATCGAAGAGGCGAAGTTGCCACCGCCGAAGCCGCACAGAAGGGCGAGGACGAGGAAGATCAGGTACGGCGTCTCCGGGTTCTGCACCGCGTATCCGATGCCCATCGCGGGCAGCAGCAGCGACGCGGTGGAAATCGTGGTCCAAAGCCGCCCGCCGAAGATCGGCACCATGAAGCTGTAGAAAATCCGTAGCGTCGCGCCGGACAGTCCCGGCAGCGCCGCCAGCCAGAACAGCTGGCCCGGCGTGAAGTCGAAGCCGATGGCAGGCAGGCGCGCCACGACGACCGACCACACCATCCAGACCGAGAACGCCAACAGCAGCGCGGGGATCGAGATCCACAGGTTGCGCCGTGCGACGGCCCGGCCCTTGTCGGCCCAGAACTGCGCGTCCTCGGGACGCCAGTCTTCCAGCACGCGGGGCATCGCAGTTTTCTCGGGGTGGTGAATGGCTTGCATTTCGGGAAGTTCCGGCAGCCGGTCGAGCGCGTCGCCATGCGCGGCCCGTTCCATCGCCCGGACCGACAGGTGCATCCATGCCAGGGCGACCGCCACCAGCAGGAACAGAAGGGCGAAGCACGACGTGTAGATGCCGGTCAGGTCCAGCAGCGCGCCGAAGGCGATGGGCAGCACGAACCCGCCAAGCCCGCCGATCATCCCCACAAGTCCGCCGACCGCGCCGACATGCTTGGGGTAGTAGACCGGGATATGCTTGAACACCGCCGCCTTGCCGAGGCTCATGAAGAAGCCGAGCCCGAACAGGGTGGCGATGAAGGGCCACAGGCCCATCTGCGTGGAAAAGACGATCGGACCGTTCTTGCCCGCGATCACGTAGTCGGTGGGCGGGTAGGACAGCATGAACAGGAACACGAGGCTGAAGCCGAAGGTCCAGTACATGACCGTCCGCGCGCCGAACTTGTCGGACAGGTGCCCGCCATAGGCCCGGAACAGCGAGGCCGACAGGCTGAAGGACGCGGCCGCCATGCCGGCGAAGCGCACGTCGATCCCGTAGACGTCGATCAGGTAGTGGGGCATCCACAACGCCAGCGCCACGAATGCGCCGAACACGAAGAAGTAGTAGAGCGAGAAGCGCCAGACCTGGAGATTCTTGAGCGGCGCGAATTGCTGCGCCAGCGACGGCGCCTTGGCGCCCGTGCGGCGGCGTTCGACCAGCTCGGGATCGTCCTTGGCCAGGATGAAGAACAGCACGCCGATCGTCGCCAGCGCCGCCGCCCAGACATAGGCTACGCCATGCCAGCCATAGGCCACCATGACGAAGGGGGCGACGAACTTGGTCACCGCAGCGCCAACATTACCGGCGCCGAAGATCCCCAGCGCCGTGCCCTGGTGGCCCGCGTCGTACCAGCGGCTCACATAGGCCACGCCGATGATGAACGAGCCGCCCGCAAGCCCGATGCCAAGCGCCGCGATCAGATACATGATGTAGCTGTCGGCCAGCGTCAGCGCCCATGTGGCGAGCGCGGTCAGGATCATCTGCGACGAAAATACCAGCCGGCCGCCGTATTTCTCGGTCCACACGCCCAGAAACAGGCGGGTGACGGACCCGGTCAGGATCGGGGTGGCCACCAGCAGGCCGAACTGGGCTTCGGTCAGGCCCAGCTCCGCCTTGATGGCCACGCCGATGATGGAAAAGATCGTCCAGACCGCGAAACACGCGGTGAAGGCGACGGTGCTCAGCGCCAGCGCGCGGGTCTGGTCCGCGGGGCTGGCTGTGGCTTCGGTCTGCATGGCAGGGCCTCCGGCAAATTGTCGTTGCAACCCTTCTCAAGGTTGGTCCGACCCATGGCGCGGCGTCAGCAGAAAAGGTTTGATCCAGATCAGTTCGGGCGAATTTGTCGCTTTGAAATAAAGGGTTATAGATAAATGTCATGTCCGCCCGCAGGCATGTGCAAACGCGAGATCCACCTTTGTCGCGTGACAAATTGACAAAAATCAATTCTCTGCCCACCCTGCTGCCGCGCGAAGGGAAGCCACCGATGTCCGATTCTGAATTCTCCGAGGTTCGGCGACTCGATCTCTTCGCGGGCATGGACGACGCGCATTTCCGCGCGTTGATGCGCGGGGCCTATGTCCAGAGCTTTCCGCCCCAGATTGAACTCATCGCCGAAGGGGAACACAGCGATTTCCTGCACGTGGTGATGGCGGGCGCGGTCGACCTGTTCACGTCGTGGAACGGCCGCGACACCAGCATGGCCACTGTCCGGCCCATTTCCACGTTCATCCTTGCGGCGACGGTCCGTGATGCGCCCTATCTGATGTCGGCGCGTACGATGGAAAAAAGCCGGATCGCGCTGATCCCAAGCGCCGATGTGCGCGCGGTCTTCGATGCGGACGGCAACTTTGCCCGCGCCATCGTTGCGGAACTCGCGACCTGCTACCGGTCCGTCGTCAAGTCCCAGAAGGAACTCAAGCTGCGCAATTCGCGCGAACGGGTTGCGAATTTCCTGCTGCGCCAGCAGCGCCGGGCCGGTGGCAAGCCGGTCTTCGACATGGATCTCGAGAAACGCAGGCTGGCATCAGTGCTCGGGATGACGCCCGAAAACCTCAGCCGCGCGATCAAGGGGCTGCGGGGTCATGGCGTCGTCGTCGACGGCACCCGCGTTACCGTCACCGACCAGAACGCGATCGAGTGTTTCGCCAAGCCGAACCCTTTGATCGACGATCTCGCGACCTGAGCCGAGGCCGGGTCCGGCGGGGATCACGGCCCCTTGCGCCGCGCGCGGGGCCGCGGGCCTGCACCGAACTAATGCGACTGGGGCGCAGTCGGCATCGGGCACAACGGGGCACAGGCATCGCCCGAAATTAGCCGCGCAAACGACGCCAGCCGGTTCGAACACAGCAACGGGGCCGCCGCCGCGCCGTTCAGGCGCCCGTCGCGCCGTGCGACACAAGGCCAGCCGATCCCGTCGATCTGCGGACGACCCTTGCGAGGCGGTGCGTATCGGTGGCGGATTCATCACTATCCCGCCCATCCGTGCGCGTCACACCCGGAACGATATCGACGGCGATACCGGCGGCCCGGGCGGCATGGCGTTCATCGTCCAGTCGTTCGAAGCTGCCCGGGTCGTCCGGAGTCAGGCGCACGACGCGGCGGCCCTTCCGCGCCTCGGCCAGAATGACGCCGACGATGCGCTCTCGCGGCCACGCCTTGGCGCCCATATGCGTGCCAACGAACACCCGTTCGGCATCGCGCCGGGCAAGCTCCAGCAACTCCGCATCCCCCGGCCTGTCGTAAAAAACCACGTCGGCGTCCTGCAGGCGCTGCACCGCGCGCAGGGTCAGAAGATCCCGCGCGCCCGGCCCCGCGCCCACGAACGAGATGCGCCCGGCGGTATCGGTGTCGGGGGCGTGGCCTGCGGCAATGGCGGCCTTGATGGCGGTGATGGCACCGCGTTCGGCCCCTTGCGTCCAGTCCGCACGCGGGCTGCCTCGGAACACCCAGCCCCAGAAGGTGCGGCGCTGCTCTTGCGGCACCCTTTGCGCCACGGCCTCCCGCAGCCGCCCGGCCAGTGCCGCCAAGCCGCCGAGGTTCTGGGGCAGCAGCGTTTCCAGCGTCGTCTTGATCTCGCGCGTCAGCACCGGTGCCGTGCCTTCGCTGCCGATGGCTACGACCACCGGGTCACGGTCCACGATGGCGGGGGTCGTCAGGTCGCACAGTTCGGGCCGGTCCACCACGTTCACCGGGCAGCCCGCGGCCTGCGCCAGTCCGTAGGCTGCGGCGTCGAAGCCGGGGCAACCGGTGCCGATGAAGCCCATCGCGGCGCCCGCGAACACGGCCGCCGACAGGTTCGGCGTGCAGGCGACGCGCCCGGATGCCACGAGCGCGGCCAGTTCCGGGTCGGGATTGCGCGCCACCACCACGAGATCGGCATCGGTCTTGAGCAATAGCCGCATCTTCTGCGCGGCCTGTTCGCCGCCACCCACCACGACGACCCGGCGGCCCGTGGTGCGGATGAACATGGGGAAGCTTTTCATCATGGGCTCCTGTCAGGCGGGTTGGGCATGAGCGGCAGTCGCGGCCGTGCCCAGCGTGTCGAGCGCCAGCGCGGTTGTCTCCGCGACCATCGCGGTCTCGAACGGGGACAAGTGTGCAGGCAGGTCAGAACCGGGGCGCGGTTCGGCGGCGCAATTCCACACGGGCGGCAGGTCGACCTGCCACGCCGCCCCGTCGCGCAACCCGAAGGCGGCGACCATCTTGGCCGGGTTGCGTTCGAACTCGCCGCCACCGCCCTTGATGACGGTCAGCCGGTCCCAGTCCAGACGCTGCGCCGCGTCGGCCTGGAGCAGCCGGTAGGATGGGTGGAACACGCCCTGCACGCTGGCGGGCGCGCGTCCGGGGTTGAGCATCCGGCAGACGGTGTTGACGCAGGACCGCAGGCCGAGCACCGACCGCAGCCGCAAAAGCCCGAAGAGCGCGGGATGCGCGGCTTCCAGCGGCAGGTAGGCGATGCCGTCCAGGTCCAGCAGGTGCGCCGCCCGGTCCGGACTGTCGGCCATGGCGATACCGGCCTGTACCAGCCCCGCGCGCACCGCGTCGTCGCCGCCGTTCCAGCCGTGGATCAGCACCCGGTGCCCGGCCCGCGCCACCGCCCGCGCCGAGTGCAGGAACAGCGGTGCCCCCCGCGTGCGCCCGGCGGCGTAGCAGGGCCAGTCCAGATCGACAGGTCCAACGGGCGGCATGGCCGCCTGTGCCGCCGCCGCGAAGCCCGCGATCTCGTCGGCGGTCTCGCCCTTCATGCGCAGCAGCATCAGGAGCGCGCCGACCGCTTCGGGGGCCGCATCGCCCGACAGCATCAGGCGCATGGCGTCCGCCGCCTCGGCCCGTGTCAGCGACCGGGACCGGCCCGGCCCCCGCCCCAGCGTCCGCACATGGTCCGCGAGGCTCATTCCGCTGCCGCCCTTTGCAAGGCGCCGTCCAGCAGCGCTGCGATTTCCGGGCGGCATGAACCGCAGTTGGTGCCCGCCTGCAGGGCCGCGCCCACCGCGTCCGGATCGGTCAGACCGTCCGCGTCGATGGCCCGCAGGATCGTGTTCACGCCCACGCCGAAGCACGCGCACAGGACCGGGCCGGGGTCGGGCCGCCCCGCCGCCGGCCGCCCGGACAGCACGTCCGCCGCGTTCGTACCCGGCAGCGTCACAAGATAGTCGCGCATCACTGCCACGGGCGCGGCGGCGACGAAGATCGCCCCCACCAGTTGCCCCGCGCAGGACAGCGCCACACGCGCCAGCCCGCGTGCCGGGTCGTGGAACGAGGTCGCATCGGCGTCGGGCACGGCGAACAGGCGGCGCGCCTCGGCCTCCCAGTCCGCCACTGGCGTCGTTCCGGCAAGCTCCGCCCGCCAGCCAGCATGGGTCCGCGCCATGGCCCAGTAGGGCGCATCCGGCGCCATCGGCATTGCGGACACGGCGAAGCCATACCACGCGGCGGGCCAGCGGCGCAGGGCCACCACCGCGGCCTTGCTTTCGGGCTGGCCCGAAATCGGGTCGGTCACGGCGGGCACCAGCCGGTCGATCCGGGCCGAAGGTGCCGTTTCTCCCGTCCAGTGCATGGGCGCGAAGACCTGTCCGGGCTGCACGCTGTCGGTCACCCTCGCGCGCAGGATCGCGCGGCCCCGCAGGCTGTCCAGCGCCACGAGGTCGGCGGGCGCGATGCCCAGCCGGGACGCGTCATCGGGATGCAGCTCCACGAACGGCTCCGCCAGATGCGCCGACAGCCGCGGGCTGAGCGCCGTGCGCGTCATCGTGTGCCACTGGTCGCGGATGCGCCCGGTGTTGAGCCGGAAGGGGTAGCGCGGTTCCGTCTTCGCCGCGGGCGGGCGATGGCTGACGGCCACGATCCGCGCGCGACCGTCCGCATGGAAGAACCGCCCGTCGCCGAAGAACCGCCCGCCGCTGCGTGTCGCGGTGACGGGCCAGCGCACCGGGTCCAGCGCGGCGTAGCCAGCGTCGTCCAGATCGGCGAGACCCGAGATGTCGAAATCCCGCCCGAAGCCGCCCGCGATCCCGGACAGGGCGGCATGTTCGCGGAAGATCTGCGCAGGCGCGTCATAGGCAAATGCGTCGCGCCAGCCCATGCGGCGCCCCACCTCGGCGAGGATCGCCCAGTCGGGGCGGGCGGCACCGGGGGCTGGCAGGGCGGCGCGCTGGCGGCTGATGATCCGGTCGGAATTGGTGACGGTGCCGTCCTTTTCGCCCCATGCGGTTGTGGGCAACAGCACATCGGCCAGCCGTGCCGTGTCGGTGGCGGGGGTGATGTCGCTGACCACGGTAAAGGGGCAGGCCGCGATGGCGTCGGCCACGGCAACCGCATCGGGCATGGACACCGCCGGGTTGGTGTGGATGATCCAGAGCGCGCGAATGCGCCCATCTGCCACGGCGCGGAACATGTCCACCGCCTTCAGCCCGGCGCGGTCGGGCATGGCAGGGGCGCCCCAGAACCGCTGGACGGCGGCGCGGTGATCGGCGTTTTCCAGATCCATGTGGCAGGCGAGCATGTTGGCCAGCCCCCCCACCTCGCGCCCGCCCATGGCGTTGGGCTGGCCGGTGACGCTGAAGGGCCCCATGCCGGGCCGCCCGATCCGCCCGGCCGCCAGATGGCAGTTGAGGATCGCATTGACCTTGTCGGTGCCGCTGGAGGACTGGTTCACGCCCTGGCTGAAGACTGTCACGACCCGGTCGTGGTCGCCCCACATGCGGCAGAAGGTTTCGATCTGGTCGGCGGGGAGCCCGGTTGCGGCAGGATCGCAGGCGCGCGCCGCGGCAAGGGCCGCGTTGAAGCCGTAGGTGTGGGCAAGGAAATCCCGGTCCACGATCCCGGTGTCGGCGCAATGCACCAGCAGCCGGTTGAACAGGGCTACGTCGCTGCCGGGGGCGAGGGGCAGATGCAGGTCGGCCCGGTCGCAGCTTGCCGTCCGGCGCGGGTCCACGACCACGATCTTGGTTCCCCGCGCCTTGCGCGCCGCCAGAAGCCGCTGGTGCAGCACCGGGTGGCACCAAGCAGGGTTCGATCCCACCAGCACCACAAGATCGGCGGTATCGAGATCGTCATAGGTCCCCGGCACGGTATCGGTGCCGAAGGCGCGGCGGTGCCCGGCCACGGTGGACGCCATGCAGAGCCGCGAATTGGTGTCGATGTTCGCGGACCCGATGAAGCCCTTCACCAGCTTGTTGGCGACGTAGTAATCCTCGGTCAGCAACTGGCCTGACACGTAGAAGGCCACGCTGTCCGGACCGTGCGCCGCGATGGTGTCGCGGAACCGGTCGGCCACGAGTTGCAGCGCGCTGTCCCAGTCGGTGTCCGTCCCGTCCACGCGCGGGGTCAGCAGCCGCCCCTCCAGCCCCACGGTATCCCCCAGCGCCGTGCCCTTGGAACAGAGCCGCCCGAAGTTCGCCGGGTGGTCCGGGTCGCCGCGCACCGCCAGCCCGCCCACGCCGTCCGGGGTCAGCAGGACGCCGCAACCCACCCCGCAGTAGGGGCAGGCGGATTTCACCGCAGGCAAAGTGGTGCCGTTCATCACGCGGCCGGCGGCCGGAGAAGTGCTGCGGCGTCGATCAGCACGCGGCCGCCTTCGACCCGCACGGGATGAACCGCGATGCTGCCCGCATCCGCACCCTGCGCCTGCCCGGTGTTCAGGTCGAACACCCAGTTGTGCAGCGGGCAGGTCACGGATTGGCCGTGCACGATCCCTTCGGACAGCGGACCGCCCTTGTGCGGGCAGCGGTCGGTCGCGGCGAAAGCCTCCTCCGGGCCGGTGCGGAACAAGGCCACGCAGCCCATCGCCGTCTTGATCTTGCGGGCGCCGCGCAGCGGGATGTCGTCCACCGCTGCGATGTCGAGCCAGGTGAATCCGGTCATTCCGCGGCCTCCAGCGTCAGGTCGGCAAGGGGGGCGAAGCGCGCGGGGTCCGCCGCAAGCTCCGCCCAGGGGTCCTTCTGGTAGATGGATTGCGACAGCGCGAAGGCGTCGATCAGGCGCTGACGTTCGGTCAGGTCATCGACCACGCGCGCCTTGACCCAGTCGAGGCCCACCTTCGCCACCCATTTGTAGGGCCGGTCGAGGTACTTGGCGTTCTCGCGATAGAGCTGGATGAAGGCGACGGTGAGGTCGATCGCCTCCTGTTCCGTGGCCACGTCCGCCAGCCGTTCGGTTTCCTTCACGTCCATGCCCGCGGCCCCCGCGACGCCGACCTGGTAGCCGCTGTCCACGCAGACGATGCCTACGTCCTTGCAGGTCGCCTCGGCGCAGTTGCGCGGGCAGCCGGATACCGCGAGCTTGACCTTGTGGGGCGTCCATGAGCCCCAAAGCGCCTTCTCCAGCCTGATCCCCAGCCCGGTGCTGTCCTGCGTGCCGAACCGGCAATGGTCGGTCCCGACACAGGTCTTCACCGTGCGCAGCCCCTTGGAATAGGCGTGTCCGCTGACCAGCCCCGCGCGGTTGAGGTCCGCCCAGATGGCGGGCAGGTCCTCGCCCTTCACGCCCAGAAGGTCGATGCGCTGCCCGCCCGTGACCTTGACCGTGGGCACGGCGTACTTGTCCGCCGCATCCGCGATGGCGCGCAGTTCCTGCGGGGTGGTGATGCCGCCCCACATGCGCGGGACCACGGAAAAGGTGCCGTCCTTCTGGATGTTGGCGTGCTTGCGTTCGTTCACGAAGCGGCTTTGCGGATCGTCACGATACTCCAGCGGCCAGTCCGCGAGCAGGTAGAAATTGATCGCGGGGCGGCAGACATGGCAGCCGTTGCGGGTCGTCCAGCCAAGGTCCTGCCAGACGGCCTCTTGCGATTTCAGCGGCGTGGTCTTGATGAGCCGCCGCACGTCTTCGTGGGTCAGATGGGTGCAGCCGCAGATCGGTTGCGCCGTGGGCTTCACGAAGCCGTCGCCAAGCGTCACCTGCAAAAGCTGTTCGACCAGCCCGGTGCAGGTGCCGCATGATGCACTTGCCTTGGTGGCCGCGCGCACGGCGCCCAGATCGGTCGCCCCGCCATCGATGGCGGACACGATGGTCCCCTTGCACACGCCGTTGCAGCCACAGATTTCCGCCTCAGGCGGCAAGGCTGCAACGGCTGACAAAGGGTCCGCGGCGGCACCCCCCTGCGCCGCGGGGCCGAAGATCAGTGCCTCCCGCATGGGTTCGATATCGGTGCCGTCCTTGATCAGCCCGAAGAACCAGTTGCCGTCGGCGGTGTCGCCGTACATGACCGCACCCACCAGCCGGTCGTCCTCGATCACCAGCCGCTTGTAGATGCCTCGACCCGGATCGCGGAAGACGATATCCTCGCGCCCCGGCCCGTCGGCGAAATCGCCCGCGCTGAACAGATCACAGCCTGTGACCTTCAGCTTGGTGGCGGTGTCCTTGGGGAGGAACACGGCGGGCGTGCCCGTCAGCCCCGCCGCCACGACCTTCGCCTGATCGTAAAGCGGTGCCACCAGACCGAAGAGCTGCCCGGCACATTCGACACATTCGCCCACGGCCATGATATCGGGGTCGGAGGTTTCCATCTGCGCGTTCACGACGATGCCGCGCCCGACCTCCAGCCCCGCATCGGTGGCAAGGCGGGTTTCCGGGCGGATCCCCACGGCCATCACCACAAGATCGGCGGGCAGGGTGGTGCCGTCTTCCAGCAGCACCGCCTCGGCCCGGCCGTTGCCGATGATCGCCTTGGTCACGGCCTGCGTGCGCACGGTGATGCCGCGCGCTTCCAGATCGCGGCGCAGAAGGTATCCTGCGGCGGGGTCGAGCTGCCGTTCCATCAAGTGGCCCATCAGGTGCAGCACGGTCACGTCCATGCCGCGTTCCGCCAACCCTGCCGCGGCCTCCAACCCCAGCAGGCCGCCGCCGATGACCACGGCCTTGCCGCCCTGGTCCGCCGCGGCGATCATGGCGTTGGTGTCGTCGAGATCGCGGTAGGTCACGACGCCCGGCAAGTCGCGCCCCGGCACCGGGATGATGAAGGGCGCCGATCCGGTCGCGATCAGCAGCTTGTCATAGGACAGCGTGTCCGCGCCCACGGTCACGGTCTTGCCCGCGCGCTCGATGGCGGTGACGGCGGTGCCGAAGCGCGTGGCGATGCCGTGCTTCGCGTAGAACGCGTCGTCATGGGTGACGATGTCGTCATACGTCTTCTCGCCCGACAGTACCGGCGACAGCATGATTCGGTTGTAGTTCCCGCGCGGCTCGGCGTTCACGAGCGTGATGTCGAACGCGTCGGGCGCGGTATCGGTCAGGTGGTCGATCACCCGACCCGAGGCCATCCCGGCCCCGATGATGACGAGTTTCTGGGTCATGGGGTCACTCCGCGGCCAACGGCTTGGGCGCCGGTTTCGGACGCGCGCCGTGTTCGTATTCTTCGAGGAAATCGAGCACCTCCTGCCGGTAGGCGTAATAATCCGGGTGCTCCAGCAGCGCCTTGCGGGTGCGCGGGCGCGGCAGTTTCACGTCGGTGATCTTGCCGATGGTGGCCTGCGGGCCGTTAGTCATCATCACCACCCGGTCGGCCAGCAGGATCGCCTCATCCACGTCATGGGTGACGCAGATCGCGGTGACCTTGGTGCGCGACCAGACCTCCATCAGCACTTCCTGCAACTCCCACCGGGTCAGGCTGTCGAGCATCCCGAACGGCTCGTCCAGCAGTAGCAGTTTGGGCGACAGCGCGAAGGCCCGCGCGATCCCGACGCGCTGTTTCATGCCGTTCGACAGGTCCGACGCGGCGCGGTCCATGGCGTCGGCCAGTCCCACCCGTTCGAGGTAGTAATCCACCACGTCCTGCCGTTCGGCCCGCGACGCGCGGGGATAGACCTTGTCCACCCCGATCGCCACGTTTTCCCGCGCGGTCAGCCAGGGAAACAGTGACGGCGACTGGAACACCACCGCGCGTTCCGGGTCGGCCCCTTCGACATGGCGGCCATCGAGCTTGATCGCGCCCTTCGTGATGGCGTTCAGCCCCGCCGCCATGGTCAGCACCGTCGACTTGCCGCAGCCCGAATGACCGATGAGCGAGATGAATTCGCCCCGGTTCACCTTCAGATCGAACCCCTCGACCACGGTCAGGGGGCCTTTCGGCGTCGGATAGACCTTGTGCAACTGGCTGAAATCGAGAAACCGGTCGTCGATCAGCCCGTCCTGTACCGTCCGCACGGCGGCGGGCAGGGCGTGGATCGGGGTGACGTTGGGCAGCACGCGGTCGCCATCGACCTTCGCCGCGATCCCCACGTCCATCAGGTAGGTCGTCACCCGCGCGCGCAGCGCCTTGAACACCGGGTCGGTGTTCATCGTGGTGCGGTCGCGTGGGCGGGGGATCGTGACGCGGAACTCGTCGCCCAGCGTGCCATCGGGGTTCAGCGCGATGATCCGGTCGGCGAGCAGGATCGCCTCGTCCACGTCGTTGGTGATCAGGACACAGGTCTTCTGGTCGGCTTCCCAGATGCGTTCGATTTCTTCGGCAAGGTTGGCGCGAGTCAGCGCGTCGAGCGCGGAAAGCGGCTCGTCCAGCAGCAGCATCTCCGGGTCCATCGCCAGCGCGCGCGCCACGTTGACCCGCTGGCGCATCCCGCCGGACAGTTCGGCCGGGCGGCGGGCGGCGGCGTGGGACAGGCCCACCATGGAAACGTAGCGATCCACCTTGGCGGCGCGTTCCGCCCGGCTGAGACCCGGAAAGACCGTGTCCACCGCCAGCGCCACGTTGCCCGAAACGGTCAGCCACGGCATCAGCGAATAGTTCTGGAAGATCACGCCGCGTTCGCGCCCGGGTTCGGTGACCGGACGGCCCTTGTAGGTGACGGTGCCGCTGGTGGGCGCCGTCAGCCCCGCCATCAGGTTGATGAGCGTGGTCTTGCCGCTGCCGGAAAAACCCAGCAGCACAAGGAACTCCCCCTCCTGCACGCGCAGGTCGATGTCGCGCAGCACGTCCTTGCGGGCTGTGCCGGTGCCGAAGGAATTCGAGACGCCCTTGAATTCGAGAACGGTCATGGCCCTCTCCTCAACGGTTGTTCGAGAAGGTGAAAAGCGATTGCAGCGCGTACATCACCCGGTCGAGCAGGAAGCCGATCACGCCGATGGTCAGCACAGCGACCATGATCCGCGCAAGGCTGCTGGACGACCCGTTCTGGAACTCGTCCCACACGAATTTCCCAAGACCCGGGTTCTGAGCCAGCATTTCCGCCGCGATCAGCACCATCCAGCCTACGCCGAGGCTCAGCCGCAGCCCGGTGAAGATCAGCGGCAGCGCGGATGGCAGGACCAGCTTGGTGATCTTGGTCCAGGTGTTCATCTTCAGCACGCGCGAGACGTTGATTAGGTCCCGGTCGATGCTCGCCACGCCGAGCGCGGTGTTGATGAGCGTGGGCCAGAGCGAGCAGAGCGTGACGGTCACGGCCGAGATCACGAAGGATTTCGCAAGCAGCCCTTCATTGCCCGATGACATGGCCGACACGATCATGGTGACGATGGGCAGCCATGCGAGCGGCGAGACCGGCTTGAAGATCTGGATGAGCGGGTTCAGCGCGGCGTTGGCCGTGGGCGAAAGCCCGGCCAGGATGCCCAGCGGCACGGCGACGACGGTGGCGATCAGGAAGCCGAAGAACACGGTCTGGATCGACGTCCAGATCTGGTCGTAATAGCTGGGCGCGCCGGTGTAGGCGATGGACTTGACCTCGTCGCTGCGTCCGGCGTCGATCAGGCGCTGGTTGCGGGTTTCGACCATCGCTTCGAACTTCTCGCGCTTTTCGGCCTTGGCCTGCGCGTCTTCGTGCAGGGTGACGAATTCGGACCAGACCTGTGCCGGGCCGGGTATGGCCCCCAGGCTCGTCTGCACCTGCGGTGCCAGCGTGCCCCACATCACGAGGAACGCGGCGATGGCCAGCAGCGGGACGACCAGAAGCCGCCACAATTCAGCCACTTGCGCGCGGGGGTTGTCGCCTGCCGCGGCGCGCAGCATGGGCGTGATCCAGGATAAGCCGAGCACCTGGAACCACCTGTCGGCGGCGTTGATGCGGGTGAAAAGGCGCGCGCGGCGGGCGGCGCGGTCCGGGTCGGCGGCGATGAAACCGGGGTCTGTCGTGGTCATTGTGGGGGGCTCCTTGGCGGGGCGAGCGTCGGCTGAGGGGCGAAATGCGGGCGTCGGAATCGTGTAGGACTCTTGTCGGACTCCTGTATGACTCGGCGCGGACCACTTGGCGGCGATGGCCCGCGCCCTGCCCCGCCCGCTCCGCACCCGTTGGGGCGCGACGGGCGGGGACAGTGTCAGCCTTCGACGCCGGCGCCGGTGACGATCTGGTCGCCCTTCAACCCGATCGGCAGGCTTTCGAGATACGCATTCGGCGCGCGCCCGTCATAGGCGATGCCGTCGATGACGTCGGCCGCCGGGGTCGGCGCCTTGTAGCCATCGCTGTCCCAGGGGAAATCGACCTCGTTGGCGAGCCCTTCGTCCACGAGGATCCGGGCGGCTTCGAGATAGATTTCGGGCTTGTAGACGGACCGGGCGACCTCGTCGTACCAGTCGTCGGACCTGGGTTCGGCGATCTGTCCCCAGCGGCGCATCTGGGTCAGGTACCACACGGCATCCGAATAGAACGGGTAGGTCGCGTTGTAGCGGAAGAACACGTTGAAATCGGGGATGTCCCGGCGGTCGCCCTTTTCGAATTCGAAGAACCCGGTCATCGAGTTGGCGATGACCTCGGCGTCCGCGCCGACATATTCGGGGCGTGCGAGGATCTCGACGGCCTCGGGCCGGTTGGCGTTGTCGTTCGCATCGAGCCACATGGCCGCCCGGATCAGCGCCTTGGTCACCGCAAGCGTAGTGTTGGGGTTTTCCTCCGCGAATGCGGCGGTGATGCCGAATACCTTTTCGGGGTTGTTCTTCCAGATCTGGTAATCGGTGATGACCGGCACGCCGATGCCCTTGAACACCGCCTGCTGGTTCCACGGCTCGCCCACGCAATAGCCGTGGATCGTGCCGGCCTCCAGCGTGGCGGGCATCTGCGGCGGCGGGGTCACCGACAGGAACACGTCCGCGCCGATCTGGCCCGTGACGTTCTCGGGGCTGTAATAGCCCGGATGCAGGCCACCGGCGGCAAGCCAGTAGCGCAACTCGTAATTGTGGGTGGAGACGGGGAAGACCATGCCCATGTTGAAGGGCTTGCCTTCACTGCGGAACTGTTCGACCACCGGCGCGAGCGCCTCGGCCGAGATCGGGTGCTGGGGACGGCCGTCATCCATGCTGGCGATGTGCGGGCGCATCATGTCCCACACCTCGTTGCTGACCGTGATGCCGTTGCCGTTCAGGTCCATGGAGAATGGCGTGACGATGTGCGCCTCGGTCCCGAAACCGATGGTGGCGGCCAGTGGCTGGCCGGCCAGCATGTGCGCCCCGTCCAGCTGCCCGTCGATGACCCCGTCCAGCAGGACCTTCCAGTTGGCCTGCGCCTCCAACGTCACGAAGAGACCTTCGTCGAGGAAATACCCCTGCTCGTAGGCCACGGCGAGCGGGGCCATGTCGGTCAGCTTGATGAAGCCGAAGGTCAGCTCGTCCTTTTCCAGCTCCAGCATCTGGGCCGCTGCGGCCCCGGCCAGCGCGGTGGAGGCCATCAACCCGATCATCAGATGTTTCATGCCCGTTCCTTTCGGTGTGGCCCGGCTCGGGGCCGAAAACGCAAAAAAGCCGCTGCACCTGCACCCAATTGATCGGTGCGGCGCGAGCGGCTTTGCTCAGCTTGTCCCTGACGGTGGGAGAATTCCTTGGCCCACGCCATTGCGGGCCTGATTGTCGGTAGACCTGCCTCGCGCCCGCCGCGAAGCGTTTTGTTGCAGTGCAGCGACGGAATGATGGAACAGTGCCCTCAGGCACCGGCCACCTGCACAAGAAACGATCAGTCGGCGGTATCCGGGTCAAAAATGCGTCCATCGAAGAACGCGTCGGGCAGCAGCGTCATCTGCCCCTTGCGGGATGCGACGGCCATTGGATGGCGAATCGTGCCTTCGATCTTGGCCGACGCACCGGGCAGGTCCGCGTCGGTGCCTGCGAGGTGCAGCCGGTAGAGATCGCTGCGGAACACGGCGGCCGCGGCGTCCTCGGCCGGACCCGCGGGCAGGCCGTGGCGATGGGCTAGCCGTCGCGCGATCCAGCGCGCCTGGCTGCGCCACGGAAAGGTTGCCGCGCCCCGATGAAAGCCCACGAATCCGTCCACCTGCCGCTGTTCGGCCCGTCCGGACAGGGTGAACCGCCCGCTCAGCGCCCGGTCCACAAGTTCCGACGGCATGTCGAGCCATGCAGACCGCGACAGGATCTCGGCGGCGGCGGTGCGGCTGCCGGGTTGCGACAACCATTGCCCGGCCTTCCACACGGCGCGCATCAGCCGGCCCAGCAGGTGCGGTTCGGTTTCCGCCCAGTCGGTGCGCACGGCCAGCACCTTTTCGGGGGCGAAGGCCCAGATCGCCCGGCCCGGCAGCAACAGCGCCCCCGCGCCCGCATCCACGGCGACGGACCCCCACGGCTCCCCCACGCAAAAGGCATCGAGATCGCCCTCGGCCATCGCCTGCGCCATCAGCGGCGGCGGCACGGTGCGGATTTCGATCTGGGCTCCGGCCAGTGCCGTGCCTTCGATCCAGTAGCGCAGCAATTCCACATGCATCGAGAAGGGAAAGGGCACACCGAACACGATCCGGTCGCCGCCCGCGGCCGCCAGCGCCGCCGCAGCGCGCTGCGGGTCGGCAAAATCGAACCCGTAGCCCGCGTCGCGCAAGCGGTCTTCCAGCGCGCGGCTGACGCAGATCACGTTTCCGTTCACCGACAGCACCGATACCGCCGACACGGGCTGGCGCACGCCGCCCAGCCCCATCGCCATGGCTACCGGCACCGGCGACAGCAGATGCGCGGCATCGACCCGCCCGAAGGCCAGCATGTCGCGCACCGACGACCAGCTTGGCGCCGGGATCAGGTCGAGCGCGATGCCCTCCGCCTCGGCGAAGCCCATCTCCTGCGCGATCACCAGCGGTGCCGCATCCAGCAGCGGCACGAAGGCGACAGGCACGGTGACCGGCTTCATCGCAGCAGGCCCGAGGCCGTCACCAGCGCCTCCGCCACGTCGGCGACGCGGCGGCCCTGGTCCATCGCGGTCTTGCGCAGCAGGGCATATGCCGCATCCTCGTCGATGCCCTTGGCCTTCATAAGCAGGCCCTTGGCACGGTCGATGACCTTGCGTTCCTCCAGCGCGCGGCGGGTTTCGGCCAGTTCGTTGCGCATCTGGCGCATCATGCGGAAGCGCGCGATGGCCGTGTCCATCACCGGTTTCAGCCGCGCGGGGTGGAGCCCGTCGACGACATAGGCGGATACGCCCGCCTCCACCGCCGCGCCCGCCAGCCCCCCGGCTTCGCCGGAGACGAACATGGCCACGGGGCGTTCCAGCGGACCCGAGGCGAGGGTCAGTTCCTCCAGCATGTCGCGGGTGGGATTGTCGATGTCGATCAGCACCACGTCGGGGGCATGGGCGGCGATCTTGCGCGCCAGCCCCGTGACCGAGCCGATCACGTGCACCTCGTGGTCGCCGCTGTCGCGCAGGGCATCCACGATGGACATGGCCCTGTCCCGATCCTCTTCGACGACGACGATTGTCAGTGCTCTGGTCATGGTGCAGCACCTGCCCCGGCTGCGGTCGCGGGCACAAGCGGGAAATGCCGGAGCGAGACGCCGTGCGGCGTTGCGCCGGGCATTCTGGGCGGCGGCTGCCGAAGATCCGGGCAGCGCGCGCAGGACGGCGGCGGCTGGCCGGGCCTGGACCGGTGCGGGATCGGCCGCGGGGGGCGTGCCGCGTCAGCCCGGTGCCGGGCGGTAGATGCAGTCCGCGAGCGTGCCGCGGTTGAGATCGGCGATGAAGGCGGTCTCTGCGTGGGCAAGCCGGGCCTTCAGGCGGCAGTCCGGTGTCAAAGTACACGCATTGCCCGCCGCGAAACATTCCACCATGGCCTGGTCGGCTTCGAGGCGCTGTACGACGTCGCCGAGGCGGATTTCCGCGGGTGCACGGGCGAGGACCGCGCCACCGCCGCCGCCGCGCCGGGTCTTCAGAACGCCTGCCGCCGCAAGGGCCGAGATCACCTTGGCGAGATGATTGCGCGATACCCGGAACTCGGTGGCAAGCTCGGCCGCGGTGAAGGCGCGGGACGGATCGCCCGCCATGCGCATCAGCACGCGCAGCCCGTAATCGGTGAAGGATGTGAGGCGCAAGGTCGCGCTCCTGATTTGGTATTTGATTTGCGTAATGGCCGCGCGTATGCGCATTTCAGATGCTAATTCCTGCCCGGCACCGGGACAAGCGCGAAAGGGGTCTCCATGTCCCGTTCCCGATGGCAACACGGCCGCGGCAGCCCGCTTCCAACGCCGCGAGATGCCGTCGCGCGACATGCGCGCGGGACTGCCCGTGCATCCGGACCGGCGGGTCAGCCGCGTTCGGGAAGACACTGAAAAGGACACACCGATGAGCACGACAAGCGCGCAGCAGATGCGCGACTGGCGCGGCCCCGCGATCCTGGCCTACGGGTTCCGGCCATTCTTCTTCGGCGCGGCGCTATGGGCGATGACGGCGATGGCGCTCTGGGTGCCGATGCTTTCAGGGCATTTCGTCATGCCGACGGCGTTCGATCCCGTGTCGTGGCATGCGCACGCGTTCCTTTTCGGCTATCTCGGCGCGGTCATCGCGGGCTTTCTGCTGACGGCGGTGCCGAACTGGACCGGGCGCCTGCCGATCGTGGGGTGGCGTCTTGGCGCATTGGCGGTGGTGTGGCTGGCCGGGCGGCTTGCCGTGTTGGTGTCGATGCACCTTCCGCCGGTCGCGGTCGCGCTGACCGACCTGGCGTTCCCGGTGGCGATCTGTGCCGTCATCGCCCGTGAGATCGTGGCGGGCCGGAACTGGCGCAATCTCGTGGTCCTGGGGATGCTGGCGGTTTTCACGCTTGGCAACGGGCTGTTTCACCGGGAAGCGGCGCTGGGCGGCGGCGCGTCCCAGGGCCATGGCCTGCGGATCGGGCTGGCCGCGGCGACCATGATGATCGCGGTGATCGGCGGGCGGATCGTGCCGTCGTTCACCCGCAACTGGCTGGTGAAGCGGGGCAGCGCCGTTCTGCCCGCGCCCCCGATGCAGCGGTTCGACAGAATGGCGCTGGGGGTGCTGCTGGCGGCGCTGCTGGGGTGGGTGGCGGCCCCCCTGCACCCGCTGACCGGCGTCATGCTCGGGCTGGCTGGGGTGATGCATGCCTGGCGGCTTTCCCGATGGGCGGGGCACCGGACACTGGCGGAGCCGCTGGTGGCGGTGCTGCATGCCGGCTATGCCTTCGTGCCGCTGGGGGCGGTCGCGCTGGCCGCGGAAATTCTGTCCCCCGTCTTGGTGGGCATGGCCGGGGCGCAGCATCTGTGGATGGCGGGTGCCATCGGGCTCATGTCGCTGGCGGTCATGACGCGGGCGACGCTGGGCCATACCGGCCAGGGGCTGACGGCCGGACCGGGCACGGTCGCCATCTATGCCGCACTGGTCGTCGCGGTGCTGGCACGGGTCGCGGCGGGGCTGTGGCCAGCGCTTGCCGGACCCTTGTACGTCGTTGGCGGATCAGGGTGGATCGCGGCCTTCGGCGGCTTCGCACTCGTCTACGGCAGGCTGCTCCTGCGCGTGCCCGCCGGCAGAAGAACCTGACGGCGCCCCCCGTGCCATCGGCGCCCGCGGAAGAGCCGGGTCTGGCCGGATGACGGGCCGCGCGTCGACCTGCGGCCTGTCGCGGCCTGGGTCCTTGATCGAGCGCTATTGTCCATGCGCCACCGTCATGGACGGGTCCCCCGCGACTGCCTGCCGATGGGGATCGACCGGATGCCCCGGATTTCGTTGCCATCGCGGCGTGCGGGATCATGAATATGCGTGACACTGGCCCGCCAGTTGTCGCGCTGGCATCCGGGGACGGATCGGCCGCATGGTTCGGGGCAGGCCGGCGCCACGTCAGGGGCGCAGCGGCGGACCTATTTTTCCGTCACCGTGCCGTCGGGCGCGGAACGAAACCGGCACTCGGAAAATATCCGTGCGTGACACCTTGCGCAGATCGTGTCGTCGAGGCGGGGCACGAGATAGGCGATGGCGTCGCCCTTCGACAGGTGCACCTTTCCGGCAGGCAGATGCCGCGTCACCGAATAGCGGTCAAGTTGTTCGATGGTGCGCGCGATCTTGGTCTGGATGCACAACTCGCCGCCGCGGGCGCGGCGACGTTCCGCTTCCTCGATCAGCAGTTCCGCGGCGGGCAGGTCAAGCTGGCCCACGCCGCGGATGACGAAGACCATGTTCTTCTGCGCCGGGTATAGGGTTTCGAATTCGCGGAACTTCCGGCGGACCGCCTCGACCGAGCCGAAATAGAGCGGTCCGTCCAGTCCGACCGACATCAGTTGCGGGCATTGCGCGAGCCCGTTGGCCAGCGCGGGCCGAAACGGTCGGCGCGGCTGGCTGGGGTCCGGCGCACCGATGCTGAGGAACGGGTGCGACGAGCGGTCGAGGAACACCATGATCGACAGGATGACGCCGCAATAGATCGCGAATTCAAGCTCGACGAACAGCGCGACGAGAAAGGTTATGCCGGCGATCGCCGCCTCGGCCCGCGAGGCGCGCAGGATACGGCGGATCATGCGCAGGTCGATCAGTTTCCACGCCACCAGCATGATGACGCCCGCCATGGCCGGGATCGGGACCAGCACGAAAAGGGGCGAGACGAAAAGCAGGATGGCGAACAGGAACACGACGGCGAAGACCGCCGACAGGGGCGTTTCCGCGCCGGCTTCGTAGTTCACGCCGCTGCGGGTGAAGGAGGCGGAACTGGGGTAGCAGTTGAACAGGCTGCCGACGACATTCGAGGCGCCTTGCCCGATGAATTCACGGTTCGTGTCGACCTCCTGCCCGGACCGCATGGCGATCCCGCGCGAGATCGACATCGCCTCCAGCAGGCCGACCAGCGCGATGGCGAAGGCCGGCGAGGCGAGGTCGCGGACATGCGCGCCGGTCAGGGTCGGCAACTGGAAATGCGGGATCACGGCGTCGATCCGCCCGACGGTGGCGACATGGTCGCCCAGCCCGCCCATCATGGCCAGCATCCCTGTCCCCGACGCGAGAGCGATCAGGTAATTCGGCCAGGCGGGCAGGTAGGTCTTGACCCCGACCGCCACGGCCAGCGTGGCCCCGGCGATGATGGCTGCCGCGGGATCGATCTGTCCAAGCGCGGGCGCAAGGGCGCCGAAGAATTCGACAAGGTGTTCGGGTCTGGGCAGATCGAGGGCCAGCGCGTGGCGCATCTGGCTGAGCAGGATGAGAACGGCCGCCGCGGTGATGAACCCGACCATCACCGAATGGGATACGAAGTTCACCAGCGACCCCAGCCGCATCGCCCCCAGCGCGAACTGGATGGCCCCGACGAGGAGCGCGAGCAGGATGGCCGCGTCGATGAAGGCCGGGCTGCCCACGTCGTAAAGCCCCGACAGCGTGCCGAAGACCAGCGCCGAGATGGCCGTGGTCGGGCCGGACACCGCGTGCCACGACGAGCCGAGAAAGGCCGCGATGACCGGGGGCACCATGGCCGTGTAGAAGCCGTATTCCGGCGGCAGGCCGGCGATGGCCGCGAAGGCGATACCCTGGGGCAGAACGATGGTTGCCCCGGTCAGCCCGGCGAAGGCGTCGCGGCGCAGCGTCCGCGCCGAGACACGGGCGAACCAGTCGGGCCGGGATACCAGCGACGACAAGGCCCGCCCGAAACCCGTTCCGAGCTGACTGAAGCGCGGAGTGCCCGGCATCAGGCGCCCGTTTCGACGACGAAATGTCCGGGCCGCGTCGTCGTGGCTGCGAGAGTCCTGTATCGGGCGATCTCCTCGGGCAGATCGACGATGCCGAGCCCCGGTGCCGGGCTGATCGGGTATCGGTTGCGGACCGCGCCGTCGGGCCAAAGGTGAAACGCCCCGCGCAGCGGGTTGGCGTTGGTATCCACTTCGAGCAGACCGTCGCACGGGATTGATGCCAGCACCGCCGCCGAGGCCGCGAGCCCGATACCGCCGCCGAGGAAATGCGGACAGTAGAGCAGGCCCTTGGCGGTCGCCTGCATCCCCACGTCGCGGCATTTCGAAACGCCGCCCCATTTCGCCACGTCCGGCTGGATGACCCTGAGGCTGCCACCATCGAGGGCGGTGGCGAAATCCGTCGTGCCCCAGATGTTCTCGCCGCCTGCCAGCGGTATGGCGGACGCCGCCGCGACGCGCTGCCAGTCGGCGTCAGGCGCATCGGCGGGCAGGGGTTCCTCCAGCCAGCCGACGGGCTGGACGGCAAGCGCCGCAAGAAAGGTCATGGCCTCGTCCGCGGTCCACCCCTGGTTCGCGTCAGTGAACAGGCGCTCATGGCGCCCGAGCGTGGCGCAGGCGCGCCGGACGCCGTCGATGTCCGCCGACAGGTCGAAGGCGACCTTGACCTTGAACGCGTCGAACCCCAGCGTGCGGCTTTCGTCGATGACACGGTCGGCGGCGCCGATATGGATGCCGCTGGCATAGGTGGGCACCGACAGCGGGGCGTCGGGGTTGAGGAACCGGGCCAGCGGCAGGTCCGCCCGCCGCGCCAACAGGTCGTGGAACGCGGTGTCGAGCCCCGCGATCACGTGGTTGAACGGTCCCCATTCGCCGCATTGCAGGGCCCGGATGTGCGTCTTTTCGGTCAGGTGGTCGAACAGGCTCGACGGGGCGCCGAAGGCGTGACCGAGGATCAGGTCCGACACGTCCTCGATCAGCAGGCGCGCCCGGTGCTCGGCCCCGGCGGCGGGCCAGTTTGCGAAGATCTCGCCCCAGCCGAAGGCGCCGTCCGCATCTTCCAGCCTGACGAAGACCGCGGGCCGGCTGGTCATGGCACCGAAGGAGGTCACGACCCTTTCGGCAATCGGCACGCGGTAGCACCAGACATCGATCCGGGCGATTTCGGTCTTGCTGTCAGAGTCGGTCATGCTTCCCTCGGAGGTGGATGAGGTTCCCGCCGACGCCGCGTGCCCGCGCCGGCCCCGTGCCCCATGCCGGACCGCCCCGCATCGCAGGGACGGCCGGTCGGGGCGGGGGTCACGCCTGTCCCCGGCGAAAGACCGTGTGTTCCTGCGTGTAGAAATGCAACGTCGAGGGGCCGTTCGACCCGCCCACGCCCAGCGACGAATTCTTGACGCCGACGAACGGCGAATGATCCTCGGGAAAGCTGCCGCAGTTGACATGCAGCATGCCGCTTTCCGCTTCGGCGATGAAACGCTCCACGAGCGGCATCTGTTCCGAATACAGGCAAGCCGACAGGCCGAATTCGACATCGTTGCAGATCGCCAGCGCCGCGTCTGGCGTGTCATAGGGAATGACCGCCAGCACCGGGCCGAACACCTCGTCCCGTGCCACTTCCATGTCGGGCGTGACGTTGGACAGGATCGTGGGGGCATAGAAATAGCCACCCTGCCGGTCGATCATCGCGCCGCCCGCGGCCACATGCGCACCGGCGGCCCGGGCACGATCCACGAAACCCGCCACGTCGGCACGCGCCTTTTCGCCCATCAGGGGACCGATCGTCGTGGCGGCATCCAGTCCGTCGCCCACGCGCGCGGCGTTTGCACGCTGCGCAAGCCCTTCGACCACGGCGTTCTCGATCTCGCGGCGCACGATGACGCGGCTGATCGCGGTGCAGCGCTGCCCGCAGACGGCAAAGGCCGCGGCGAAGATCTGGTCGAGCGCGGTATCGAGATCGCTCGCGTCGTTCAGGATGACCGGGTTCTTGCCCCCAAGCTCCAGGCTAATCTCGGCAAGGTTGGCGGCAGCGGCCTGCGCGACCATCCGCCCGACGCCGACGGAACCGGTGAAGGTGATCGCATCGATGCCCGTGGCGGATGTCAGCGTGCTGCCGATGCTGCCCGACCCGTTGGCGATCTGGAATATCCCCGGCGGCAAGGTCGCATCCGCCACCTCTTGCATGATGAAGGCGGCCCCGGGGGTGTTGATCGACGGCTTGAGGATCATGGCGTTGCCGTAAAGCAGCGCCGGGATCGTCTTGCGAATGGGCGTGCCGAAGGGAAAGTTCCACGGGTTGATCCCCAGGATCACGCCGCGCGGGCGGCGGGTGGAATAGACCGTCGTGGCGGGTTTTTGCGACGGGAGAACCTCGCCGATCGGGGCGGAGGCCCGGCGCGTCGTGGCGCGCCCCTCGCCGGTGGACTTGGCCACTTCGCCGCGCGCTTCCGCGATGATCTTGCCCATCTCGCGGGTGATCGACCGTGCGATGTCCTCGGCCCGCGCTTCCAGACCGTTCAGGAACCCGTCCACGATGCGGCCGCGTTCGGGCTGGGGCACCCTGGCCCAGTCCCGCTGGGCGTCCCGCGCCGTCTGGACGAGGCGCGGCACGTCATCGGGCGTGATCGTGGGGTAGGTGCCGACGATTTCGGCGGGATTGGCGGGGTTGCGGATTTCGACTGTCATTGCGGTCCCTCATGGTTCTGTGTGCTGCGCACGGTTCGGGCGGCGCTTTGGGGGGCATCGCCTATTGCTCGCCCCGGATGATCGCGGATGCCTTTTCGGCGATCATGTACGTGGCGGCATTGGTGTTGGCCGACGGGATCTTGGGCATCACCGACGCATCCACGACGCGCAGCCCGTCCACCCCCCGGACGCGCAACTGCGGATCGACCACGGACCGGTCGTCGCCGCCCATCCGGCAGGTGCCGACAAGGTGATAGACCGTCGTCGCATTGGCGCGGATCGCGTTCATGATGTCTTCGTCGGATTGGTATGCGTCGCCGGGTATGACCTCGCGCGACCACTGACTGCGGAAGGCGGGCTGGCGATAGATCTCGCGCAGGATCTTCAGGCCCTCGACGGTCACGTCGCGGTCGCGCTGTGCTGAGAAGTAATTCATGCGGATGGTCGGATCGCGGCCGGGGTCGGTGGAATTGATGTGGATGCTGCCGCGGCTTTCCGGGTGGCATTGCCAGAACGAGGTCGTGAAACCGGAATAGGCGTGGAGCGGCTTGCCCGGCTTGTCGACCGACAGGGGCATGACGAAAAGCTGGATGTCGGGGCGGCCGCCTTCGGCGTATTTGGTCGCCATGGCGCCGCCGACCTGTCCGGCGCCCACGGATAGCGGCCCCGACCCCTTTATCAGCCATTCCAGCCCCATCCTGGCAAGGCTGATCGGGTTCGCCATGTGGTCGTTCAGCGACAGGCCCTTGTCCGCCAGTTCGACGATGGTGCGCATCTGGATGTGATCCTGCAGGTTCTCGCCGACCTCGGGCGCGTCGTGGCGCACCTTGATGCCCAACGCACCCAGCCGTTCTGCCGGGCCGATGCCGGACAGTTGCAAGAGTTGCGGGGTCTGGACGGAGCCGGCACACAGGATCACCTCGCCGTCGGCGATGGCCGTGTGGTCCTTGCCGTTCTTGCGATAGGTAACGCCGCGTGCGCGCGACCCGTCGAAGGTCAGGCCGGTCACGTCCGCGCGCAGCTTCACGGTCAGGTTGGGCCTGCGCATCGCGGGCTTGAGAAACGCGGTCGCGGCGCTGTCGCGCCAGCGGCCGCGCAGCGTCAGCTGGTAGGACCCGATGCCATGCGCGCTCGCGCCGTTGAAGTCGGGGTTGTCGGGCAGCCCGTATTCGCGTGCTGCCCGAAGCCACGCGTCGCAGGCCGGGTTGTGGTTCCGCAGGTCGCTGATCTGCAAGGGGCCATGCGCGCCGCGGTATTGCGAGGGTTTCCCGGAATAGGTTTCCAGCTTGCGAAAATGCGGCAGGACAGCGTTGAAATCCCAGCCTTCGGCGCCCATCGCCGCCCAGTCGTCGAAATCCTGGTGCTGGCCGCGAATGTAGATCAGTCCGTTGATCGAACTCGACCCGCCGATGACGCGGCCCCGCGGACAATCCATCTGGCGCCCGCCGATCCCGGGATCGGGTTCGGAGCGGTAGAGATGCGAGAAATTCGCGTTGTAGATGGCCTTGTAGTAGCCCACCGGCACCTTGAGCCAGAAATTCCTGTCCGGGCCGCCGCTTTCGAGAACGAGGACCCGGCAATCGGGGTCTTCGGTCAGGCGCGCCGCCAAAGTGGCACCGGCGGTACCCGAACCCACGATAACGTAATCATAACCTGACACAGTGTCCCCCTTCGAGGTTTCGTTTCCTGGTGTTGGAACCAGCGATCCATTCCCGCTGGCCCCTGTCGTTCTGCTGTCGTTCCGGCTGTCAGATCGCCTTCAACCGCGCCGTTCGCCGCGCCCCGGCCGGTGCCGGACAAGGCCCGCCCGTGCGCAGGTTCGCTAGAACACGCGCAGGATGCCCAGCGAGATCTGGGGGAACATGATGATCGGGATGAGCACGCCGATCAGGATGAAGATGAATGGCCAGGTCTCCCGCAGGATCGACGCGTAACTTGCCCCCGACACCTGCTGCACGATGAAGAGGTTGAGCCCGAACGGGGGTGTGAGCAATCCGATCATCAGCGTCAGCACGGTGACGATCCCGAAATGAATCGGATCGATCCCCGTCGCCACCGCGACCGGCAGGAACACCGGGACGGCAATGGTCAGGATCGCGATCAGTTCCATGAACATTCCCATGACCAGCAGGACGGCCGCGATGATCAACAGCAGGATCGTGGGGTTCTGGGTCACATTGGTCAGGAAACCCTGCACGACGACCGGGATCTGCTGGGTCGAGACGAGCCAGCCATAGATGTTGGCTGCCGCGACGATCAGCATGATGGTCGCGGTGGACCGCGCCGCCAGCCGGAAGCTTTCCACGACGTTGCCAAGGTTCATGCTGCGATGCACGACCAGCCCTAGCAGCAGGGAATAAATGACGGCGGCGGCGGCGGCCTCCGTCGGGCTCATGATCCCGCCCCAGATCCCGCCAAGGATGATGACCGGCAGCAGGAGCGACGGAATGGCGCTGACGAATGCGGAGCCTATCGCGGCAAACCCTGCGAAGGCCGGGTCACGGGGAAAGTTCCGGCGCTTCGCGATCACTGCGATGTAGGCCATCATGGCTAGCCCCATCAAGATGCCGGGTACGAAACCAGCGAGGAACAGCTCGCCGATTGCCGCACCGGAAATCACACCGTAAAGGACGATGGGCACCGACGGCGGAATGATCGGGCCGATGGTCGATGAGGCGGCGGTGACGGCTGCGGCGAAACCGGGCTCGTAGCCCTGTTCCTTCATGGCCTTGATCTCGATCGCCCCAAGTCCGGCGGCATCGGCCACGGCAGAGCCCGACATGCCGGAAAACAACATCGATGCAGCGATGTTCACATGGCCCAGCCCGCCGTAAATGCGCCCAAGCACGGTATTCGCCAGCCGGAAGATGCGTTCGGTCGCGCCGGAATGGTTCATGATCTCGGCCGCGAGGATGAACAGCGGGATGGCGAGCAGCGGAAAACTGTCCAGCGCGTTGCCCAACCGCTGGGAGACGATGAGCGTCGGCAGTGCCCCGTCCCAGACGATCAGCGCGAGGCTCGACAGGAGCAGCGAGAATGCGACCGGCACCCCAAGAAGCAAAAGCAGGAACAATCCGCCGACCAGGATTAGCGTGGCCATTTTCTATCACTCCAGCAGGTCGTGAGGATTTTTTGCAGTGTCGCGATAGATGCTGCCGCCCGTCAGGCACGACAGGAAGTTGATCGCCGTCGCCACGATCATCAGCAGCGCGCCGACCAGAACCGGGTAGAACATCCACGCGGTGGACAGCCGGGTCGCCGGGCGTTGCATGTTCTCCACGACCGGGATGATCTGCCAGGCACCCCATGCGATCACGGCCAGCACGCCGATGCACAGCGCCATGCGGACAAGATCGAACACGCGGTCGACGGCCGGGGACATGCCGAAGGTCTCCTGAAGATCGACCGCGATATGGGTGCGCCGCATGGATGCTTCGGCCGCGCCGATGAACACGAGGTAGATGAAGAACAGGCGGGCAAGCTCGTCCGACCAGGACAGGGAATTGCCGGTAAGGATCCGCGACCCGATCTGACCGCCGATCAGGACGAGGATGATCGCGAGGGCGATCCCGGCAACCAGGACCGCCCCGCGCGCGATCGCCTCGGCGATCGCGGGCAGAATGTTCAGTCCCACTGGGACTTCAGTTCGTCGACCAGTTCCGGAGAATAGCCGACGATGTCTGCGATGGTGTCGAAGTTGGAGCGGAAATGCTCCTTCCACGCCTGAACATCCACATCGATGATGTTGATGCCCTCGGCGGCCATCTTTTCTTCGGCGTCTGCGATCTGGATGGCGACCTGTTCGTTGTGCCAACCGGCAACTTCGTCGATCGCCTGCACGATGGCGTTGCGTTGGTCCTCGGTCAGCGACTGGAAGACCCGCTCGGAGATCATCACGCCGGTTTCTTCGTAGTTGTGATTGGTCCGCGTCAGGTTGTTCGCGATCGTGTGGTACTTGTTGCCATAGAGCCAGTTCGACGCCTGTTCGGTCGACTCGACGATCCCCTGCTGCAAGCCCGTGAAGGTCTCGGACAGCGGTATCGGGGTCGCCGCGGCACCTGCCAGCTTGAAGTTCTCGATCCAGCTTTCCTGCGGCGGCACGCGGATCTTCAACCCTTCGAGGTCTTCGATCGTGGCGACCGGCCGGGTCGAGATGAAATTGCGCGGTCCGCGATCCCAGTTCTGCGCCAGCACCCGGATACCGTGGTTCTCGACAAGCCGGTCGCCCATGGCCTCGAACGTCGCGCTTTCATGCATCGTTCGCGCCTGCTCCTGATCGTTGAAGACGTAGAGCGTGCCCGAGATCCAGAAATCCGTCTCGAACGTGCCCAGCCACGTGGTCGCGCCGACGAACATCTCGACCGTCCCCAGCTTCAGGCCCGACAGCATGTCATTGGCAAACCCAAGCTGCGCGGCAGGGTAGATCTCCATCTTGATCTCGCCGTCGGTGAGTTCCGCGACGCGGTCGGCGACCCGCTGCGATGCGACGACATCGATATGTGCCGGCGGATCGATCAGTCCGACCTTGAGAACGGTCTCGGCGACCGCCGGGCTCATCATTCCGGCGCCCATCGCGACGGCACAGGCCAAGCCCCCCAATTTCATCGGTATCGTCATTTGCTGTTCTCCTCCCTGGTTTGCAGTCGTTCGTCTGTTGCACCGGACAGCGCGTAGCGTCCGGTGCTGCCCCGGATGACGAGGTCGCAGTCGAGGCAATAGTTGCGCACTGGCGCGCCGATGGGCTCGACCGCGATCTGCGCCGCGAGCTGGCCGATACGGTAGGCATCGACGCGCATGGTGGTGATCGGCGGGTCCTGGTAGGCGCTGAAATTCATGTCGTCGAACCCGGCGATGGATACGTCGCCGGGCACCGACAGCCCGCGCAGCCGCGCCGCCTTGAGCGCGCCGATGGCGAGCAGGTCGGAGGCGGCAAAGACAGCCGTCGGCGGCTCTTCCTGGCTCATCAGGCTGTTCATGGCCTCCCGCCCTTCCAGCAGGTCGGGCCGTCGTTCCACCACGAGGTCGGGATCGAAGGGCAGGCCGGCCTTGTCCAGCGCATCGCGATAGCCTTCGAGGCGATGCTTGACCCGCGCCGAGCGCGAATATGGGCCGACGATCATTCCGATCCTGCGGTGCCCGAGACCGATCAGGTGATTGGTCATGCGTTCGGCCGCACTGCGGTTGTCGAACCCCACATAGGAGATGCCGACATCCGCCTTCGGCTTTTCCCAGACTACCACGATTCGGGCGCAATGATCCTTGGCAAGACGGCGGATGCGGGCCTCGTTGCGCAATGTGACGCCGGTCAGGATCAGGGCGTGAACCCGTCGCTCGAGCAGCGACGCGATCAGCCGCTCTTCCCTGTCGTCGTCATAGCGCGAAGCGCCCTGGATGACGGAAAACCCGTGTTCTGCGGTGACATCCTGCACGCCATGGATGGTCTCTCCGAACAGGGTGCTGCTGGATGTGGGCACCACAAGACCCACAACGGTCGAACGGCCCCTCAGGATGTCGCTGGCGGTGGCGTTGTAGACATAGCCAAGCTCTTCCGCCGCCCGGCGAACGCGCTCGACGGTTGCGGGCGAGACCTGCTCGGGACTCCGCAGGGCTCGTGAAACCGTCGCGACTGAGACTTTCGCGCGCCGTGCGACCTCCCGCATGTTCACAGATATCCTCCCCCAAGGCTGTGCAACTAGTTTCATTAAATTGATGCCACATCGTGGGAGGGCGGTCAACAGTATTGATTTTTGGATGGAACATGCTCCATATGCGATGTTCAGAGGGTGTCCCAGCGCATCCGATCAGGTTTGGATGTGCAACTAGTTGCGAAGTGCCGCCTGCCGCGCGTCAACGCTGGCGTGCGTTCCGAACCGCGTCGGGAAGGAAGGTCGCTGCCGAATATTGCGTCACCAACACCTCGGAATGGGTGGCTTCCCTGATCCTTGGTGCAGCGCGGCATTTCCGATGCTTTGAATGCTAGAGCCGACTTCAGCGGCTTGACCGGGGCGCGGACGACTGCAAGAACTGTCGGCCCGTACGCGCCCGCCTGTCACACCGCTGGCATGGAAGGGCCGCGGCATCAGTTCCGGCAGGATCGACATGCGGCGCGCGGCGCACCGCTCCCTCAGATCGGCGGGGCGGCGCGCTCGGTGATGAGCTGGCGGGCGGTGACCCGTTCGCGGTGGATCATGTAGAGCCCCGCCCCGACGATGATGACGATCCCGATCAGGGCCAGCGCATTGGGGAAATCGCGGAACACGAGATACCCCAGCAGGGTCGCCACCGGCAATTCGAGGTACTGCAGCGGCGCCAGCGTGGCCGATGGCGCCAGCGACAGCGCATAGGTCATCATCATGTGGCTCAGCGCGGCGAAGAACCCGACCCCCAGAAGCCAGAGCCACGCGATCCCTTCGGGCCAGACCGGATCGAGCAGCGCGGCCCCCGACCCGTCGGCCAGCAGCATCACCGGCACGCACATCAGGCTGGAGATCAGACCGGTGTGGAACTGCAACGCCACGGGATGCATGCGCCGCGACAGCCCGCGCGTCACGAGAATGTAGAACGCGAACCCCACCGCCGTGCCCAGCGGGAACAGCGCCACCGCGCCGAAGGCCGCGAAACTGGGCTGGATCACGAAGAGCACACCGACGAACCCCACCAGCGCCGCCGCCACCCGGCGCGGGCCAACGTCTTCGGACAGGTAGAACTTGCCCACCAGCAGCACGATGAACGGCGACACGAACACGATCGCCAGCGCATCGGCGAGCGGCATCACCCGGATCGCGGCGACAAAGCAGAAGGTCGAGATCAGTTGCAGCGCCGCCCGGACCAGCAGCGCGGGCCAGTGGCCGTGCGGCACCCGAAGCGATACGCCCATGACCCACACGAACGGCGCCATCAGCGCGCACTGCACGACAAAGCGCGCGGTCGTAATCTGCCCCACCGGTATACTGCTCGATGCCAGCTTGGACGCCACATCCAGCATGGGGGCCGTCACGCAAAACCCCAGCATCAGGGCGACACCGGCCAGGATCCGGTCGGGAGGCGGGGAGAGGGTTGTCGTGCTCGTCATGCTACCCGCTTAGGCCGTGATCCCGCCCGCGTCTATCCAGTTTGCGCCCCAAGACAGCACTGGGCAACGGCTGTCTGCCTGCAGTCGGTCCATCGCTTGAGGGACGCACGACACGGGGCCGGCTGGCTCGCGGGATTTCGTTCCTAGGGCGGTCCGCCGGGCGGTCCTCCTGACGCCGGTGTGCATTCCCGAGGATCGGAACTTCCACAGTGGCGCTCCGCCGGATGATGACGGCGTGGCCGAGGCGCGTGCGCAGGTGCCGTCGGCGGTGCGCGTTCCGATCTGACCTGCCTCCGGGACCTTGCCAAGCGGGGTGGCACACGGGGCTGTCGCGCACCGTTTCATGATGGAGCCGATCAGCCCGCCGGTGCGAACTTTGCGAGTAGGGCAGACTACGAGTTCTTGTCGTCTCTCCCGCCCTCGAGGTCGAACGAGGCTTCGATGCCTTGAAGATATTCGAGCATCAAGTCACGCGCGGCTGCGCTGTCTCGGCGGCGTATCGCGGCAAGGATGGCCCCATGCCCGTTCGATCCGCAGCACGACACGCTTCTCGATTCGTAAAGCGACGCGACAAGCGACAGGCGTGCCATCAGGTTCTGCAGGATGTCGTGCAGGACCATTATCCCCGCCGGTCGTGCCAGCTCGAGGTGGAAATTCCCGGAACTCCGCCGGATTGCCTTGTTGTCGCTTACGGCTGTGACGAACGCCAGATCCGCGCGGCGCAGAGGCCAGTCGCGGCGACGCCTGGTCCAAGGTCGGGGCTGTCCATCCGTGAGGTGTCCCATGCGGTCGACGGCACGCCAGCGCTGCAAGACGTCGTTTTTGATGTGGAGGCGAGCGAGGTCGTCGCCCTCTCGGGGCCGAGCGAATGCGGGAAATCCACGCTTTTGCGCGCGATTGCATGTCTCCTGATCCCCGACCGGGGGGGCATCCTTCTGGATGGGCGGAACCTGCGGCAGGTGCCCGCACGTAGCCGGGCGAGGCAGCCAACAACGCGCTGTGGGAGACCAAAAGAGACCTTGGGCAAGTTGAAGCGTGCGTTCGCCGAGCATCGATCCGACATCGCCGCGGGTCGATGGGAAGCGCCGGGGCGGCCGGGCGAAGAGCAGATCATCTGGCTTCTGACCGACAAGCAGGCAAAACTTGCTGCGGGGCGGCACGATGCCCTCGGACGGTCTCTTGAACGACGCCCGAACGCCACGCCTTCAACCAAGCTAGGTGCTTTCCTGTCGCCCGCGTCTCCGTTACACGGCGTGCATGATCTGGAACCTGCCCAATGTGCTGACCGTCCTGCGCCTTGCGTCCGCGCCGGCGCTGGCGCTTGTCTTCGTGGTCCTGCCGCGGCCCTTGTCCGACTGGGCGGCGCTGGCCCTGTTCGTCGGGGCGGCGATCACGGACTGGTGCGACGGGTATCTCGCGCGGCGCTGGAACCAGACCAGCCGTTTCGGTGCGATGCTCGATCCGATCGCGGACAAGGCCATGGTCATCACCGCGCTGGCCCTTCTGCTTGCGTTGTTCCGTCTCGATCCCTGGCTGCTGGTGCCCGCAACGGTCATCCTGTTCCGCGAGGTGTTCGTGTCCGGCCTGCGCGAATTTCTCGGACCCGATGCACACCGGTTGAAGGTCACGCCGCTGGCCAAGTGGAAAACCACGGCGCAGATGGTGGCCATCACGCTGCTGTTCCTGTCGCTTGCCCTTGGCGGCCAAGACGATGCGCTTCCCGGCCAGGCGGCACGGGCGACCGGGGTTCTCGGTCTTGCCTTGTTCTGGATCGCCGCTGTCCTGACCGCGATCACCGGTTGGGATTATTTCCGGAAATCCCTGCCCTTCCTTGCCGAGCCGCGTCCGTGATCCGATCCGGCTCCACGCCGTGCGAAGGTGACGGCTTCCAGACCGAGGCGCCGACATGACACCCGAACAAGACCAGACACTCGACATCCTGTATTTCGCCTGGGTCCGCGAACGCATCGGCGTTGCGCGCGAGCAGGTCACGACCTCCGCCGCTACGCCCCGCGCGCTTGTGGCCGAACTCGCCGCGCGGGACGACCGGTATGCCGCGGCTCTTGCCGATCTCGGTGCCTTGCGCGTTGCGATCGACCAGACGCTGTCGGATCTCGATGCGTCCCTCGCCGGCGCACGCGAGGTGGCGATCTTTCCGCCCATGACCGGGGGCTGATCGGCGCCATGGCCAGGGACATATGCCTACTTGATGGTCCCTTCGACCCCGGGGCCGAACTGACAGCCTTCACCGCCGCCAATCCGGGGGCGGGCGGGGTTGTCAGCTTCACCGGTATCGTCCGCGATGCCGACACGGGCGGGTTGCAGCACATGGAGATCGAGCACTATCCCGGCATGACCGAGGCCGCGCTGGCGGATATCCGGGCACGCGCCTGTGCGCGCTGGCCGTTGTCCGGCGCCTTGATCGTGCATCGCCACGGCATCCTGCGCCCGGGCGAGGTCATCATGATGGTCGCCACAGCCGCGCGCCACCGCGCCGACGCCTTCGCCGCGGCGGAATACCTGATGGATTACCTGAAGTCCCGCGCGCCGTTCTGGAAGAAGGAAGTGACCGGAAACGGCGCCGCCTGGGTCTCGGCACGCGATGCGGACGAGGATGCGCTGGACCGCTGGGACCGACCGGCTCAGCCCGCGTGACCGGCCCGCCGCAATTCGGCGCGCAGCGCCTCGCTGTCATGCCGCGCCTCGCGCAGCCCGTCCATCGCCGCGCGCAACTCGGCCTCGGCCTGTGTCAGTTGCGCCCCCAGGCGCGTCTCGACCGCGATCCGCTCGGCCAGCGCCGCGTCGCGGGCTTCCTCGGCATCGTGCAGCGCTTCGGCCATCGCCTCCAGTTCGGACAGGTCCGATTTCGACACGTGCGACAGGCGGCTGACCAGCCAGTGGGTCAGGAATCCGAGCAGGAACGCCCCGAAGAGAAGGATCGCCGTCGCGATCACGAGTTCACTGCGGTCCATCTTCGCCGTCTCCTGCTGTCGTCGCCTGTTCTGCCGGGGGTGCGTCCTGCGATGCCGGGGCGGGCGGCCCCTGCAACGGGTAGCGCAGGCTGAAATCGATCCGGCGGTTCGCCTCGCGCCCGTCCTCGGTGTCGTTGTCCGCCACGGGGCGCTCCTCGCCATAGCCGACGGCGGTCAGCGATCCCACCAGCACCCGTTCCGCCATCAGCGCGTTCAGGACAGCGTCGGCGCGGGCCTGGCTCAGCTCGGCGTTCATTTCGGCGCGGCCCTGGCTGTCGGTATGCCCGCCGATCTCCATCGCGACGCCTTCGCAGTCGCGCAACGCCGCCGCGATCCGGCGCACGATCCCCAGTGCCGCGCCATCGAGCTCCGTGGACCCCGGCCCGAAGGTGATCTTGTTCCGCGCCTGTATCGCCTGCACGCGGCCCAGGCATTCCTCGGGCGTCGGAAGGGCGGCCACCGGATCAAGCTCCTCCGCGTATTCGATGTCGATCTGAAAGGCCTCGGACGGGCCGAGCGCGGCTGTCAGCCGTGCCGCCAGATCCGCCTGCAAGGCCGGATCGCCCGTCGCGCCGGTCAGAAGGATCATCGCGGGGGTCACGCTCAGCCGTCCGCGATCCAGCCTGCTGAACGCGTCCAGCCCGGCCAGCACCCGCAGGCCCCAGCCCTCTGGCAGGTCGGACCGGCGGCGCAGGGCGAGGGTCAGCCTGTCCGGGTCGAACCGCGCGGCAGCGAACCCCCCCACGAGATCGTCGGACATCGTATCCGGCAGCGGACCGCGCACCTGAACCAACCCCTCGGGGCTGCGCGTGGCCGAGAAGGTCGGCGTGGCCGTTCCGCCGGCCGCGGCATCGGCGCCGCCGCGGTCGGCGGGCAGGGTGACGCGGTAACCCGCGGGCAGGTCGCGCTCCAACCCAGCGATGGCCGCATCGACCGCGGCGCGCGGGACGGTGGCATCCGGTGCCAGCGTCACCGTGATGTCCGACAGGGTGACCGCTCCCGCACCAAGCCCCTGCAGCGCCGCGATCGCCAGGGTCGCGACGCGATCCCAGTCGTCATCGGGTGCGCCATGGGCGACGGTGCAGTCCGCGGCGTCCTCGGGCAGACCGGCTGCCCGTGCCGCGGCGCGGATGCGCGCGGCACCGTCCGCGTCAGAGGCCGCGCAGGCGTCGAATCGTGCGACGCCGTCGTCCAGTCGCAACCGCATCACGAAGGGCGCGAGGACCGGGCGCGGCAGCGACAGTTCCGTGGACAGTTGCCAGCCCTCGGGCAACGCGGCGGCAAGGGTGGCGGCGAGATCCTCGGCCTGCGCGCGGTCATGGGCGAGCCCGGTCACGGTGATGTCCCGGCCCGTGACGACGGCGCGCCCGTCGCGCAGCCCCGCGACCCCGGTGAGGGCAAGCCGGGTCGCCGCCTCCCATCCCGCGGGTTCGGGATCGGCGCTGACCGTGACGATCTCGGACGACGCGAGGCCGGGCGCGGTGTCCGCGATGGCGTCCAGGAACCGGGTTTCGCCCGCTACCCCGCCCGGCAGCAGCCCCATCGCCGTCAGCGTGTCGCCGGTGCGCAGCAGTTCAAGCCGAAACGCGGGCGGCGGCAGATCCTGCGCCGGGGCGACGGTGATGGCGTCGCGCAACTGGTCCGGATTGACCTTTTCCGACACGGCCCGCAATGCGCGGAACCGCGCGGATTCGTCCGGCGCCGTGCCGCTGATCGTGGCCTGCAGCCCGTCGATGGACACGACCGCCCAGGAATGGCCGCCCTCGACCAGTTCAGCCGCGATCGCGTCGCGGTTACGGGTTTCGATCAGGTCTGCGGCCTGCTGCGCACCCCAGACGCTTCCTGCCGCCGCCGCGGCCAGCGCGATCAGGCGCAGCACGGGTTTCAGGCTGGAACGCATGGGCAACCTTTCCGGATCGGGCGTGCGCGCCGTCTCTAGGGCGTCAGCCGCGTGTTGGCAATCGTGGCACCGGAAGCCCCGGCGGGATGCCGCGCATCGCTACGCGGGCCCGATGCCCGCCAGCAGCACCGCCACCGCGAAAGCCGCGACCACCAGCAGCCCCGCATCGCGGTTCGACCGGAACAGCCGCAGGCAGCCGTCGGTGTCGTCGATGTCGAGCCTGCGCAACTGCCAGTGCATGTGCGCCCCCATGGCGAAGGGGCCGGCCATGGCGGCAACGGCGGGCAGGCTCAGCCGCGGGAAGGCCAGCAGCACCGCCACCACGAGCAGCGCCACGGTCGCCACCTGGAACGCGCGCAGCCAGCGCGCCGTGTCGGACCCGAACAGCCGTGCCGTGGACTTGACCCCGATCAGCGCGTCGTCCTCGCGGTCCTGATGGGCATAGATCGTGTCGTAGAACAGCGTCCACGCGATCCCCGCGAGATACAGCGCCACCGCTGCCGGGTGCAGCGCGCCGTGATGGGCGGTCCATGCCAGCAGCGCGCCCCAGTTGAATGCCAGCCCCAGGAAGATCTGCGGCCACCACGTGAAGCGCTTGGCGAACGGGTAGATGCACACGAGCGCGAGCGATCCTATTCCCAGCGCGATGGCCGTCCCGTTGAAGGTCAGCAGGATGCCGAAGGCCAGCAGCGACTGCGCACACATCCACGCGATCGCGGCGCGGACGCTCACCTGCCCGGACGGAATCGGGCGGCTGGCGGTGCGCGCCACGCTGCCGTCGATGTCGCGGTCGGTGATGTCGTTCCAGGTGCAGCCCGCGCCGCGCATCAGCCACGCGCCGACGGCGCAGCCCGTCACGATCCATGCGCCCAGCCAGCCAAGCCCGCCGCCGCTTGCCGCCGACAGCAGCACCCCCCACCAGCACGGCAGCAGCAGCAGCCACATGCCCACGGGCCGGTCGGCCCGCGACAGCCGCAGGTAGGGGCGGGTGCCGGGCGGCGCGAACCCGTCCACCCAGTTGCCGCGCACCGCGTCGGCGACGCGGCCCTGAAGGGTCTGCTCTGGCGCTTGGCGCGTGTGGGTCATATGACTGCCTCCATGTCGTCCGATCCGTCCCGCGTGGCCCGAACCCGGCTGTTCATCGACCAACCCCTGGCCGAAGGGCAGGTGGTGGACTTGCCGCGCGACCAGGCCCATTACCTGACAGGTGTCTTGCGGCTGGGGGCCGGGGCCGCCGTGGCCGTGTTCGATGGCCGCTCTGGCGAATACATGGCCCAACTGGCCGAGGCGGGCAAGCGATCCGCCCGGCTTGCGGTCGGCGCGCGGACATCACCCCTGCGGATGCCGCCCGACCTGTGGCTGGTCTTCGCGCCGATCAAGAAGGCGCGCACCGATTTCATCGTGGAAAAGGCGGCCGAGATGGGCGCGGCCCGCATCGTGCCCGTGCAGACCGATTTCACCAATGCCGAACGGGTCCGCCGCGACCGGCTTCAGGCCCATGCCATCGAGGCGGCGGAACAATGCGGCGGCACGTTCGTGCCGCCTGTCGATGACCTGCGCCCCCTGTCGCGGCTGCTGGACGACTGGCCCGAGGACCGCCAGTTGATGTTCTGCGACGAGGGGCTGGCCGGGCCGGTATCGGACCTGCCGGCCGCACCGGGGCCATGGGCCATTCTGATCGGGCCGGAGGGCGGGTTCAGCCCCGCCGAACGGACGCGGCTTCGGGATCATCTCAAAGCGCATCCCGTCAGCCTCGGCCCGCGCATCCTGCGGGCGGACACCGCGGCTGTGGCGGCGCTGGCGCTGTGGCAGGCGGCACTCGGGGATTGGCGGGCATGAACTGGTCCGCCTTCATCCGCCCCGAACTGCGCGCGGCCCTGCGCCGGTGGCGCGAGTCGCTGGCCGGTGCCGGGCTGTGCCTTGTGGCGTTCTGGGCATGGCTTGACGGCATCGGGATCGTCGCGTGGCTGGCCCTGCCGCTGGTCCTTGCGGGGGGTGCGCTGATCTGGACAGGGATTGTTCGTGGCCGGTTGCGTGGTCCCGGCACGGGTCCCGGCGTCGTGGACATGACCGAGGGGCAGCTTGCCTATTTCGGCCCGCTCGACGGCGGTGTCGTGGCCCTCGACCAGGTGCAGGCCATCGTGCTCGACCCGACCGGCAGGCCGCATCACTGGGTGCTGCACCGCACTGGCGACCCGCCGCTGCACATTCCCGTGACCGCGAAGGGCGCGGATACGCTGATCGACGCCTTCGCGGCGCTGCCCGGGTTCCGGCTGGAACGCGCCCTGTATCTGCGCGGCCCCGGGCGCGACGGGCTGCGCGTGATCTGGCAACGCGACGCCACAGCGCCCGTGCCGCTGGCACCGGGGCGGCGGCTGGACTGACCGGCGGCGGGCCGCGCCATTGACAGCCCCTGCGATCCGGGCCACCTGTGCGACCCGGAACAGGCGGCGGAGCAAAAGGGCATGTCCATTCCACAGACGGGCGGTGGTCCGATCGAACATCGCGACCAGCTGGCCGCCTATCTGGAAGCGGGCTGCAAGCCCAAGGACGACTGGCGCATCGGGACCGAGCATGAAAAATTCGGCTATTGCCGGGACACGCTGAACCCGCTGCCCTATGACGGTCCGCGATCGATCCGTGCCATGCTCGAAGGGCTCCGCGACCGGTTCGGCTGGGCCGAGATCCGCGAGGCCGGGCACCTGATCGGGCTGGAAAAGGACGGCGCGAATGTCAGCCTCGAACCCGGCGGGCAGCTTGAACTGTCGGGTGCGCCGCTCGTGTCGATCCACGAAACCTGCGACGAGGTGAACACCCATCTGCGCGAAGTGCGCGAGGTTGCGGACCTGATCGGTGTGGACTTCATCGGTCTTGGCGCCGCACCCATCTGGACCCATGACCAGATGCCGGTGATGCCCAAGGGCCGCTACAAGCTGATGACCGACTACATGGGGCGCGTCGGCACCCATGGCACGCAGATGATGTATCGCACCTGCACCGTGCAGGTGAACCTCGACTTCGCGTCCGAGGCCGACATGGTGCAGAAACTGCGCGTGGCGCTGGCGCTGCAACCCGTGGCCACGGCACTCTTTGCCAATTCGCCCTTCTTCGAGGGCAAGCCCAACGGGCACAAGTCGTGGCGGTCGCGCATCTGGCGCGATCTCGACCCGGACCGCACCGGCACGCTACCCTTCGTGTTCGAGGCCGGCATGGGGTTCGAGCGGTGGGTGGACTACGCGCTCGATGTGCCGATGTATTTCGTCTACCGCGACGGGAAATACCTCGACGCGCTGGGCCAGTCCTTCCGCGATTTCCTGCGCGGCGAACTGCCCGCCCTGCCGGGCGAGATGCCGACCCTGTCGGATTGGGCCGACCACCTGACCACGATCTTCCCCGAGGCGCGGATCAAGAAATTCATCGAGATGCGTGGCGCCGATGGCGGGCCGTGGCGGCGGCTCTGCGCGCTGCCGGCGTTCTGGGTCGGGCTGACGTATGACCAGGGCGCGCTCGATGCCGCGTGGGACCTGTGCCGCGACTGGGATGCTGACACGCGCGAGGCATGGCGCGTCGCGGCGTCGGTGGACGGGCTGCAGGCCCGCGTCGGCGGCATGTCGATGCGCGATATCGCGCGCGAGGCCGTCGCGATCGCCGAGGCTGGGCTGAAGGCCCGCGCGATCCCCGGCGCGGGCGGGATGATCGCGGACGAAACCCATTTCCTCAATGCGCTGCAGGAAAGCGTCGAAAGCGGGCGAACCCCCGCCGACGAGTTGCTGGAACGCTACCACGGTGACTGGAATGGCGACCTGACGCGGATATACGCCGACTACAGCTACTGACCCCGCTCAGGCGAGTCCGGTCACCAGCCCGTCGATCAGCCGCACGAGATCGCCGAAATAGCCCTGCGACCGGGCGGGGCGTGTCGGGTCCGACGTGATCACCACGGTCAGCCCCCGCTGCGGCACAACGGCCACGACCTGCCCGCCATAGCCGCGCGCCAGCGCATAGGCCGCCCCGTCCGTGCGCCCAAGGAACCAGCCGAGACCGTAGCCCAGCCCCGACCACGGCGAGCGGGTACGCGCGCGAAAGCTGTCGCGGACCCATCCCGCCGACAGAACGCGGGTGCCATCCCACGTACCGCCCAGCCGGTACATTTCGCCGAAGCGGGCCAGCGCCATGGGCGACAGCGCCATCTCGTTGCCGCCCATGTAGAAGCCCTGCGGATCGCGGGTCCAGGCGGGGATGTCGATGCCCAGGGGGCGGCCCAGCCAGCCGCGGGCCAGCGTCAGCAGGCTGTCGCCCGTCACCTCGGCCAGCACCGCGCCCAGCACATGGGTCGTGCCCGTGGAATACAGCATCTGCGCACCGGGGTCGGCCACCACGGGCCGCGACAGCGCGTCGGCCACCCAGTTGCGGCTGCCGACCCAGCCGCCGTAATTCGCGCCGGAGGTCCGCTCCAGCCCCGCCTGGAGGGTGACGAGGTCTTCGATCGTGATGCGCGCCACCCGTGGATCTGCCCCGGCGGGGATCAGCCGGGGCGCCACGTCGCCCAGCGTCGCCTCCAGCCCCGGCAGCGCGCCCCGATCGATGGCGGCTCCGGTCAGTGCCGCGACCACGGTCTTCGACACGGACTTGACGTTGACCGGCGTGCCGAGCCCCGGCCCGCGCACCCGCTCGGCCAGCACCGTCTCGCCATCGCGGAGCACGACCAGCGCGTTCAGCTGGTCAAGCATGCGGGCCTGCTCTGCCGCCGCCGCAAGCGCCGCATCCTGCGCACGGGCGCCGCGCGCAAGTGACAGCATGGGCGCGGCAAGGGCCGCGGTCAGCATCGCGCGGCGGGGCAGACGGGGTGCTATGGCTTGAATTCCCATGTCCTTAGTGTCGTCCGCCTGTGCCACAGTGCCAGTCACGTCTGCGCGACCGCGTCCGCGAACGGATCGTCCGGGTAGCCCACATGCGCTAGATACAGGCCCTGCGGCGGGCAGACCGGCCCGCAGGCCGCGCGGTCGCGGGCCATCAGCGCCGCGGTCACGTCGTCAGGGGTCCACGCGCCCGCGCCGACCCGCTCCAGCGTGCCCACGAAGCTTCGCACCTGATTGTGCAGGAAGCTGCGCGCGCGCACGTCGAAACGGTACTCGATCCCGTGCGGCACCGGATGGGCCGTGACCGTCAGCCGGTCGAGCGTCTTCACCGGGCTCGCGGCCTGGCAGATGGTCGAGCGGAAGGTGGTAAAGTCGTGGTGCCCGATCAGCCTGTCGGCCCCCGCCTGCATGGCCGCCACGTCGAGGGCGTGGCGCACCTGCCACACGAGGCCCGCGTCGTGGGTCGCGGGGGCGCGACGTGACAGCAGGCGAAACACGTAGCGCCGCTCCAGCGCCGAGAACCGCGCATGCCAGTCGTCTGCCACTGCCGCCGCCGCTACCACGGCCACGGGTGCAGGCTTCAGATGGTGGTTCAGCGCGGCCATCAGCCGGAACGGTGCCCAGTCGCGGGCGAGGTCGGCATGGGCCACCTGGCCCCAGGCATGGACCCCCGCATCGGTCCGCCCGGCGGCGGCGATGCTGCCGACTTGCGGATCGACCCGCTGTAGAGCCGCCTCGACCGCGCCCTGAACCGAGGGCTGGTCGCGCTGGCGCTGCCAGCCGGCGAAGGGGCCGCCGTGGTACTCGATCTTCAGGGCAAAGCGGGGCATCGCCCCCGATTACCCGCGCGGGCCGGGGGCGGCAAGCCGGACCGATGCAGCGCGGGCTGGCATTGTGCCGCCCAGCCCCATAGATGTTGCCCGGAACACGAGAGCACGAGGGACAACCGGTGGTTCTGGGACGGCTGGCAGACGAGGTGACGCGCGGGATCGAAGGCCTCGGCCAGACCGTGAACGACACGCTGTTCGACCCGACCCTGCGGCTGGGCGTGACCGGGCTGTCGCGCGCGGGCAAGACGGTGTTCATCACGTCGCTCGTGGCCAACCTGATCGACCGCGGGCGGATGCCGCAACTGGCCGCCGCTGCCGACGGGCGCATCCTCACGGCGTTCCTTCAGCCTCAACCCGACGACACGGTGCCGCGCTTCGACTACGAGTCGCACCACGCCGCCCTGACCGCCCCCGACCCGCACTGGCCCGAAAGCACGCGCGCGGTATCGCAATTGCGCCTGTCGCTGCGGCTGCGGCCCGGCGGGCTGCTGGGCGGCGTGACCGGGCCGCGGACCGTCCATCTGGATATCGTGGACTATCCCGGCGAATGGCTGCTCGACCTCGGACTGCTGGGCAAGAGCTATGACCAGTGGTCGGCGGATGCGCTGGCGCGGATGGACGACCGGCCCGGCGGTCCTGCGGCGCGGGACGCGCTGGCCGCCGCCGATGGCGCGGCGCGGCTGGACGAAGGCACCGCGCAACGGTTTGCGCAGGGGTTCACCGGCTATCTGAGGGCGGCGCGCGCGGCGGGGTTTTCGGACTGCACGCCGGGGCGGTTCCTGCTGCCTGGCGAGATGGAGGGCTCGCCCGTGCTGACATTCGCGCCGCTGCCGCCGGGGCCTGCGCGCCGCGGCAGCCTGCGGGCGGAGTTTGCGCGGCGTTACGACGCCTACAAGTCCCGCGTCGTGCAGCCGTTCTTCCGCGATCACTTCGCGCGGCTCGACCGGCAGATCGTGCTGGTGGATGCGCTGGGCGCGATCCATGACGGCCCCCGCGCGGTGGAGGATCTGCGCCGCACCATGGCCGACACGCTGGGCGCGTTCCGCCCCGGTGCCAACAGCTGGCTCGGGCGGCTGCTGGGCGCACGGCGGGTCGATCGCATCCTGTTCGCCGCGACCAAGGCCGATCACCTGCACCACAGCCAGCACGGGAAGCTGACCGCGATCATGGCGGCGCTGGTCAAGGACGCCCGCGCCCGCGCCGATTTCGCCGGTGCGAAGACCGAGGCGATGTCCATCGCCGCCCTGCGTGCCACGGTGGAGGAAACCCGCGACCATGACGGGCGCAGCCTCGACGTGGTGCGGGGGCGGTTGCTGGACGGCGGGCGACAGGCGGCGTTCCATCCCGGCGATCTCCCCGAAGACCCCGGCGCGCTGCTGTCGGCGGCGCGGGACGGATCGCCCGCGTGGCTGGGGGACGACTACGCCTTCATGCACTTCGCCCCCGCGCGGCTGACCCTGCGCCCGGGCGAAGGCCCGCCGCATATCCGGCTGGACCGCGCCGCCCAGTTCCTGCTGGGCGACCGGCTTTGAAGGAGGCTGATATGGGAACGCCCAAGGGCCCGGTGCTGATCGAACTGGACGACGACGCGCAGGCGGCCCCGTCCCCCGCCGACGCGCCGCCGGTGCCGGATGCGATGGGGACCACGCCGGAGGCCGCGGCGATGCAGCGGCTTGCGCGGCTTGGCGCGCGGCCGCGCAACCGGCTGGCGGCGTGCTTCTGGGGGCTTGCGGGGGCGCTGGTGGCGACCTTCACGGCGCTTGCATTGTGGGGCGCGGTCGATGCGCTGCTGGCGCGCAGCGCGGTGCTGGGCTGGGCGGTCAGCGGACTGCTCGTGGCCTTCGGGCTTGTCTGTGCGGCGATTGCCCTGCGCGAGGCGGCGGCCTTCGGGCGGCTGGCGCGGATCGACCGGTTCCAGCACCGGGCCCGCGATGCGCTGGCCGGGGACGATCTGTCTGCGGCGCGGGCGCTGTCCGTGGATCTGGCCGCGTTCTACGCAGGGCGGGCGGAACTGGAACTTGGGCGCGACGGGCTGACGGCGCAGGCCGAGGCCAGTTTCGATGCCGATGCCGTGCTGGCGATGACCGAGCGCGCGCTGCTCGCGCCGCTCGACGCGCAGGCCCGCGCGCAGGTGGAGGCGGCGTCGCGCACGGTGGCCACTGTCACGGCGCTGGTGCCGCTGGCGCTGGCAGACGTGATCGCGGCGGCGACCGCCAACCTGCGCATGATCCGCGGCATCGCGGAAATCTATGGCGGGCGCGCGGGCACGCTGGGCACGTGGCGGCTGATGCGCGCGGTGCTGACCCATCTCGTGGCCACGGGGGCGGTGGCGGTGGGCGACGACCTGATCGGGTCCGTGGCGGGCGGGTCGGTCCTGAGCCGCGTATCTCGCCGCTTCGGCGAGGGCGTGGTGAACGGCGCGCTCACGGCCCGCGTTGGCGTGGCGGCGATGGAGGTCTGCCGCCCGCTGCCGTTCCGCGCGGCGCCCCGTCCGTCGGTGGGCGGGCTGGTGAAGCGCGCATTGGCGGGACTGTTCGGGCAAGGCTGACAGGGTGGCAACCTTCATGCCTCCGGCAGGGATGCTTCGGGACAGAAGAGGCGCGCGCGCAGACGGCTTTACGCGCGCCGGGGCGGTGCCTATAAGCGCGGGCATGACGGGGATACGTGCCATCATCGCGCGAATTACCGGCCCGGCGCTCTGAGAGAGTTGCCGGGACAAGGCGCATGGCCTGCCGCGCCGCACCGAAACCCATCGCCTTCCAGCTCTTTCCGGGAATGATACCCCATGTCGTCCGAGACGCTTGACTACAAAGACACGCTGAACCTGCCCCAGACGGATTTCCCGATGCGCGCGGGATTGCCGAAGCGCGAACCCGACTGGCTTGCGCGCTGGGAACGGATCGGGGTCTATGACCGGCTGCGCGCGGCGGCTGACGGGCGCACGCCCTTCGTCCTGCATGATGGCCCGCCTTACGCCAACGGGCACCTGCATATCGGCCACGCGCTGAACAAGACGATCAAGGACATGATCGTGCGCAGCCACCAGATGATGGGCTACGACGCGCGCTACGTCCCCGGCTGGGATTGCCACGGCCTGCCGATCGAGTGGAAGATCGAGGAGAAATACCGCGCCAAGGGCATGGACAAGGACGCCGTGCCGGTTGTGGATTTCCGCCGCGAATGCCGCGAGTTCGCCGCCGGCTGGATCGACGTGCAGCGCGAGGAGTTCAAGCGGCTGGGCGTGACCGGCGCGTGGGACCGTCCCTACCTGACCATGGATTTCCATGCCGAGCGGGTCATCGCGGCGGAGTTCATGACGTTCCTGATGACCGGGGTGCTCTATCAGGGGTCGAAGCCCGTGATGTGGTCCCCCGTGGAAAAGACCGCGCTGGCCGAGGCGGAGGTGGAATACCACGACCGCCAGACCGACGCGATCTGGGTGAAGTTCCCCGTGATGCGCGGCGGCAACGCGCCCATGCCGCTGGACGAGCCGTCGGATTTCGACGGTGCGAACCAGGCGATCCTCGCGGCGGACCTGCGCGCCGCGTCGGTTGTGATCTGGACCACCACGCCCTGGACCATTCCACAGAACCGAGCGATCTGCTTCGGGCCGGAGATCGGCTACGGGCTTTACGAAGTGACCGGCACGCCGGACGAATGCTGGGCCGCTGTCGGGGACCGGTTCGTGATGGCCGACGCACTGGCCGAACAGGCACTGGTGTCGGCGCGGCTGGAGCCGGGGCAGTTCACGCGTCTGCGCTATGTCACCCCGGCCGAGTTGGCGGGCCTGACCTGCGCCCATCCTCTGCGCGGGGCCGAAGGTTCTGACGGCGAATGGGATTTCGACGTCCCGCTGCTGCCCGGCGACCATGTCACCGACGACGCTGGCACCGGCTTTGTCCATACCGCGCCCAGCCACGGCGACGACGACTATGCCATCGGGCGGGCGCATGGTCTGCCGATGACGTTCAATATCCTCGACGACTCGTCCTTCCGACCGGACCTGCCCTTCTTCGCGGGGGAGCGGGTGATCGCCGAAAACGGCAAGCCGGGCGGCGCCAACAAGGCTGTGATCGCCAAGCTGACCGAGGTGGGCGGCCTTCTCGCGCGCAAGCGGATCACGATTTCCGACGCCCATTCATGGCGGTCCAAGGCGCCGGTCATCCGGCTCAACCGTCCGCAATGGTTCGCCGCCATCGACCGGGCAGTGGGTGACGGAAAGGATACCCACGGCACCACGATCCGCGAACGGGCCCTGACATCCATCGACAAGCTGGTGACATGGACCCCGCGCAGCGGCCGCAACCGGCTGTATTCGATGATTGAGAACCGCCCGGATTGGGTGCTGTCCCGTCAACGGGCCTGGGGCGTGCCGCTGACCTGTTTCACCAGGCGCGGGGCCAAGCCGGACGACCCGGATTTCCTGCTTCGCGACGCGCGGGTGAATGCCCGCATCCTCGCGGCGTTCGAGACCGAGGGCGCTGATGCATGGTACATGGACGGCGCCAAGGAACGCTTCCTTTCGCCCGACCACGACCCGGATGACTGGGACAAGGTGGACGATATCCTCGACGTGTGGTTCGACTCTGGCTCGACCCATGCCTTCGTGCTGCGCGACCGCGACGACGGCACGCCGGACGGCATCGCCGACGTCTACATGGAAGGCACCGACCAGCATCGCGGCTGGTTCCATTCGTCGATGCTGCAGGCTTGCGGCACGATGGGGCGCGCGCCCTATCGCAACGTGGTCACCCACGGCTTCACGCTGGACCAGAAGGGTAACAAGATGTCCAAGTCGCTGGGCAACACCATCGCGCCCGACGACATCGTGAAGCAATACGGGGCCGATATCCTGCGGCTCTGGGTGGCGCAGGCGGACTATACCGCCGACCAGCGCATCGGGCCGGAAATCCTGAAGGGCACCGCCGACAGCTATCGGCGCTTGCGCAACACGCTGCGGTTCCTGCTGGGCAGCCTTGGCGATTACCGGCCCGAACTTGCGGTCGCGCGCGACGACATGCCGGAGCTGGAGCAATACGTGCTGCACCTCGTCGAAGGGTTGGATCGCCACGTGAAGGCGGGCTACGCGGCGTTCGATTTCCAGGGCGTGTTCCAGAAGGTGTTCCAGTTCGCCACGGTGGACCTGTCCGCGCTCTATTTCGACATCCGTAAGGACGCGCTGTATTGCGACGGGGATGACAGCCTTGACCGGCGCGCCGCGCTGACGGTGCTCGACATTCTCTTTCACCGGCTGACGACGTGGCTGGCGCCGATCCTCGTCTTCACCATGGAAGAGGTCTGGCTGGAACGCTTCCCCGGTGACGACAGTTCCGTGCATCTTCAGGACATGCCCCAGACGCCCGAGGGCTGGCACGATCCGGCGCTCGCCGAACGCGTCGAAGCCCACCGCGCCGTGCGCCGTGTGGTGACCGGCGCGCTGGAGGAAGCCCGCCGCGACAAGGTGATCGGCGCGTCGCTGGAGGCGGCGCCGGTGGTGCATCTGCCCGCCGACACGGCGTCAAAGCTGGACCCGGCGAATTTCGCCACGCTCTGCATCACGTCGGACATCACGCTGACGACGGACCCAGTGCCGGCGGGCGCGTTCCGCCTGCCCGACGTGCCGGGCGCGGGGGTGGTCTTCGCGCGGGCCGAAGGCCAGAAATGCCAACGCTGCTGGAAGGTGCTGCCGGATGTGGGCACCCATGACCACGCGGATGTGTGCGGACGCTGCAACGATGTGCTCGGCAAGTGACATCTCGGCGGTGTTGATGGACCTTGCCCATCGGCGCGGGGCGGGCAGGACATTCTGCCCGTCCGAGGCCGCCCGCGCGCTCGCCGCTGACTGGCGCCCGCTCATGCACCCCGTGCGGGCCGAAGCCGCCCGGCTGGCGGCGCAGGGGCGGCTGGTGGCCACACAGAAGGGGCAGCCGGTCGATCCGGTGGCCGCGCGCGGCCCGATCCGGCTGGGGTTGGCGCCGTGATCCTCGGCATCGGGACGGATCTGGCCAATATCGACCGGATCGCAGGGACGCTCGATCGGTTCGGCGACCGCTTCAAGACGCGGGTCTTCACCGAGACCGAACAGCGCAAGGCCGAAAGCCGCGCGGACGTGGCGGGCACCTATGCCAAACGCTGGGCCGCGAAGGAGGCCTGCTCCAAGGCGCTCGGCACCGGGCTGCGCATGGGGATCGCGTGGCGCGACATGGCCGTGTCGAACCTGCCCACGGGCCAGCCCGTGATGGCAGTGACCGGCTGGGCCGCGGCGCGTTTGGCCGAGATGACCCCGCCGGGTCATGACGCAATCATCCATGTCACCCTGACCGACGACCACCCATGGGCGCAGGCCTTCGTGGTGATCGAGGCGCGCCCGCGCCCCGCCGACCGCCACGCTTCTTGACTCCCCATGCCCCCGCGCCCATGAAGCGCCGGACCGAGGGCACAGGCAGGACAGCAGGCATGGCAACCAGGGCCGAAAAAGACAGCGGCATCGTCGAGACCATCAAGACGGTGGTCTATGCACTGCTGATCGCGGGCGTGTTCCGCACGCTGTTCTTCCAGCCCTTCTGGATCCCGTCGGGGTCGATGAAGGACACGCTGCTGATTGGGGATTTCCTGTTCGTCAACAAGATGGCCTATGGCTATTCGCAGCATTCCTGCCCGTTCTCGGCCTGTGGCTTCATCAATGACCGATGGTTCGCCAGCCAGCCCGACCGTGGCGACATCGTGGTGTTCAAGCATCCCGTGACCGGCAGCGATTTCATCAAGCGGCTGATCGGCCTGCCCGGCGACACGGTGCAGATGCGGGACGGGGCGCTTTACCTGAACGGTGCGCGGGTGCCGACCGAATCCGGCGGCATTTTCGTGGAACCCTATGAAAAGCAGGGTCCCGCGGGCAGCTTCCCGCGTTGCGAGAACGGCCCCGTGGGCATCGGTGGCGCGTGCGAAAAGACCCGCACCATCGAAACCCTGCCGGGCGGTGTCAGCCACGCCATTCTCAATATCGGCGCGGGGCCGCTGGACAACACGCCGGTCTATACCGTGCCGGAGGGGCATTTCTTCTTCATGGGCGACAACCGCGACAATTCCGTGGACAGCAGGGTGCCGCAATCGGCGCGCGGTGTCGGCATGGTGCCGTTCAAGAACCTGATCGGGCGCGCGGACCGGGTGATGTTCTCGTCCGCGGGGCGGTCGATCTTCTTCGTGTGGACCTGGCGGGGCGACCGGTTCTTCAAGGGGCTGAACTGAGCCTTGGCGCTGTCGGCGGAACAACGGGCCTTTGCGGGGCGGTTGGGGCATGATTTCGTGCGGGGTGACCTGCTGCAATCCGCGCTGACCCACGGGTCCGTCGCCACGCCCACGCGCGGCGACAACCAGCGGCTGGAATTCCTCGGCGACCGGGTGCTCGGACTCGTGATGGCCGAGGCGCTGCTGGAGGCCGATACCACCGCTGCCGAGGGGTTGCTGGCGCCGCGCTTCAACGCGCTGGTGCGCAAGGAAACCTGCGCCGAGATCGCGCGCAGTGTCGGTCTAGGCGACGTGCTGCGGCTGGGCCGGTCGGAAATGCTGTCGGGCGGCCGCCGCAAGGAAGCGCTGCTGGGCGACGCCATGGAGGCGGTCATCGCCGCCGTCTATGTCGATGGCGGGCTTGACGCCGCGCGGGACATGATCCTGCGCCTTTGGGGCGACCGCATCCGGTCGGTCAAGGCCGATGCGCGGGACGCCAAGACCGCGCTGCAGGAATGGGCGCAGGGCCGCGGGATGCCGCCGCCGCACTATGAGCAGTTGGGCCGCACCGGGCCGGACCACGCGCCGGTCTTCACCATCCGCGTGGTGCTTGAGTCGGGCGCGGACGAAACGGCACAGGCCCGCACCAAGCGGCAGGCGGAACAGGCCGCGGCGCAGGCGCTGCTGGCACGGCTGGAGGCCGGGGACGATGACTGACACAGGTGGCGGCAGCGAAGAAGGGCAGGGCACCCGCGCGGGGTTCGTCGCGCTGATCGGCGAACCGAACGCGGGCAAGTCCACGCTTCTCAACCGCATGGTGGGCGCGAAGGTGTCCATCGTCACCCACAAGGTGCAGACCACACGCGCGCGTATCCGCGGCGTGGCCATCGACGGCGCCACGCAGATTGTCTTCGTCGATACGCCGGGCCTGTTCCGTCCGCGCCGAAGGCTGGACCGGGCGATGGTGGCCGCCGCCTGGGGCGGGGCGGCGGATGCCGATATCGTCGTGCTGCTGATCGAGGCCCATCGCGGGATCACCGATGGCGTGGAGGCGATCCTCGAGTCTTTGGCAGATCGGTCGGGCGGGCACCCGGTGGCGCTGGCGATCAACAAGATCGACCGGGTGCAGGCCGCGACGCTGCTGAAGCTGACCGAGGACATGAACGCGCGCTTTCCCTTCGTGCAGACCTTCATGATCTCGGCGGAAAAGGGGTATGGCGTGGATGACCTGCGCGGCTGGCTGGCGGCGGAACTGCCCGAAGGCCCGTGGCTTTATCCCGAGGACCAGATCGCCGATCTGCCCATGCGCATGATCGCCGCCGAGATGACGCGCGAGAAGCTGACCCTGCGGCTGCACCAGGAATTGCCTTACCAGCTGACCGTCGAGACGGAGCAATGGGAAGAACGCAAGGATGGGTCGGCCCGCGTCGACCAGGTGGTCTACGTGCTGCGCGACGGGCACAAGGGCATCGTGCTCGGCCACAAGGGTGAGACGATCAAGGCCGTGGGCCAGGCCGCCCGTGCCGACATGGAGGAATTGCTCGGCCGCAAGGTGCACCTGTTCCTGCAGGTGCGCGTGCGCCCCAACTGGCTGGAAGAATCCGAGCGATATTCCGAGATCGGTCTGGATTTCCGCGATGGCGATGCCTGAACCGCGGCTCTCTGCCGGGCTGTGGGTGGCGGCCTATCTGCGCCGGCTACAGTTGGCCGACATTCCCGCCTATGTCACAGCCAAGGGCGATCCGACCGCGGGCGCCGTGATCGTCAAGTGCGCGCGTCTGGACGGCACGGCCCGCGCCAAGGCACGCCGCTTCGATCCGGCGACGGGCGGTCGCGTCTGGGACGTGCTGGCCGACGGCCCGGAAGCGGAGGTCGATGCCAGCCTTGCCCGCCAGCGCGGCTTCGATCCGGACCTTTGGGTGATTGAGGTCGAATCCCGCGACGGGCGCGACCTGCTGGACGAGCCTGGCCTGTCCGAGTGAGCCCTTGCAAATCCGCGCCACCGGGATAGCCAAGGGTCATGGACTGGCGCGAAGACGGCGTGCTGCTGGCGGTGCGCCGCCATGGCGAAAGCGCCGCGATCATCGAGGTGTTCACCGAATCACACGGCCGCCATGCGGGCGTGGTGCGCGGTGGCGCGGGGCGCAGGCTGGGCCCGGTCCTGCAACCCGGTGCGCAGCTTGACCTTGCATGGCGCGCGCGCCTTGAGGACCAGCTTGGCAGCTTCACCGTCGAACCCCTTCGCAGCCGGGCCGGGGCGCTGATGGGGGCCCCGCTAGGGCTGGCGGGCCTGTCGAGCGTCTGCGCGCTGCTGGCCCATGCGCTGCCGGAACGGGCGGCCTATCCCGCGCTCTACCACGAAAGTCGCACGCTGCTGGACCTGATCCCGGCGACCGACGCCTGGCCGCTGGCCTACCTGCGGTGGGAGGTCGCGTTGTTGTCCACCATGGGGTTCGCGCTGGACCTGACCCGCTGCGCCGTGGCCGGGGCCAGCGATGGCCTGGCCTACGTGTCCCCGCGCACGGGCCGGGCCGTCAGCACGCAGGGCGCGCGCGGCTACGAGGACAAGCTGCTGCCCCTGCCGCCCTGCCTGCTGGGCGAAGGCGACGCCACGAATGCCGAGATCGCAACGGGCCTGCGCGTGACGGGTCATTTCCTGCACCGCGAGATCGGTCCGCAGCGCCCCGGCCAGCCCTTTCCCCCAGCGCGGCAACGCTTGCTGGACCGTCTTGCCCGCAGCGCCGGGTGACACCCTCGGCACCCGACACAAAGAAGCCCCGGGCTTGACCCGGGGCCTCCTGCCGTCTTGCGCCGACACCGCTGATCAGGCCAGCAGGCGTCGCGCGATCACCTGCGCCTGGATCTCGGCCGCACCCTCGAAGATGTTCAGGATGCGCGCGTCGCACAGCACGCGGGAGATCGCGTATTCCAGCGCGAAGCCGTTGCCGCCGTGGATCTGCAGACCGTTGTCGGCCGCGGCCCAGGCCACCCGCGCGCCCAAGAGCTTGGCCATCCCGGCCTCCAGATCACAGCGGCGGCCTTCGTCCTTTTCCATCGCCGAGAAATAGGTAAGCTGCCGTGCGACCATGATCTCCACCGCCATCATCGCCAACTTGCCCGACACGCGCGGGAAGGCGATCAGCGGCTTGCCGAACTGCTTGCGGTCCTGCGCATACTGCATGGAGATATCGAGCGCCGAGCACGCCACGCCCACGGCCCGCGCTGCGGTCTGGATGCGCGCGGATTCGAAAGTCTCCATCAACTGGGCGAAGCCCTTGCCTTCTTCGCCGCCCAGAAGGTTTTCGCCCTTGACGTGGAAATTGTCGAAGGCGATCTCGTATTCCTTCATGCCGCGATAGCCCAGCACCTCGATCTCGCCGCCTGTCATGCCCTCGGTCGGGAACGGGTTGGCGCAATCGCCGGGGGTCTTTTCGGCGATGAACATCGACAGACCCTTGTAGTTGTCCGTCGCGGGGTCGGTGCGCGCCAGCAGCGTCATGATCTGCGTGCGCGAAGCGTGGGTGATCCAGGTCTTGTTGCCGGTGATGCGATAGTCATCGCCGTCCTTCACCGCGCGGGTGCGCAAGCTGCCGAGATCCGATCCGGTGTTCGGTTCGGTGAAGACAGCCGTCGGCAGCACCTCGGCGCGGGCGAGTTTCGGCAGCCATTTCTGCTTCTGGTCGTCGGTTCCGCCGCAGAGGATCAGTTCCGCCGCGATTTCCGATCGAGTGCCGAGCGAGCCCACGCCGATATACCCGCGCGACAGTTCTTCCGACACCACGCACATGGAGGCCTTGGACAGCCCGAAGCCACCGTATTCTTCCGGGATCGTCAGGCCGAACACGCCCATCTCGGCCAGTTCCGAAATGATCTCCATCGGGATGAGTTCATCCTTCAGGTGCCATTCATGGGCGTCGGGCAGAACCCGGTCGACCGTGAAGCGGCGGAACTGTTCGCGGATCATTTCCAACTCGTCGTCGAGGCCGGACGCCCCCACGGTCACGTTGGCCGACTGTTCCTGCATCAGCGCCACGAGCCTGGTGCGCGCGGCCTGCGTATTGCCCGCCTGCGTCAGCGTGCGCACGGCGTCGGTCATCAGCACCGACTGGTCGTCCTGGCTCAGCCCCATGTCCTGCGGGCGGACGAATTCGCCCTGGTTCATGGGAATACCGCCATACATCTGCCAGAGGTACTCGCCAAAGGCGATCTGCTGGATCAGTTGCTCCGTCTCGCCGAACTTGCCCTCGCCATTCAGCTTTTCGGCCCAGGCCTGCATCTGGCGCAGGGACTCGACGTAGGTCGCCAGCCACGCCAGCCCGTGCGCGGCGGTCTGGTGCATTTCGATCAGGCCGCCAGACACGCGGCCGTCTTCGGTCACCAGCCCAGCGACAGATGCCTTGGCACGGTCCAGCAGCGTCTGCGCGGGCTTCAGCGCGGCGCCCGTCAGTGTCAGGAGATCGTCCAGCACCGGGTTTTCAGCGTCGGCAATCGGCACGGTCTGTCCGTCATGGGCCATGAATCGGTTCCTTTTCTCTGATCTCGCCTCGCATACGCATTTCGCAGTTGCAGCGCAACAAATTTTCAAAACTGGCGCAATAGTTGATGGATTATGACCCTCAGACTTTTTGCACTGCCGCGTCAGCGGGTGCATATAGCGCGGGCTGCCCACTGGAAAATGCTTATGTCCTTGCTTGCGCTCGGGTCCGCGACCCTTCTTGCCGCCACTGCGGTCACGCTTGTGGCGAGTTTCGTCAAGGGCGCTGTCGGCTTTGCCATGCCCATGATCATGATCTCGGGGCTGGCCAGTTTCATGCCGGCCGAGCAAGCGCTTGCGACGCTCATCGTCCCCACGTTGCTTGCCAATCTGTGGCAGGGGCTGCGTGGCGGATGGGCGCAGGTCCTGTCAGTGCTGCGCGAGTTTCGCCTGTTCCTGGCCGTGCTGCTGGTGGTCATCGCCCTGTCCGCGCAGACGGTCACGTCGCTGCCGCCCGGGGTGATGTACCTGGTGCTGGGCGTGCCGATCATCATGTTTTCCGTGCTTCAGCTTCTGGGATGGGCGCCGCGCGTGTCGGCGGCGCGGCGGTGGATGGCCGATATCGGGATCGGCGGTCTGGCGGGGCTGTCGGGCGGTCTGTCGGGCGTCTGGGGGCCGCCCACGGTCCTGTACCTGACGGCGATCGACGCACCCAAGACGCGGGCGATCGCCATGCAGGGTGTGGTCTATGGTGCCGGGGCGGTCGTTCTGCTGCTGTCGCATCTGCGCTCCGGGCTGCTGAACGAAGCGACCATCCCGCTGTCGCTGGCGATGGTTGTGCCGATGGTGCTGGGCGTGTGGGTCGGGCAGCAGGTGCAGGACCGGCTGGACCAGCGCCGGTTCCGCCGCGCCATGCTGGTCGTTCTGATGGTCGTGGCGTTGAACCTGATCCGCCGCGGGCTGGGCGACATGGGCCTGGTGTTGTAGCCGCCCCATGCGACTGCGGCGACCGGCAAGCTGCCGGGGTGCGGATCGGGCAAAGGCGCGCAGGCCTTGCGCCATTGCCCGGACCCCTTCACCCGACGGCGATCCAGCCCTGCGCCAGCACCCGATGGTGCCCCGATACTGCGCCCTCACCCAATGGCGACGGCCTTCACGTCTTCGTCGATATGGGCGACATACTGCGCGAAGTTCTCGGCGAACATGTCCACCAGCTTGCGGGCCTGCGCGTCATACGCGCTCTTGTCCGCCCAGGTGGACCGGGGGTCGAGCAGCCGCGCATCCACGCCTTCGACCGTCACCGGCACGTCGAAACCGAAATTCGGATCCTTGCGGAAGGTTGATTCCGACAGCGAACCGTCAAGGGCAGCGGTCAGCAGTGCGCGAGTGGCGGCGATAGGCATGCGCGACCCGGTGCCGAACGCGCCGCCGGTCCAGCCGGTATTCACCAACCAGCAGGTGGCGCCATGTTTGGCGATCTTGTCGCGCAGAAGGTTGCCATAGACCTCGGGGCGCATGGGCATGAACGGCGCGCCGAAACAGGTCGAGAACACGGGCGTGGGTTCGGTCACGCCGCGTTCGGTGCCCGCCATCCGCGACGTGAAACCGGACAGGAAATGGTACATCGCCTGCGCGGGGGTCAGGCGGCTGATCGGTGGCAGCACGCCGAACGCGTCGCAGGTCAGCATGATGATGTTCTTTGGATGTCCCCCAAGCGCGCTGTCAGACGCGTTCGAGATGTAGTCGAGCGGATAGGCGCAGCGCATGTTCGGCGTCAGGCTGTCATCCTCGAAATCCAGATCCTTGGTTTCCGGGTCGAACACCATGTTCTCGATGACGGTGCCGAACTTTGTCGTCGTGGCAAAGATCTCGGGCTCGGCCTTTGGCGACAGGCTGATGGTCTTGGCATAGCAGCCCCCTTCGAAGTTGAAGGTGCCGCGATCGGACCAGCCGTGTTCGTCGTCGCCGATCAGCGTGCGCGCCGGGTCCGCGGACAGCGTGGTCTTGCCGGTCCCCGACAGCCCGAAGAAGATCGCCGTGTCCACCGGGTTGCCGTTCGCATGGTTGGCCGAGCAGTGCATCGGCATCACGCCTTTTTCCGGCAGCAGGTAGTTCAGAAGCGTGAACACGGATTTCTTGTTCTCGCCCGCATATTCAGTGCCGCCGATCAGGATCATCTTCTTTTCGAAGTTGAGCGCGATCACCGTGTCAGACTTGCAGCCATGGCGCGCCGGGTCGGCCTTGAAGCTCGGCACGTTGACGATGGTGAATTCCGGCACGAATCCGTCAAGCTCGGCGCGCGCGGGACGGCGCAGCAGGTGACGGATGAAAAGGTTATGCCAGGCCAGTTCGGTCACCACCCGCACGTCCAGCCGCAGCACCGGGTCCGCGCCAGCATACAGGTCCTGCACGAAGAAATCGCGCCCCTGCATGTGCGCCAGCATGTCGGCATGGAGCGCGTCGAAGCCTTCGGGCGACATCTCGGCGTTGTTGTCCCACCAGATCCTGTCGGCAACGTCCGGCGTCTTGACCACATGCTTGTCCTTGGGCGACCGGCCCGTGTATTTTCCGGTCGTCACCAGCAGCGTTCCGCCCTGGCCAAGCGTTCCCTCGTCGCGCCGGATGGCCGCGGACACGAGATCGGGTTCGAGAAGGTTGTAATACACCGCGCCGAGCCCCGTCATGCCCTGATGTTCCAGCGTGTGCTTGGGGTTCACTCGACCATGTTCCATGTGCCAACTCTCCGAAAACGCCATGCGCGGCGCTTGCTTGCCTGTTTCGCGGGGCATTGATGCGGCGCAACCCGTCCGGGCCGTCCGCACGTCCGCGCGGGTGACCCTGTCGCTATACCATGCCAGTTTCCCCGAAAAACAGGGCGGTTTCTAACAGTTAGCGCAATCTCCACCATGTTTGCGCAACCAAATGCCGACAGGATTAATCGCCGGGGCCCCGTTTGGCGCAATCATATGACCAGTTCGCCGGGTTCGGTGCCGTTGCGGCGATCCGCGTGTCCGCGCCTCGGTGCGCGGCGGCACGGCCCCGGATCGAGTCGCGGCAGTGCGGCGCGGGTTGCGCTGCGGGCGCAAAAGGCTACCTTCAAACCCCAGAGGTTTCATCACCCCGATCCCATGTCAGCTGTCTCGCCCCCGACCGGACCCAATGCGCCATCCGAGATTCGCCACGCCACCACCGTGGCAGTGGCCGGTCGCGGCCTCATGATCGTCGGTCCATCGGGGTCGGGAAAGTCGGCGCTGGCGCTGACACTGATGGCTTTCGGCGCGCAACTGGTGGCAGATGACCGCACGCGGCTTTGGGTGACGGGGCAGCCCGCACGGGTATGGGCGGATGCCCCGCCGGGCTTGCCCGCACTGATCGAAGCGCGCGGCGTGGGGCTGCTGCCCGCGCACCGCTGCGGGCCGGTGCCGCTGGCGGCGGTCGCCGACATGGGTCTGCACGAGCCTGCCCGCCTTCCAGAGCCCCGGTTTGCTGACATCCTCGGTCAGAACGTCGCCTTGTTTCACGGTGCCGAAAATGCACATTTCGCTTACGCCCTTCTGCAATACCTCGGAACAGGCGTGCCTTCGGGAGAGACCCATGAACAGTGACGCGGTCGCCGACCGCCCTGCCAGCAGCGATGACCCGCGCGGCGATGCCGGGCGGACCGGCGGATCCGTCGGGCGCGTCGTGCTTGTGTCGGGCCCATCCGGTGCAGGCCGATCCACGGCACTGGCCGCGCTGGAAGATCTCGGTTGCGAGACGATCGACAACATTCCGCTCAGCCTCGTGCCGCGGTTGATGGAAGGGCCCGCGCTGGCGGGCACGCTTGTGCTGGGACTCGATGTGCGCAACCGCGATTTCAGCGTCGCAGCGCTTCTCGACCTGCTCGACTGGCTGGCGGCGACGGGCCGGATGCCGGAGCTTGTCTATCTCGACGCGCGGCCCGACATCCTGTTGCAGCGGTATTCCGAAACGCGGCGGCGCCACCCGCTCGCCCCGGCCGAAAGCCCGCAGCAGGGGATCGAGCGGGAACTCGACCTGCTGTCGCCCGTGCGGCTGCGGGCGGACCTGCTCATCGACACGTCGACCCTGACGCCCCATGACCTGAAGGCCGAACTGGCGCGCTGGTTCGATCCGGCGGGCGCGCAGCAGATGGCGGTGATGATCCATTCGTTCAGCTACAAGCGGGGAATGCCGCGCGGGCTTGACATGGTGTTCGATTGCCGCTTCCTGTCGAACCCCTACTGGGATCCCGCGCTGCGGGGTCGAAACGGGCTCGACCCGTCGGTTGCCGCCTTCGTCGCGGGCGACGGCAGATATGCCCCATTCTTCGAAAAAGTTAACGATCTCGTCGCTTTTCTATTGCCGGCCTATAGTGCGGAGGGCAAGTCCTACCTGTCGGTCGGGTTCGGCTGCACGGGTGGTCAGCACCGGTCCGTCGCCACGGCGGCGGCGCTTGCAGACGCGTTGGAATCGGCGGGCTGGAACGTGTCGCTGCGGCACCACGAACTGGAACGGACCACGGCGCGACAGGGCGCGCAACACGGGGCGAAACCGGGCCGCGACCATGGCCCAAAAGGGGACGGGACAGACCGGTGATCGGTATCGTGATCGTGGCCCATGGCGGTCTGGCGCGGGAATACCTGGCCGCTGTCGAGCATGTTCTCGGCGCGCAGATCAACATGCGCGCCGTGTCCATTGCCGCACAGGAGGACCGGGACCGAAAGCGCCGCGAGATCGAACAACAGGCTGAGGCCGTGGATACCGGCGGCGGGGTCATCATCGTGACCGACATGTTCGGGGGATCGCCCTCGAACCTGTCGCTGCCCGCGCTGGGCAAGCCGGATCGCCGGATCATGTATGGCGCTAACCTGCCGATGCTCATCAAGCTGGTGAAATCGCGGCACCTGAGCGTGCCCGACGCAGTGGACAGCGCACTGAAGGCGGGTCGAAAATACCTTGATTGCTTCGATGCTTTCGGCAATTGACATCGCATCATGCCCGACCCGATCGTCAAGACACTCAGGATCGTCAATGAAAAGGGGCTTCATGCCCGTGCCTCGGCCCGGCTGGTCGAGGTGGTCGAAGGCTTCAACGCGCAAGCCGATATCAGCCGTGACGGCATGTCGGCATCCGGCGACAGCATCATGGGGCTGCTCATGCTCGGGGCCGCCCGCGGTTCGACCATCGAGATGCGCGTGACCGGCCCCGAAGCGGCGGCGCTGGCCGCGGCGCTGGAACGGCTCGTTGCCGAGCGGTTCGGGGAAGACACTTGACCGGGTGTGCCTCCGTGGAAAAGGGTGGGCGGGATGGTTGACAGTTTCACGCAACCCGACAGGCTGATCCGTCCGGATCGCGGCGATCCACTATCGCCGGGGCCGCGCACCGTCGCACGCGCGGAAAACGCGGCGCCGCCGCCGGATTACGTGCCCTACGACAAGCGGCGGCTCTCCTATGCCACGACATTCGACAACAGCACGCAGGCGGCCACGATCAAGACGATGGAATGGCTGACCGGCAAGCTGACGCTGCTGCGACTGATCCGGAAATTCGAACGCGCGGGCGTGCCCGAGGGTCAGGCGTTCTGGGCCAAGGCGCTAACGACAATGGGCATCACCCTGATGACCCCGGATGCGCAGGTCGCGCGCATTCCGCGCGAGGGGCCGCTCGTGGTGGTGGCGAACCATCCGCACGGGCTGGTGGACGGGATGGTGCTGGCGGAACTGATCGGACGGGTGCGCGAGGATTACAAGATCCTTACGCGCTCGCTGCTGGCCAGCGTGGAAGAGGTCCGGCGCTTCATGATCCCCGTGCCCTTCCCGCACGAACATGACGCGCTTCAGCAGAACCTGGAAATGCGCCGCCGCGCGATGGAGCATCTGGCGCAGGGTGGGGCGATCGTTCTGTTCCCGTCCGGTGTCGTGGCCAGTTCGCGCAGCATGTTCGGCCCCGCGGTGGAAGCCGACTGGAACCCGTTCACCGCGAAGATGATCCAGCGCAGCCATGCGACCGTGCTGCCGGTGTTCTTTCCGGGTCAGAACAGTCGTCTTTACCAGATGGCGAACCAGGTGTCGGCGACGCTCCGGCAGGGGCTTTTGCTGCACGAGGTCGTGCATGCGCTGAACCGCCCGCAGAACCCCGTCGTGGGGACGCCGATCCCGCCCGAGGAGATGCGCGACTGGGGGTCGGACCCGCGCGGTTTCGTGCGGTGGCTCCGGGCGCGGACGCTGGCATTGCGCGATACCTGACGACAGGGGGGGCCGGGCGCGCGGCGCTCACGCCTGCGCCAGCACCGCCCCCGCAAGATAGAGCGAGCCGCAGATCAGCACCCGTGCGCCCGGCGCGCCGGCCAATGCCATGCGCAGCGCGGTGTCGATATCTGGCGCCGTCGCGCTGTCCAGACCCGCCTGTGCCGCGGCAGCGGCGGTCGCGTCGGCGGGCAGGGTGGCGGCGGCGCCGGGGATAGCCACGGCCACCAGCCGCCGGGCCGCGCCCGCCAGATGCCCCATGTAACCCGCCACGTCCTTGGTGTTCTGCATGCCGCAGACAAGCACAGTGTCGCGCGGCGGCAGACCGTTCAGGACAGCGGCGAGCGCTCGGCCCGCATCGGGATTGTGCCCGCCATCGAGCCACAGCTCGGCCTCCGGGTGCGCACGGGCCAGCGGGTGGTCGCGCAGCCGCTGCATGCGGGCGGGCCATTCGGCGCGGGTCATGGCGCCGTCCAGCGCGGCGTCGGGCTGGCCGAGATGGCGCAGCACCGCCAGCGCCATCCCGGCGTTGTCCACCTGGTGCGCACCGGGCAGCACCGGCAGCGGCAGGTCGCGCAGGCCGGTTTCGTCCTGGTAGACCAGCCGCCCACGTTCCGTGATCACGTGCCAGTGCTGACCGTGGATCAGCAGCGGCGCGCCGACGCGCGCGGCCTGCCGTTCGATCACCTCCAGCCCTGCATCCTGCTGCCGCCCCACGACACATGTGACTCCGCGTTTCAGGATGCCCGCCTTTTCAAAGGCGATCTTCTCGAGCGTGTCGCCCAGGAATGTCTCGTGGTCCATCGACACCGGCGTGATGACGCAGGCGGCGGGCCTGTCCACCACGTTCGTGGCGTCGAGCCGCCCGCCCAGACCGACCTCCAGCAGCGTCCAGTCCGCCGGGGTGCGGGCAAAGGCCAGCAAGGCCGCCACGGTCGTGATCTCGAAATAGGTGATCGGGTCGGGCCCGTTCGCTGCAAGGCATTCGTCCAGCAGGGCCGTCAGCGCGTCTTCGTCGATCAGCCGCCCCGCCAGCCGGATGCGTTCGTGGAACCGCACGAGATGCGGCGAGGTATAGGCGTGACAGGTGACTCCCGCCGCTTCCAGCCCCGCGCGCAGCATCGCCACCGTCGATCCCTTGCCGTTCGTGCCCGCGACGTGGATCACCGGCGGCAGGCTGCGTTCGGGATGACCGACACGATCCAGCAGCCGCCAGACGCGATCCAGCACAAGGTCGATGACCTTGGGATGCAGCGACATCATCCTGTCGAGCAGGATGTCCGACCGGTGTGCGCTCACGCCTTGGCGTCCGTCCCGGCGCCTGCGTCGGGCGCCTGTCCCGGCGCGGCATCAGCCGTGGCCTCGGGCTTGGGTGCGGGGCCGGGCGGCGGCAGCTCGCCCTTGATCGCGGGCGGCAGGCCCATGAGCATCCGGGTGATCACGATCAGCTCGTCGCGCATGTCCTTGCGCGCGGTCACGCGGTCCAGCATCCCGTGTTCGAGCAGGTATTCCGCGCTCTGGAAGCCCTCGGGCAGCTTTTCGCGGATGGTCTGTTCGATCACTCGCGGCCCGGCAAAGCAGATCAGCGCGCCCGGCTCGGCGATCTGGATATCGCCCAGCATGGCGTAGCTTGCCGTCACGCCGCCCGTGGTGGGGTGGGTCAGCACGACGATGTAGGGCAGCCCCGCCTCGCGCAGCATCTGGACTGCGACGGTGGACCGCGGCATCTGCATCAGGGACAGGATGCCCTCCTGCATCCGCGCGCCGCCGGCCGCGGTGAAGACGATGAGCGGCGACCGCCGGTCCAGCGCGCGTTCGGCCCCGGCGACCAGCGCGTTACCCACATGCATGCCCATCGACCCGGCCATGAAGGCGAAATCCTGTGCCGCGGCCACGACGGGGGTGCGGCCCATCTCCCCCTCGGCCACGAGCATCGCCTCGGCTTCGCCTGTCGCGCGCTGTGCGGCACGCATCCGGTCGGGATAGCGTTTCTGATCGCGGAACTGCAGCGGGTCGGCCAGCGCCGCGGGCACGGGCACGTCGCGATAGATGCCGTTGTCGAAAAGCCGGTCGAACCGGGCGCGCGGCGCGATGTACATGTGATGGCCGCAATTGGTGCAGACGTTCAGGCTGTCGGCCAGTTCCCGGTGAAACAGCATTGTCCCGCAACTGTCGCACTTGGTCCACAGGTTCTCGGGCACCTCGCGGCGGGAGAACAGCGAATTGATCGTCGGGCGGACGTAGTTGGAAATCCAGTTCATCGGGCCTGCCTTGCGACGGTGACAACGGGTCTGTGCGCGCCGTCCGTTGGACCGGACGCCGTTCATTTCGCTCGCAGATAAGCCCCGACCGCGCCGAATGCAATCACGCGCGCAGACCGCGGCGCAGGATCAGCCACGCGATCAGGAAGGGCAGCGCGCCGGGCAGCACCATCCAGGGCGCCTCGGCGAGATCCGCGCGGGACTGCGTGGTGACGCGCAGCGCAAGCCCGGTCAGGCCGCCCTGCGTCGCCATCACGGATAGGCCGACAAGATTGTTGGCCAGGTGCATCCCCCAGGCCAGCCCAAGCCCGCCGGACCGTGCGGTCAGGTCCGCCGCCACAAGGCCGAACAGCATCGCCACCGCCGCCATGGGCCATGCCGCCGCCCCCATTCCCGACGGGTCGAGATGCAGAAGGCCGAACAGCGCGGCAGGCAGCACGGCCCAGACGAGCGGCGACCGGAAGCGCGCGGCCAGCTGTTGCAGGACATAGCCGCGGAACAGGATTTCCTCGGTCAGGGTCTGCACGGCCACGCCAAGGACCGTCAGCGGCAGGAGTGCAGCCCAGATACCCAGGGGGAGGTTGGGTTGTGTCGCGTCTAGCCCCCAAGCCAGCGCCAGCAGCGGCGCGAAGACCGCCAGCGTCACGCCCGCGCCGCGCGCCGCGTCGGGCAGCACGCGCGGTCCCAGCAGGCTGCGCAGGCCGCGCCGGTGCAGCAGCCGCGCGGCCACGACCACCCCCAGAAGCGGCGGCGCGAACAGCGCCAGCACCGTCAGCATCGTGGCGGGCGTGCTCGCCACGGCGAGCTTGGCGAGCCATGTGCCCGCCGCCTCCGGCCCGGCGAGCGCCCAGATGCCGCCCACCAGCAGGCCGAAGGCCAGCGCCTGTGCCGCGACGACGATCAGCAGACCCGGCACCAGCCGCCACAGGGCCGGGCGTGTGCGAGCGGGTGCCACGTAGCGCGCGAGCCGTTGTGAGCGATCGGGCCGGGAAGGATGGTCAGGCTGCGCAGGATCAGGCATGGCGGGAAACTGGTGCAGGCCACCGCCCGCCGCAAGGCCCTGATCCAGGGCGAACTGCCGACGGAAACATCCTTGTTAACCCTGCTTCCGTTAAATCGCTGAAAAAGTGACATGAATTCTCTAGCTGCAGGCGCACCGGGTGGCAGGCACGCCTGCCCGCTCGATCACGATCACGGAAGTATTCGGAAAGGTTTGGACCATGAAAGCCCTGCGCCACGCGCTCGTCGCCATCTCCCTTATCGCAGGAAGCCCCTTGGCGGCGGCTTCCATCACCGCGGGTTACAACCCCGCAATCGTCGGCGATGAAACCGTTGGCCTGCGCTTCCGGGGGCCCAGCACCGGCGGTGAAGTGTTTATCGGCCAGAACGATCTTGGCGTGGGCAGCAACAGGTCCGAGGCGAATGTGGAGTGGCCACTGCGCGCGCGCGTCCTGTCGCCCTTCGTCTGGACCTTCGACTCCCTGACCGGGGTCATCGAGTACGCGGAGGGGCCGGGCGCCCCGCTGACCTATTCGCTGGGCGGGCCGCTCGATGCGCCGGACGTGATCCAGATGACCCTCAGCAACCGGTCCCGCGCCAGTGGCACCTTCGGCGTGAACGGTCTCACAGTAAACGGCGAAGCCGTTGCGAATCAGGGTCGTCTGCTTGGGTTCAACGACTTCATGATCACCGACTTTGCCGTGATGGATACGCTCACCATTGCCGGGACGTTCGAAGCCTTCGGCCAGTTCGACCCCAATGACAGCGAACGTGTCCGGCTGGAGTTCCGTGCCAGCACCAGCCCTGCCGCCATTCCGGTGCCGGCGGCCCTGCCGCTGATGGGTGCCGGGATCGCGGCGCTGGCCATGCTGCAACGCCGCAAGCGCGGCTGACACCAGTCCAGCCCTCAACACGGTGCCGGGCGGTTCTTCGGGGCCGCCCGCTTCCGTCTCCGCCGCCTGCTTGCGCGCGCGGCCCGGGTTGCCTATTCCGGGTCAACCACAGCCCGGAGGACCCGATGCTCAAGCGCCCGTTCGACAAATCGTCCCTTCCCAGCCGCCATGTGACCGAAGGCCCGCAGCGCGCGCCGCACCGGTCCTATTACTACGCGATGGGCCTGAGCGAGGACGAGATTAACCAGCCCTTCGTCGGTGTCGCCACCTGTTGGAACGAGGCCGCCCCCTGCAACATCGCGCTGAACCGGCAGGCACAGGCGGTCAAGATGGGCGTGAAGACCGCGTCCGGCACGCCGCGTGAATTCACCACGATCACCGTGACCGACGGCATCGCCATGGGCCACGAAGGCATGCGGTCGTCGCTGGCGTCGCGCGAAGCCATCGCGGACACGGTCGAGTTGACCATGCGCGGGCACAGCTATGACGCGCTCGTGGGGCTGGCGGGCTGCGACAAGTCGCTGCCGGGTATGATGATGGCCATGGTGCGCCTGAACGTGCCGTCGGTGTTCGTCTATGGCGGTTCGATCCTGCCGGGGCGGCTCGACGGCAAGGACGTCACCGTGCAGGACGTGTTCGAAGCCGTGGGCCAGCACCAGGCGGGCAACTATTCCGACGAACAGCTTGCCGTGCTGGAGCGCGTCGCCTGCCCCTCGGCCGGGGCCTGCGGCGGGCAGTTCACCGCGAACACCATGGCCTGCGTGTCGGAAGCCATCGGGCTCGCGCTGATGAATTCCTCCGGAGCGCCGGCGCCTTACGAATCCCGTGACCAGTACAGCGAGGCATCGGGCGTCGCCGTGATGAACCTGCTGGAGCACAAGATCCGCGCCCGCGACATCGTCACCCGCAAGTCGCTGGAAAACGCCGCGCGTATCGTGGCCTGCACCGGCGGGTCCACCAACGCGGGCCTGCACCTGCCCGCCATCGCCCACGAGGCGGGGATCGATTTCTTCCTCGACGACGTGTGCGAGATTTTCCGCGACACGCCCTATTTCGTGGACCTGAAGCCCGGCGGGCAGTTCGTGGCCAAGGACCTCTATGAGGCGGGCGGTGTGCCCGTCGTGCTGAAGGAACTGCGCCGCGCGGGCCTGATCCACGAGGATTGCATGACCGCGTCGGGCCGCGCCATCGGCGAGGAGCTTGACCGGATCGACCGCGACGCGGATGGCCGCGTGATCCACCCTGTGGACACGCCGATCACGAAGACCGGCGGCGTCGTGGGGCTCAAAGGCAACCTCGCACCCGAAGGCGCCATCGTGAAGGTCGCCGGCATGTCCGAGGCCGAGCAGGTCTTCACCGGCCCCGCCCGCGTCTTCGAGAGCGAGGAAGACGCCTTTGCCGCCGTCAAGGCGCGCGGCTACGAAGAAGGCGAGGTCATCGTGATCCGTAACGAAGGTCCGGCGGGCGGCCCCGGCATGCGCGAGATGCTGGCCACCACCGCGGCGCTGTCCGGTCAGGGGATGGGCAAGAAGGTGGCGCTGATCACCGACGGGCGGTTTTCCGGCGCGACGCGGGGCTTCTGCGTCGGCCACGTGGGACCCGAATCCGCTCATGGTGGGCCCATTGCCTTGATGCGCGACGGCGACATGATCACCATCGACGCGATCACCGGCACGCTGTCGGTGGATCTCAGCGACGATGAACTGGCCGACCGCCGCGCCAACTGGGCCGGGCCGCGCGCGACGAACTATGCGTCGGGCGCCCTGTGGAAATACGCCCAGCTCGTGGGGCCGACCTACAAGGGTGCGGTTACCCATCCGGGCGCTGCGGCGGAAACCCATGTCTACGCCGATATCTGACCGGCGCGCCCGCCCGGCGGTGTGTCGGGCGGGGGTCGCTGTGCTGGCGCTGGCGCTGTCGGGCTGCCTGCCCCAGCCCGGATCGCTGGCGTTCCTGGGCGTGGCACCTGTGCAGGCGGTGCGTGTGTCCGGCAATGGCGTGACCGTCGTCGGACCCGAGGGCTATTGCGTCGATCCCGGCAGCTCGGCCGAGCGTCCGGCAGGGTCGTTCGTCATGCTGGGCAGCTGCGCCACCCTGCGCGGCACGGGCGAGGGGCCGGGCCGCCCCGCCGTGCTGACCGCGCTCGTCTCGCCCCCCAGCGACCCGCCGCTGGTGCCCACGGTGGCGGAACTGGAACGGTTCTTCCGCTCCACCGCGGGGCAGGCCGCGCTGGCCCATGACGGAAACGCCGACAGCGTGACGCTTCTGGAGATCGAGGCACGCGATCCGATCCTGTTCCTCAAGCTGCGGGACAGCAGCGCCGCGCGGCCCGCGGAACTCAGCGACCGGTCGTGGCGCGCGATCTTCCCGCTGCGCGACCGGCTGGTGGCGCTGTCCGTGGCCGGGCATGACGACCTGCCTGTGAACGATGCAGACATGCGCCGCACGCTGGACCGCTTCGTTGCCGCCCTGCGCGCCGCAAACCCCGAGACCGTGGCCGACAACGACACCTGATCCCGTGACGCGGCGTTCGGCGTGACAGGGCGGTTGCGGCTTGGCATCTGTCGTCCAGCCAACGGGAGCCGCCGCGATGACCCTGTATCCGCATCTTCTCGCACCGCTCGATATCGGTCACGTGACCCTTCCGAACCGCGTGCTGATGGGATCCATGCACACGGGACTGGAAGAACTCGGTGACTGGCGCAGGCTTGGGGCGTTCTACGCCGAACGGGCACGGGGCGGCGTCGGGCTGATGGTGACGGGCGGCATCGCGCCCAACCCCGAAGGCGCCGTGCTGCGCGGCGCGGCGGGCATGTTCGGCGCGGCGGACGTGGCCAACCACCGGCAGGTCACCGACATGGTGCATGACGCGGGCGGTCTGATCGCGATGCAGATCCTCCATGCCGGGCGGTATGGCTACAATCCCGATTGCGTGGCGCCCTCGGCCGTCAAGTCGCCGATATCGCCCTTTGCGCCCCGTGAGTTGGACGAGGCCGGGATCGAGAAGCAGATCGCCGATATTGCCGCTGCCGCGGCCCGCGCGCGTGAGGCCGGGTATGACGGCGTGGAGGTGATGGGGTCCGAGGGATATTTCCTCAATCAGTTCCTCGTGACCCACACGAACCGGCGGACGGACCGCTGGGGCGGGTCTTACGAAAACCGCATGCGCCTGCCGGTGGAGGTCGTGCGCCGTGTCCGCGCCGCCGTTGGGCCGGATTTCATCCTGATCTACCGGCTGTCGATGATCGACCTCGTGCCCGACGGATCGAGCTGGGACGAGGTCGTGCAGCTGGCCCGCGCCGTCGAAGCCGCGGGTGCCGACCTTATCAACACCGGCATCGGCTGGCACGAAGCCCGCGTGCCGACCATCGCCACGAGCGTGCCGCGCCGGGCCTTCGCCTTCGTCACGGCAAAGCTGATGGGGCAGGTGGGGGTGCCGCTGATCGCGTCGAACCGGATCAACACGCCCGAGGTGGCCGAACAGGTGCTGGCCGACGGGTGCGCCGACATGGTGTCCATGGCGCGCCCGTTCCTTGCCGACAGTCACTTCGTCGCCAAGGCTGCCGCGGGACGGGCCGCGGACATCGCGCCCTGCATCGCCTGCAACCAGGCCTGCCTGGATCACACCTTCGCGGGCAAGGTCAGCTCTTGCCTCGTCAATCCGCGCGCCTGCCATGAAACCGAGATCACCATCGCGCCCACCGCGGTGCCGCGCCGTATCGCCGTGGTCGGTGCCGGGGCGGCGGGCATGGCCGCCGCCATCACGGCGGCGGAGCGCGGCCATGACGTGACCCTGTTCGAACGGGACAGCAGGGTGGGCGGGCAGCTCAACCTCGCCCGTCAGGTGCCGGGCAAGGAGGAGTTCCACGGCCTCGTGGACTGGTTCGCCGGGCAGATCGCGGCCAGCGGTGTGACCTTGCGGCTCGGGCATGCAGCAGAACCGGAGGATCTGGCCGGTTTCGACGCTGTGGTGATCGCGACCGGTGTGCGCCCGCGCGATCCCGGCATCCCCGTGGCGGGGGCGACGCAGGTAGTCGGCTATGCGGATGTGCTGTCGGGCCGCGTGGTGGCGGGGCCGCGCGTCGCTGTGGTCGGTGCCGGGGGCATCGGTTTCGATGTCGCGACATTCCTTGTGGATGACGGGGCGCGGGTCGCGGAGGACGCGGCGGCGTGGAAAGCGGAATGGGGCGTTGCGGATCCCGCGACCTCCCGTGGCGGGCTGGCCCTGACGGGGCCGGCGCCCGCTCCGCCCGCCCGCGCCGTGACGCTTCTGCAGCGCAAGGCGGAGAAACCCGGAAAAAGACTCGGAAAGACGACCGGCTGGATTCACCGCGCGCATCTGAAGGCCAAGGGCGTTCGGATGCTGTCGGGCGTGCAATACGGCGCCATCACTGATGAGGGTCTCGCCATCGTCCGTGATGGGCAGGAATCGGTGATCCCGGCGGATACGGTCATCCTGTGCGCGGGGCAGGAGCCCGAGGCAGGTCTGGCCGCGCGGCTGGCGGGGACCGGGCGCGAAATGCATGTGATCGGCGGTGCCGAACTGGCTGCTGAACTGGACGCGAAGCGCGCCATCGATGCGGGCATGCGGCTTGGCGCGCGCCTGTGACCGCCCCGCGCGCCGGGCCCCAGAATTTTATCTAAAATTCTGGCGTCACCGGGCGTCGGGCAGGCGGACGACCTCGACCCGCCGGTTCGCGGAGAGCCCGTCAGGGTCGCTATTCGCGCTGCGCGGCGCGAACGGGCCGACACCGGCCACGGTGATCTGCGCGGGGGTCGCGCCCATGTCCTCCAGCGCCGCAGCGACGGCCGCGGCGCGCGCGCGTGACAGCGCCATGTTTGCATCCGGACTGCCGGTCCAGTCAGTATGGCCGACCAGCGCCACGCGCCGCGCCGGGTCCGCCGCGAGCCACGCCACGAGCGCCGAAAGCCTGCCGGCATCGCCCTGTGTCAGCGCCGTGCCGCCGGGCGCGAAGTCCAGTCCCTCCAGAACCGCTCGACCCACCGTTTCGAGACGTGTTGCCAGCCCGCCTTCCGCCGGCTGGTTCTGCTCGGTCGGCTGGTCCTGCGGTGGGGATGCGATGGACGGTTGAGGTGCCTCACCTGCCTCGGGCGCCGGTGTGACCAGCGTAAGTTGCGCATGGGTCGTGGCGGGACCCGCGCTCAGCAGCAGCGCGGCCAGCGCGGGCGGGTCTTCGCGCGCCGCTGCCATGTAGCGGAAATCGCCCAGATCCACCGCCATGTCGGGCAGCGGCAGGACCGGGAGCGCAAGCCGGAAATCGAACCCGCCGCAGGTCTGCGTCCGGCAGGTGTAAAGCGGCGTGAACCCTGAGGTATCGAGCGCATCGGTCAGACCGGACTCGATGGTGTCCGCGTTGCCCGCAGCCCATGCCCACGCGATGCGCAGGCGTGTGCCGGTCTGGACCCGTTCGGGCGGTGGTGCCATGGGACCGGCGGGGCCGATGGCAATGGCATGTGGGCCGGGCGGATCGGTGACGCGGACGGTTTCCTGCGCGCCTGCCGGCAGCGCGGCTTCCAGCGCGGGCAGCACCGGGTCGGCCAGCGCCGGGCCAATGCCCAGCACGAGTGCGGCAAGGACGGCGCGTCGATCAGCCCGCATCCGCCACCCCGGCGCGGTAGTGGTATCGCCCCTGCTCCACCAGCCCAAGCCCGGCATAGAGCGCCCGCGCGGGGGCGTTCGCCTGCGTCACGGCCACCGCCAGATCGGTGCAGCCACGATCCCGCGCCCAGGCGGCGGCGGCGGCCACCATCTGGCGGGCGAGCCCCTTGCGCCGCGCCTGCGGGCGGATTTCCAGCGCGTGCATCATCGCCACGCCGTCATGGGCGGCGACGAAGGCCGTCCCGCCGGGCTTGTCCCCGACCCGCCCGAGGATCGCGGTCTTCGGACCGGTCACGCGATCCATTACCGCGCGCCGGTCGGGCCCGATCCCGCCGCCGCGCCAGATCTCGTCCGCGATCGCAAGGGGGGGCCAAATCGCGAAGGCGGACAGACGCGGTGGCGGACCCGGCAGTGCCGTCAGCGACGCCGCCTGGAAAAGCGTGGGATCATGGCGGGTGAACCCGCGCGCTGCCAGAAGCGTGTCGAACCGCGCCTGTCCGTCACGGATGCGAAAGCGCGGAACCTGTCCCCAGCCCGTCATGGCCGCAACCGCCGCGTCGATCTGCGCCGCGTCGGGCACCGTGTCCGCGTCCAGCGTTGCGGCGCTGACCCGCGACCCGCCGCCGGGACTGCGGCGCAGGGTGAAGGGTCCGCAGGCGCAGGTTTGCGCCGCGGGCCAGGTGGCGGCCAGCACCGCATCGAGCCTGCCCGCGGGCAGGATCATGGCGTGGCGAACAGCGCGGCGAGACGCGCCATCGCGGCATCGAGCCGCGCGGGATCGTGGCAGCGGGCGACCACGTTCACCCCGTGGCGGCCATCGCGCAAATAGGGGTATGAGCCGAAGCCGACATCCGGCATCTCGTCCGCCAGCGCGCCGAGCGCCTCGGCGATGTCGCCTTCGCCCTGCGCCAGCGTGACCGAGCGGCTCAGGAGCGGCGCGCCCCCGGTGATGCCGGGCAGGACCGAGGCGACCATCGCCTCGAAGATCGCGGGCACCCCGGCCATCACGTGGCAGTTGTGCAGGCTGAACCCCGGTGCCGCGCTGATCGGGTTGTCGATCAGGGTCGCGCCATCGGGGATGCGCGCCATGCGCAGCCGGGCGTCGTTCAGTTCAGTGCCCCGTTCGGCGTAATGGGCGGCGAGGATCGCACGCGCATCGTCGCGCACGGTGATCGGCGTGTCGAAGGCTGCGGCCACGGCCTCGGCGGTGATGTCGTCATGGGTCGGCCCGATCCCGCCCGAGGTGAACAGGTGGTCATGGCGCCCGGCCAGGTCGCGGACCGCGGCGATGATCGTGTCGCGGTCGTCGCCCACCACCCGCGCCTCGGCCAGAGGCACGCCATGGTCGGTCAGCACGCGGGCGAGATGGTGCATGTTGCTGTCACGGGTACGACCGGACAGGATCTCGTCGCCGATGACCAGCATGGCGGCTTTCGGGGCGCTGTCGTTCATCGGCGGCTCCTTGTTGCGGCGTCGTCCGGGGTATAGACCTGCGATCATGCGCTTTGAAACCCCGCTCGTGCCGGCGCGGCTCGTCCGCCGCTACAAGAGGTTCCTTGCCGATGCGGTGCTGGAGGCGGACGGGCGACATGTGACCGCCCATTGCCCCAACCCGGGCGCGATGCTGGGCCTGAACGCGCCGGGGTCGCGCATCTGGCTGGAACCGAACGACGATCCGAAGCGCAAGCTGCGGTTCGGCTGGCGGCTGGTCGAATTGCCGGGCGGGCACATGGCGGGGATCGACACAGGCGTGCCAAACCGGATCGTGGCGGAGGCGTTGGCCGCGCGCGCGATCCCGGCGCTCGCCGCCTATGGCACAGCGCGGCCCGAGGTCAGATATGCCACGCGCAGCCGGGTGGATTTTCTGCTGACCGAGCCGGGCCTGCCGGATTGCTATGTAGAGGTGAAAAACGTCCATCTGCGGCGAAAGGGCGACTGGGCCGAGTTTCCCGATTGCGTGACCGCGCGCGGGGCGAAGCACCTGCGCGATCTCGCGGGCGTGGTCGCCACGGGGCACCGCGCCGTTATGCTCTACGTGGTGCAACGAACCGATTGCGCGCGGCTGCGCATGGCCGCCGACCTTGACCCCGCCTATGCGGCGGGTTTCGCCGCGGCCCGCGCGGCAGGGGTGGACATGCTGTGTCACGGCACGCGGATCGATACCGGTGGCGTGGCGCTGTCCGGGCCGCTCGCGGTTGCCTGACGCTGCGACAACGGGTCGGCAGGGGCACAGTCTGGCATTCCGTGGCGCACTGGCTTACATCCACTCCCATGAATCGGGAGAGATCATTGGATGATCGCAGTGGCGGCCGCCTGACCAAGGACGGCATCAGGATATACGAGCCCGCGGATTTCGCGGGCATGCACCGGGCCGGACGGCTCGCGGCGGAGATCCTCGACGGGATCGCGCCCCTTGTCGTGCCGGGTGTGAGCACCGCGGAAATCGACCGCGCGATCGAGGACGCGGTGACGGCCGCGGGTGCGACATCGGCGACGATCGGCTATCGCGGCTATCGCCACGCCTCCTGCATCTCGGTCAACCACGTGGTGTGCCACGGCATCCCCGACGCCGCCAAGAAGCTGAAGGATGGCGACATCCTGAACATCGACGTCACGGTGATCGTGGATGGCTGGTTCGGCGACACGAGCCGGATGTATGCGGCGGGCAAGCTGCCACGCAAGGCCGAGCGGCTGATCGCCGTGACCCATGACGCGCTGATGCGCGGGATCGAGGCGGCGCGCCCCGGGAACACGTTCGGTGATATCGGCCATGCCATCCAGACCTTCGTGGAAGGGCATCGCATGTCCGTGGTGCGTGATTTCTGCGGGCATGGGCTGGGGCGGGTGTTCCATGCGCCGCCCAACGTGCTGCATTACGGGCGCCCGGGTACCGGCCCGGTGCTGGAAGAAGGCATGTTCTTCACCATCGAGCCGATGGTGAACCTGGGCCGCCCGGAAACCAAGGTTCTGGCCGACGACTGGACCGCGGTGACCCGCGACAAGTCGCTTTCGGCGCAGTTCGAACATTCGATCGGGATCACGGCCAACGGGGCCGATATCTTCACCCTGTCTCCCGCCGGTCTGTTCCAGCCGACCCATCCGCAGGTCTGACCCTGCGCGGCGCCCATGCGGTGCCTCTCCAGAGGAGTTGTCCGATGTCCCTGATCCGCCTATTCGCCGCATGCGCCACGGCTGCGGGTGTCCTGGCCTCCGCCGCCTGTGCGCAGGCCCCCGAGGTGACCTTGCGGTTCCAGCATTTCGTGTCGCCGAATTCGGCCAACCCGAAGCATTTCATCGAACCCTGGGCCGAAAAGGTCGAAGCGGAATCGAACGGGCGGATCAAGGTGGAGATCTACCCGTTCATGCAACTGGGCGGCGCCGCCACGGCACAGTACGACATGATCCGCGACGGCGTGATCGATGGCGGCTGGGTGATTCCCGGCTACCAGCCCGGTCGCTTCCCCGAAGCGGAGGCGCTGGAACTGCCGTTCATGACGCCGAAACTGGGTGAAGCCGCGAGCCGTGCCGCGTGGGACTTCACGCAGAAACACCTGATGGACGATTTCGCGGATGTGCACCTGATCGCGGCGCACATGCACGGGCCGGGGCTGATCCATAAGAAGGGCCCGGCGGTGCAATCGGTCGAGGATCTGCAGGGCCTGAAGCTGCGCGGCCCGTCGCGCCCGGCGACGCTGCTGCTGCGCAAGCTGGGCGCGCAGCCCGTGGGCATGGCCGTACCCGCCTTCCCCGAGGCGCTGTCGAAGGGCGTCGTCGATGGCGGTGTCATCACGTGGGAAATGTCCCCGTCGCTGAAGCTGGACGAACTGACCGATAGCCATACCGACGTGGCGGGCGATACGGCGCTCTACAACCTCTATTTCATCTGGGCGATGAACAAGGACAGCTACGCGAACCTGCCCGACGATCTGAAGGCGGTGATCGACGCGAATTCCGGGATGTTCGCATCGGCCTGGGCGGGCCGTGCCCATGATACGGGCGATGCGGAAGGCCGCGCCGTGATGGCTGCGGCCGGCAACGAAATCGCCGAGATCAGCCCGGAAGAAACGGCGCGCATCCGTGCCCTCGGCGAGGACGTGACGGACGAATGGATCGCGGAGGTCACCGCGAAAGGGTTGGACGGTGCCGGGCTGGTGGAGGATGCGCGTGCGCTGATGGACCGGTACGGCGCGGCCGCGTCGAACTGACCGCGACGTTCCGTGCGACGGCGGCACCAGAATTTTATCTATAATTCTGGATCCGCGGCGGCGGTGAGCAGCGTGACATGGGTTGTGCCGTAGCGGCGAAGGCTGTCAGGTGCGAAGCCCGCAGGTGCATCCTGGGGCGACGCTTCTTCCCACACGACCAGTGCCCCCGGCGCAATCCACCCGCCCGCGCGGGCTGCTGCCAGTGCGCGCGCGCCGAGGTTCTTCCCGTACGGCGGATCGAGGAAGACCAGCGAGGCCGGCGGGCCGCCGCAAGGGGGCAGCCGCGCCGCATCGCGGGTGACGATCCGTGCCGCGGCCGTCGCATCGGCGCGCGCGATGTTGTCCGTCAGTAGCCGAAGCGCGGCGCGGCCGTTTTCCACGAATGTCGCGTGCGCGGCGCCGCGGGACAGGGCTTCGAGCCCCAGCGCGCCGGTCCCGGCGAAAAGATCGAGCACATGCGCCCCGGTCACCGGGTCGTCCGGGCGCGACGCAAGGGCGCTGAACAGGCTTTCGCGGACGCGGTCCGGGGTGGGACGCAGATGCGCGGCAGGATCGCCCTTGCCCAGTGCCGCAAGCTGCAGACCTTTCCGTGTTCCGGCGATTATCCTCATGATGTCGAAAGTCCCTGCATCTGGCACGCGGGTTCTGGCGGCGGGCGCTGGGGCGCTCTATAACCCGGCGCAACACGGGTAAACAGGGAAGGATACAGACCATGACGATAGCAGTCGGCGACACGCTGCCCGATGCGGACCTGCTGGTCTTCGACGGCGAACCGGGTTCGGTCTCTCTCGCGTCGCTCGTGAAGGGGCGCCGTGTCGTGATCTTCGGCTTGCCGGGTGCCTTCACCCGCACCTGCGATGCGGCCCACGTGCCGAGCTTCATCCGGACGAAGGACCAATTCGCTGCCAAGGGCGTGGACGAAATCGTCTGCATCTCGGTCAACGATCCGTTCGTGATGGCGGCGTGGTCGAAATCCACCGGCGCGGGCGATGCGGGCATCCGGATGCTCGCAGATTCCGATGGCGGGCTGACGCGGGCCATGGGCCTTGATTTCGACGCTCCGCCGGTGGGTCTTCATGGCCGGTGCAAGCGCTTTGCCCTGATGGCCGAGGACGGGGTCGTGAAGGTGCTGCACCTCGAGGAGAACCCGGGTGTGTGCGAAACGTCCGGTGGCGAGGCGATGCTCGACGCCATCTGAACAGGGGCGCGGGGGCGTTGCGCCCCCGCCCGCCGTCACAGCGCGTCGAGCCGGTCCGCCAGCGCGATATCCAGCCCGGACAGCCCGCCCGCGTCATGGGTCGTGAGCGTCACGGTCACCGTCTTGTAGACATTCGACCATTCCGGGTGGTGGTTCATCTTTTCGGCGATGATCGCAGCGCGTGTCATCCAGCCGAACGCGCCGATGAAATCTTTGAACGTATAGACCTTCGTGATCGCGTCGCGGTCGGTCTCCAGCACCCAGCCGCGTGCAAGCAGGGGGTCGAGCTCGGCGCGGTTCTCAAGCTTTGCCGTCATGTCATCCTCCGTCTCAGGGGTCGGTGTCGGGGGCGCATTTGCGGAACGGGCCGTAATCGGTCAGCACCTCGATTTCCTCGTCCACGGCGCGGGCTTCGGCATCGAGGAACCGGGCGACCGCGTCGGAAAAGCCTGGATCTGCGATCCAGTGCATCGAGTGACAGGGGGTCGGCAGGTAGCCGCGCGCAAGCTTGTGCGCGCCCTGTGCGCCCGCCTCCACCGTCGCCAGACCGTGCGCGATGGCATAGTCGATGGCCTGGTAATAGCAGCACTCGAAATGCAGGCATGGGTGATCCTCGATCGCGCCCCAGTAGCGGCCATAAAGCGTGTGCCGCCCGATGAAGTTCAGCGCGCCTGCGACGGGCCGACCGTTGCGCAGTGCCAGCACCAGAAGCATGTCTTCGCGCAATGTGGCATGGGCACGGTCGAAGAATGCCCGCGTCAGGTAGGGCGTGCCCCATTTCCGCGCACCGGTATCCGTGTAGAATTCCCAGAACGCGTCCCAATGCGCGGGTTCGATGGCCTCGCCGGCAAGTTGCACGATTTCGCCGCCGAACGCCTGTGCCGTCATGCGCTCCTTGCGCAGGGTCTTGCGCTTGCGCGATGACAGCTCCGCGAGGAAATCGTCGAAGCTGCCATAGCCGCGGTTGACCCAGTGAAACTGCTGGCTGGCGCGCGGCATCATCCCGAGGGCGCGCGCCGCCGCGGTTTCCGCGCCGGTGCAGAAGGTGACGTGGAGCGACGAGATCCCGTTGCGCTGTGCAAGGCTGCGCGCCCCGTCGATCAGGGCGGCGCGTCCCACGGTCTCGAACCCGGGCCGCACCAGAAGGCGCCGGCCGGTGGCCGGGGTGAACGGCACGGCGATCTGCAGCTTGGGGTAATACCTGCCGCCCGCGCGTTCATAGGCATGGGCCCAGTTGTGGTCGAAGATGTATTCGCCCTGGCTGTGCGACTTTGCATAAAGCGGCGCCGCGGCGATCATCTGCCCGTCCATCTCGGCGGTCAGGTAATGGGGCTGCCAGCCAGTGCCGGTGCCGACGGAACGGCTGTCTTCCAGGGCCCGCAGAAAGCGCCAGGTGGTGAAGGGATCGGCGGGGCGCCCGCCATCCGCCGTTTCGGGGCAGGCGCAGGCATCCCAGTCCGCCGGGTCGATGGCCGCCAGCGATGTGTGGGCCGTTACCGTGACCTGCGGCGATTGGGTGTCGCTGGCGGGCGACGTGGGCGTGGCCATGGGGCTTTTCCGCTTTCCGGTTGTCGCTCCGGATGGTGGTCCGGCCGCTGCCGGGGTCAAGGTGCCGGGATGCGCCGGGATCACTCGACCTCGAAGATCCCGTCGATTTCCACGGCAACGCCGAAGGGAAGGGCGGCCACGCCCACGGCGGACCGCGCATGACGACCGGCATCGCCAAGAAGATCGGCCAGCAGGTCGGACGCGCCGTTCACGACCTTGGGCTGGTCCGTGAAGTCGGGTGTCGAATTCACGAAGGCGCCCAGCTTGACGACCCGCTTGAGCCGCCCAAGATCGCCGTCAAGCGCGGCATTCACCTGCGCGAGCAGCGCAAGGGCGCAGGCCCGTGCGGCCATGGCGCCGGCGTCGATGTCCATGTCCGCTCCCAGCTTGCCCTTGATCAGGCCGTCCGCATCCGCTGCGATCTGGCCGGACACGTGCAGCAGCCCGCCCGCGCGCACATACGGCACGTAGTTGGCGGCGGGCGCGGGGGCTGCGGGCAGCGTGAGGCCAAGTTCGGCGAGGCGGGTCGAGATGGCTGGTGTCATCGTGGCTCCGGGGCAGGTGGGGCGCGCGGTCACGCGCGGTTTGCGGACGGTGTCGGGGTGGATCAGGTTTCGCGGAACGCCTTGACGAAATAGTCGGACAGCGGCTTGAGCAGATAGGCCAGCGGCGTGCGGTCGTCGGTGCGCAGGAATGCTTCGACCGGCATGCCCGGCAAAAGGACCGTGCCTTCGGGCAGGCGGGTGATCTCGCCGTCCTTCAGGATAAGTTGCGCGGTGTAGTAACTGGTCCCACGCTGCTCGTCGACGAAGGCGTCGGCGGAGATCTGCGTGACCGTGCCCAGCAGTTGTGGCGTGGTTCGGGCGTCGAGCGCGGAGAAGCGCAGGCTGACCTCCTGCCCCGGATAGACCTGGTCGATATTCGTGGGCTGAATCCGCGTCGTGATGACCAGCGGGCGGTTCTGCGGGATGAGATACAGCAGCGGATCGGCCGGGCGTATCACGGACCGTTCCGCGAACACGCGCAGGTCATAGACGATGCCCGAAAGCGGCGCACGAATGTCGAGCCGGTCGATCCGGTCCAGCAGCGCCAGCCGCTGTTCGGCAAGCTCGAATTCGCGGGTCCGGATGTCGCGCAGTTCGGTGATGGCCTCTTCCCGGCGCTGGTTGCGCAGCGACAGGACCTGGATGTCGATCTCCGTGATCCGGCCTTCTGCCTCGGCCTGCGATGCGATCAGTTCGCCGATCCGGCCGCTCAGGCTCGCCTCTTCGCGCTGAAGCGCCAGAAGCCGCGATTTCTGCGCAAGCCCGCTGGCCAGAAGCGTCTGCTGGTCGGTGAGTTCTTCCTGTATGAGCAGAAGCTGGGCATCGGTCGCGTTTTCCTGTGCCTCGATACCGTTGAGCTGGCTCTGGATCTGGGACCGCCGCTTGCCGAGCTGTTCGACCTCGCGCTGCAGCGAATCGCGCCGCGCTTCGAACAGGTTCTCCTGGCCCTGCATGGTGTCGGCGACGGCCGGGCGCTTGGCGGCAAGTTCGTGGAGCCAGCTGTCGAATGCGACGGACGTGGTGTTGTCGCGCTCGGCTTCCAGCCGCCCGCGGCGGGCCATCAGTTCGAACAGCTGACCTTCGATGATGGACAGTTCCGACCGCAGCGTCGTGCCGTCGAGCCGGATCAGGACGTCGCCTTCGGACACGGTATCGCCGTCGCGCACGTGGATTTCCTCCACCACGCCGCCGTCGATATGCTGAACGACCTGCCGGTTCTGATCGACCTCGATCCGGCCGGTGGCGATCACGGCGCCCGCGATCTGCGTGAACACGGCCCAGCCGCCGAAGCCGCCGAACAGGATCGCGATGATGATCACGCCAAGTGTCAACTGGCGGCGCGCCGACATGGAGCTGCCGGTCGATGGGTCGCTTCCGCTGCTCATGCGATTCCCCCGGTCTTGGTCTGTGACTGCATGATCTCGCCCGCGTTGCGCACCATCTTGGCCAGAATCTCGTCCCGCGGTCCGAAGGCGCGCACGGCGCCGCCATCGAGTACCAGAAGCTTGTTGCACTCCTGGATGGCCGCGGGCCTGTGTGCCATGATGAGAACGCCCTTGTTCTCGGCTTTCATGCGGCGGATCGCGTCGTTCAGCGCCTTCGATCCTTCGTTGTCGAGATTCGAATTCGGCTCGTCGAGCACGAGCAGCACCGGGTCGCCGTACAGCGCGCGCGCCAGCCCGACACGCTGGATCTGTCCGCCGGACAGATGCCCGCCCATCATCGTGAGATAGGTTTCGTAGCCGTTGGGTTGCTTCAGGATCATTTCATGGGCGTCGGCCTGCATGGCGGCCTTGATGATGTCCTCGTCCCGGGCGTCGGGATCGAGCCGGGCGATGTTCTCGGCGATGGTGCCGTCGAACAGTTGCACCTTCTGCGGCAGGTAGCCGATATAGCGCCCCAGCACGTCCGGATCGTACTGGTCGAGCGTGGCACCATCCAGCCGGATCGATCCCCCCGCGGGCGGCCATGCGCCGGTGATGGCCCGCGCAAGGCTGGACTTGCCCGACCCCGAAGGCCCGATCACGCCGATCGCCTCGCCGGGTTCGAGATGAAAGGTGATCATGCGCAGCGCCGCGTGGTGTTCGCCTGGCGGCAGCACCGTCGCCGACGCCACCTTGAGATTGGCACGCGGGCGCGGCAGGTCCAGCTTGCGCTGGCGTTCGGGTACCTGTGACAGAAGTTCGGCGAGATTGTTCCAGGACCGGACGGCGCCCTGCACCATGGACCACTGGCCGACCGCCATCTCGATCGGGGCCAGCGCCCGGCCCATCAGGATCGATGCCGCGATCATCCCGCCGGCGGTCATCTGTTCGCGCAGCACGAGAAAGGCCCCGAGCCCGAGCATCGCGGATTGCAGGAACAGGCGGAACGTCTTGGTACCCGCCGAGTAGCCGCCCTGTGCGTCGCTGGCCTTCACGGTCAGGTCGAGCGCGCGGTCGCGCAGCCGGTTCCATCGGATGTAGGCGGCACCACGCATGCCGAGCGCCTGCACCATGTCCGCCTCTGTCTTGAGCCGTTCCGACATCCGGTCCGCCTCGGCATTGGCGATGGACGACCGCAACACGGGGTCGCGGGTATGGGCCTGGTTGATGAAGGTCGTGACCACCAGGATCGCCCCGCCCGATACGGCGAGGATGCCGAGCCACGGGTGGAATATGAAGATCCCCACGAGGAAGACCGGCGTGAACGGGACGTCGAAGAACGCGCTGAGCACCGGGGAAGACAGGAACCGCTGGATCGTCTCGAGGTCGCGCACGCCGGCCGCCGTGGCCTGGCGTTCGCCCGTGGCTGCCCGTTCGATCGCGGCGGCGAACACGCGCTTGTCGAGCCGCGCCTGGAACCGTGCGCCGATGCGCGCGAGAACCCGCCCGCGCACGAAATCGAGAATGCCCATCATGAGGTAGAGAAACGCGACCAGCGCCGCCAGCGCGACCAGCGTCGCCTCGGACCGCGATCCCAGCACCCGGTCGTAAACCTGGAGCATGAAGAGCGGGCCGGTCAGCATCAGCATGTTCACGCAGGTGCTGAAGATGGCGACGAACCAGTACAATCCCCGGCTTTCGGCCCGCACCATCGCGAGTTCGCGTCGCCCGGCGCTGTCTGAGACTGTCATCGGTTCGCCGACCTCGCTGGTTTGTTGCGGTCCGTGACCGGAATGTAGACTGCGCGATCGTTCCGTGTCACGACCCCGCGAGACGGTGGCGCTCTCGGTTTCGATCTACTATGTGTCGGCCTCAGGTTACAATAGGGTGGACACCGTGCGCATTGTTTGGTTTCAGCTTCAGCCTGGGCGCAGGTCGGCCCTTGGCATTGCCGCGCTTGTGGCGCTGGCCCTTTCGGGCTGCGCGGCAAGTTCACCGCCCGGATCGGAATTCAACGACCCGTTTGAAAGCACGAACCGCGCTGTCCACGAATTTAACAAGAGCTTCGACAAGGCGCTGTTCCGCCCTGTGTCGCAAGCCTATGGCACGGTCGTGCCCAGCTATGGCCGCCAGCGGTTGAACAACGTCCAGTCACATTTCAGCCTGCCGTCGGACATCATCAACGGTGCGTTGCAGGGGCGCGGCGAGAACACGGTGCACAACGTGTTCCGCTTTCTCGTCAACACGACGATCGGCGTTCTGGGGATCTTCGATCCCGCCACGTCCTTCGGGCTGGAGGATCGCAGCACAGATTTCGGAGAGACCCTGTTCGTCTGGGGAACGGGCGAGGGGGCCTATCTCGAAGTGCCGTTCTTCGGCCCCTACACCCAGCGCGACCTTGTGGGCGAAGTGGTGGACGTGGTCCTGAACCCGCTGTCCTTCGTCAGCCTCAGCCCGCCCGAATCCTATATCCCGTCCGGCACCTACGTGGCCGAAGCGCTGGATTACCGCTATGAGTTCGCCGACACGGTGGACGGGATCTTCTACGAAAGCGCGGACAGCTACGCCCAGATGCGGCTGATCTATCTGGAAAACCGGCGGTTCCGGCTTGGCGACACGTCGCAGGCCACCGCCATCGACCCCTACGAGGAGCTTTATGGTGAATGACATGACCCTGACGCGCCGCGGTTTTGCCGCGGCTCTTGCCGCTGCGTCCCTGCTGCCCGGCGCGGCCCATGCCCTGACCAATGGCGAGGCGGAAAGTCTTGTGCGGTCGCTGGTGGCCGATATCCAGTCGACCATCGACTCGGGCAAGTCGACATCGGCGATCCTTGCGGATTTCGAACGTGCGTTTAAGCGATATGCGGATGTGCCGACCATCGCGCGCTTCTCGCTCGGCGTGGCCGCGCGTTCTGCGAGTTCGGCCGAGTTGCGCGCCTACAGCGACGCCTATGCCAGCTACGTGTCGAACAAGTACGGGCGCCGGTTCCAGGAATTCAAGGGCGGCAGCATCGACATTCGCGGCGTGCGGTCCGAAGGCCAGTACCTTGTGGTGCAGGCCCGCGCCAACCTGCGCGGCCAGAGCCCTGTCGCGGTGGATTTCCACGTCTCTGACCGGTCGGGCAGCCCCAAGGTGTTCAACGTCATCATTGAAGGCGTGAACATGCTGACCACGGAACGGGCAGAGATCGGTTCGCTTCTGGACCGCGCCGGCGGCAGCATCCCGCGCCTGACGCAGGACCTGCGCGCGGCGTCCTGACCTTCCCGGCGCACCAAGCCCCGATATAGACGCTGCGGCGGGCATGCCCGCCGCAGCGGTTTCGCACGGGGTCAGCCCCCGAAGATCGACCGAAGGACGTTGGTGATGGCCCGTTCCGTGTCGCGCACGGCGCGGTCACCGGCTGCGCCGAACCGGTCCAGCGGGCCCGTTCCGGTGCCGCCCGAACCTGTGCCCGACCCGGCCCCCGAGTCCGCCCCGGCCACACGGTCCGCCCCCGCGGCCGGCGCGTCCATCGGCAGCGGCGCAACGGGCATACCGTCATGGACCCGCAGCATCGTTTCGCGCCAGATATCGGCAGGCAGACCGCCCCCGGTCGTGCCCGACAGCGGCGTGTTATCGTCATAGCCCATCCAGACGCCGGTCACGTAGTCGCCGGTGAACCCCACGAACCATGCATCTCGTGCCGCCGAGGTCGTGCCGGTCTTGGCTGCCGCGGGCCGGTCGCCCAGCTTAGCGCGCCGTCCCGTGCCGCTTTCGATCACCTCGTGCATCATCCAGACCAGTTGACGGGCAGCCTCGGGCTGGATGACCCGTTCGCCGATGCCGCCTTCCTTTCCGATCAGCGGCGCGTCGTCGCCCAGAAGCCGCAATTCGGTCATCCCGTAAGGGTCGACGGCGCTGCCGCCGTTGAGAATGCCCGCATAGGCCGCCGTCATTTGCAGCAGTGTCGTTTCCGATGTGCCCAATGCCATGGCAGGCACATCGTCGATTTTCGTCGAGATGCCGAAGCCCTGTGCCACTGCGATCACCGCGTCGCGGCCCACGGCCTCGGAGAGCTTCACCGCGGGGATGTTCAGGCTGTCGGCCAGCGCGCGGGTCAGCGTGACCTCGCCCGCGAAGTCGCGGCTGTAGTTCTGCGGCGACCATGGGCCAGAGCCGGGGACGTTCAGGGTGAGCGGCTCGTCCACGACGCGGTCCAGCGGTCCGTAGCCAAGGTCCAGCGCCGCGGCATAGATGAACGGCTTGAAGGCCGATCCGGTCTGGCGCAGCGCCTGGGTGGCGCGGTTGAACTGGCTCGCCGAGCGCGTGTCGCGCCCGCCGACCATGGCCCGCACCGCGCCATCGGCGCTCATGACGACGATGGCGGCCTGTGCCTTGGACCCGTCGCGCACCTTTTCCGCGAAAACGGTTCGCATCGCGTCTTCCGCGGCGCGTTGCAGCTGCTTGTCGAACGTCGTGCGGATCAGCACGTCCTCGGTCGTCTGGGACGCCAGGAAGGAGGGTGTGCTTTCCATGACCCAGTCCGCGAAATAGCCGCCCGCGCGCGCCTCTGCCGCCTCGGACAGCGTGGCAGGGTTGGCGCGGGCCTGCGCGGCTTCGTCTTCCGACAGCCGCCCCTGTTCTTCCATGAGCGCGATGATCGTGGCGGCCCGGTCGCGGGACCGTTGCAGGTTCGCGGTGGGCGCAAACCGCGTGGGGGCCACCAGAAGCCCGGCCAGCATCGCGGCCTCGGCCGGGTCCACCTCGGCGGCGGACTTGCCGAAATACCGCTGCGCCGCGGCCTGGAAGCCGCGCGCCCCCGCACCAAGATAGGCGCGGTTCATGTAGATCGTCAGGATCTCGTCCTTGGAATAGCGTGCCTCCATCGCCATGGCATAGACCGCTTCGTGGAGCTTGCGGGTGATGGAACTGCGGCGGCAGTCCGCTTCATAGGCGGCTTCGCTGTCCCATTCCGACGGGACGTAGGGTCGCCCGAAGCACAACAGCTTTGCCGTCTGCTGGGTGATGGTGGACCCGCCATGCCCTTCGAGCGCGCCGCGCCCTTCGGACAGGTTGATGCGGATGGCGCTGGCCACACCGCGCGGGCTGACCCCGAAATGGCTGTAGAAGCGGCGATCCTCGGTGGCGAGGATCGCGTTCTTAAGGTGCGGCGACACGGTGTCCGTGGTGATCATGCCGCCGAACTGGTCGCCGCGCCAGGCGAACACATCGCCGTCGCGGTCCGTCATGGTTACGGACCCGCGCGCGCGGCCGTCGATCAGCGTCTCGGCGGGGGGAAGGCCGGACCAGATCACTCCGACTGCACCCGCGACGATCAGCGCCGTCACCGCACCGAGACGCCAGCCAATCGCCCAGACCATGCGGACAACCCAGCGCAGCAGCGCGCGCAGCGGCCAGAAAAGACCGCGTCGCGCCACGGGTTTGCGCGGCGCGCGCTTGCGCCGGACCGTGCTACCGGTGGCGGCCTTCGGTTGTGTCGTCCTGGCGGATTTCGCGCCGTTCGCCTGCGCGCGCGCGGCGCTGCCCGCCGAATACCGGCGGTCTGCCCGCAATGGCCGCTTGCCGCCGCCCGTCTTGCCCGTTCTGCCCATGAGAGCCCCCTTTTGCGGGTGGTCTATGCCGACACCATACCCGGGAATTGCCGCGATGTGGACCTTGGATGCTGCGACCGCAAGATCTCAATCTGCCTAAAAAATAGACCACAATGCCATAATGTGCAAAAATTGTGCAACAAGCGCCAGATTCTGCCGGTTTCCGGGGCAGGCGTCGCTTGTGAAAGCCGGGTGATGCCGACCTAGTGATCCCCGTGAAGAAGCGGGGTGCGCGCCATGGGCAAGCGGCCTCCGGCCCAAGCAAAGGGGAAGAACGTGAAACTGATCATAGCAGCAATCAAGCCGTTCAAGCTGGAGGAGGTGCGCGAGGCGCTGACCGCCATCGGCGTGCGCGGCATGATGGTCACCGAGATCAAGGGCTTCGGGTCGCAGTCCGGCCATACCGAGATCTATCGCGGGGCGGAATACGCGGTGAACTTCGTGCCCAAGGTCAAGCTGGAGATCGTGGTGAACTCGGCCATGGCCGACCAGGTGGTCGAAACGATCCAGACGACGGCCAAGACCGACAAGATCGGCGACGGAAAGATTTTCGTGCTCGACGTGGGGCAGGCGGTGCGGGTGCGCACCGGCGAGACCAACGAAGACGCGCTGTAATAGCGACGCGACCTGACAAAGGGGAAACGACCTGATGAAACTGACCAAGACACTCCTTCTGGCCGCGGCGGCGATGGCGCTTCCGGCGCTGGGATTCGCGCAGGAGGCAGAGGCACCCGCGCCCGGCTTCGACGAGATCGGCCCATATATCATGACGACCCTGCTGTTCTGCATGGCGGGGTTCCTCGTGTTCTTCATGGCCGCGGGCTTCGCGATGCTCGAAGGCGGCCTGGTGCGGTCCAAGAACGTCACCATGCAGATGACGAAGAACATCGCGCTCTATTCCATCGCGGCGATCATGTACTGGTTCATGGGGTTCAACCTGATGTATCCGGGCGACTTCAACGGCTATGTCGGCACGTTCTTCTCGCCGACCGTGCTCGACCCGGTGGGCGTGGCCGCTGCCGACGCTGCACTCGACTATGCGTCGGTCGGGTCGGACTTCTTCTTCCAACTCGTGTTCGTGGCGGCGACCGCATCGATCGTGTCGGGTGCGCTGGCCGAACGCATCAAGCTGTGGCCATTCCTGATCTTCGTCGTGGTCCTGACGGGCGTTCTCTATCCGATTTCCGGGTCGTGGCAGTGGGGCGGCGGCTGGCTGTCGGCCATGGGTTTCTCGGACTTCGCCGGATCGACCGTCGTGCACTCCGTGGGCGGCTGGGCGGCTCTGGCCGGGGCGCTGATCCTCGGGCCGCGCATCGGCAAGTACAAGAACGGGCAGGTGCATCCGATGCCGGGGTCAAACCTTGCGCTGGCCACGCTGGGCACGTTCATCCTGTGGCTGGGCTGGTTCGGGTTCAACGGCGGCTCGCAGCTGGCGATGGGCACCGTGGGCGACGTGTCGGACGTGTCGCGCATCTTCGCCAACACGAACATGGCCGCGGCCGCCGGTGCCGTCACGGCGCTGATCCTGACGCAGGTCCTGTATCGCAAGCCCGATCTCACGATGGTGCTGAACGGCGCGCTGGCGGGGCTCGTGTCCATCACGGCAGAGCCCTTGGCGCCGACGCTGTTCGGCGCGCTCTGGATCGGTGCCGTCGGTGGCGTGATCGTGGTCTTCGCGGTGCCGATGCTCGACAAGCTGAAGATCGACGACGTGGTCGGTGCGATCCCTGTTCACCTGCTTGCCGGTATCTGGGGCACCATCGCGGTCGTGTTCTACAATGGCGATGCGAGCCTGATGACGCAGCTGACCGGGATCGCTGCCTACGGTGTGTTCACCTTCGTCGGATCGGCCATCGTGTGGCTTGTTCTGAAGGCTGTCATGGGCATCCGCGTCAGCGAAGAGGACGAGATCAACGGGCTCGACATGTCGGAAATGGGCATGGAGGCCTACCCGGAGTTCTCCAAGGGCTGATCCTCCTTCCGGTCAGTCCCTGAACCTGGCCCGGGCGCGCTGCGCCCGGGTTTTTCGTGCCCGATGACGATGGTGTCAGACCGTACCGCCGAGCGATCCTTCAAGCTCGACCATCTCCTGCCCGCCGGCCATCATGTCCTGCAGCTCTTCCGGCGTGATCTGGCCGCGCTGCGCGGTACCCAGCGTCTTGCCGCGGTTGAGGACGGTAAACCGATCCCCGACAGCCATGGCGTGACGCACGTTGTGTGTGATGAAGACGACGCCGATTCCGGTCTTGCGCACCTTGTCGATGGTGGAAAGCACGTTCGCAGTCTGCCGCACACCAAGTGCGCTGGTCGGCTCGTCGAGGATCAGCACCTTGGCCCCGAAATGCACCGCACGTGCAATGGCCACGGTCTGCCGTTCCCCGCCCGACAGCGTGCCGACGGCCTGATCGGGCGAGCGCAGGTTGATCCCCATGCGCCGCATTTCAGCCATCGTGGTCTCGTTCGCCATCTTGAAATCGATGAAGTTGAACGGCCCCACGCGCTTGACGGGTTCGCGCCCCATCCAGAAATTGCGCGTGACGCTCATCAGCGGGATCATGGCGAGATCCTGGTAGACGGTGGCGATTCCCGCTTCCATCGCGTCGCGCGGGCTGTCGAAGGACATCGGGCGCCCCTCGAACATGATCTCGCCGCCGGTGGGCTTGTGCACGCCCGACATGGTCTTGATGAAGGTGGATTTCCCCGCGCCGTTGTCGCCCAGGAGGCAATGGCATTCGCCGGGGCGCACATCGAAGCTGACTCCGTTCAGGGCGATGACGGGGCCGAAATGCTTCTCGATGTTGCGCATCTCGACGATCGGGTTGTGATCGAAGCTGGCCATGTCACCGCTCCCCCGTGATGATGCGCCGGATATAGGTGTTCAGGATCACCGCGAGCAGCAGGATCACGCCAAGGAACACCCGAAACAGCGAGGATTCGACCCCCGCGAAGAACAGCCCCTGCTGCACCACGCCGAAGATCAACGCACCAAGGGCGGCGCCGATGACCGATCCATAGCCCCCGGTCAGCAGCGCGCCACCGATCACCACGGCGATGATCGCCTCGAACTCCTTCAGCAGGCCGCGGTCGGCCCCGGCGGAGCCGAATTCCATCACTTGGCAGGTGGCGAAGATCGTCGCGCAGAAGGCGGTGAACATGAACATGAGGATCTTGACCCGGTTCACCGGCACGCCGACATAGCGTGCCGCCTGCGCGTCGCCGCCCGCGGCGAACACCCAGTTGCCGAAGCGCGTGCGCGTCAGCACCACATGGGCAAGGATCATCAGCCCCAGCGCCCAGACGATCAGCATCGGGATGCCGTCCACCACGGGCTGGCCTTCGCGTGTGCCGCGGCTGAAGGTGTCCACCAGCCCCAGATCCGCGAGCCAGACAAACAGCCCGCCCAGGATCTTGCCGCCGAACACGGGCGCCAGCCAGTCGCCCTGCGCGACGTCGGAAATGCCGCCGATGATGGTCCGGCGTTCGATCAGTTGCGGAAAGAAGATCGTGAAGCCGCGCAGGATGAACAGGAACGCCAGCGTCACGATGAAACTTGGAAGCCCCGTGCGAACCACGATGATACCGTTGAGCGCGCCGATGGCGATGCATATGGCGAAGGTCACGAGGATCGCGATCCATACCGGCCAGCCCAGCGTGACGGACATGATCGCGATGGACATGCCCGCGAAGCCGATCATCGACCCGACGCTCAGGTCGAATTCGCCCGCGATCATCAGCATGCAGGCGCCGACCGCGATGATGACGAACTGTGCGGACACCGTGGACCAGTTCAGCACGCCCTGCGCGTTGAACATGCCACTGTCGCCCGCGAAGACGATGAAGAAGGCGAAGACGGCGATAGTGCCGACAATCGCGCCCAGCTCGGGCCGGATCAGGGCCTTGCGCAGCCCGGATGTCTGTTTGACTCGTTCATCGACGACCGCGTTGACATCGGACATCGCGCACTCCCCCCTCGTTCGGTGACAAAAGGGGCGGGCACCGCAACTGGCGCCCGCCCCTGTTCATGGACTCAGCGGTATTCGCCCGCCAGTTGTTCCACGAGGCCCAGCGCGTCGGCCGTGACGAAGCCGGGACCGGAGTTGATGTTGTTGCCGGGCAGCACGCCAAGGCGGTGGTAGTTCGTCAGCACCACGACCGGCAGATAGGCCTGCAGGAAGGGCTGCTGGTCGATGCCCCATTCGATCACGCCGTCCTTGATGGCCTGCACGATGTCGCCGCCCAGATCGAACGTGCCGAAATAAATGTCCCCGGCCAGCCCCATCTGGTCGAGCGCAAGGATCGTCGGGTCCGCCGAGGTCGGTCCGAGCGTCAGTACCGCGTCGGTGTCAGGGTTGGCGTTGAGATAGGCCATCACCCGGTTCTGGATCTCGGACGGGTCCTGCCCGCTGTCGATCATCTGGTTGCCCAGGTCCACGCCCAGTCCGTCGGCAAAGCCCTGGCACCGTTCGGAGGATGCGGGTTGCGCGATGTAGTGGTTCACGCACAGGAAGCTGGTCACGCCGTCACCCGCCGCACGCTGGCCAGCGGCGAAGCCCGCGTCGTATTCCGGCTGGCCGACATACATCAGCGCGCCAACCTCGCGCGCCTGTTCCGGCGTGCCCGAGTTGATGATGATAACGTCGATGCCGGATGCCACGGCATCGCGGATCGGGCCGGAGAGCACGTCATAGTCGGCCAGCGTCGTGATGATCCCGTCCGGGCCGCTTGCCGTCGCCTGTTCGATGATCCGCGCCATGTCGGCCAGATCGCCCGTGGGCGGGTTGCGGTACTCCACCTCCACGTCCATCTGGTCGCCCGCCAGCGCCAGGCCGTTCTTTATCGTGTTCCACCAGCTGTCGCTGTCGGGCGCGTGACTGACAAGAACGTAGCGTTCGCCCTCTGCCTGTGCGGCCGTGGCCCCCGCCAGCGCCGCCGCCGCGACGGCGGTGGCCGCCATCGACTTGAAGAATGTGTTCATGATGTCCTCCCAAACGGTGTCGGGGCATGGCCCGGGTTTTCCCGTGTCCCCTAGGGAAAAGCGTAGTCCCGATTCGATTTTTTTGCAACCGGTTGCAAAGCGGCCCGGCTTGGGTAACATCACGATGGGTGCGGAAGGTTCGCGCCGTGCAGGCGGACAGGACGATGGCGGTGACACTCAGGGAGGTTGCGGAACGCGCGGGCGTGTCCCGGTCGGCGGTGTCGCGCACCTTCACGGCGGGCGCGTCGGTGTCGGCCAAGACTCGCGCCAAGGTCGAAAAGGCCGCGCGCGACCTGGGCTACAGCCCCAACGCGCTGGCGTCGTCCCTGACCACGGGGCGCACGAAGCTGATCGGGCTGGTGTCCAACAACTTCCACAACCCGATTTTCCTCGAGGTGTTCGACCTTTTCACCCGCGGATTGCAGGACCGGGGCCTGCGCCCGTTGCTGGTGAATCTCAGCCACGAAACCGACCCGGCGCAGTCCTTGCAGATGCTGCGGCAGTATTCTGTGGACGGGGTGATCGTGGCGTCATCAACCCTGCCGCCCAGCTTCGCCGAGGCGTTTCGGGATGCCGGCATGCCCGTAGTCCATTCCTTCGGGCGATATACCACCAGCCCCCATGTCCATGTGGTCGGCATCGACAACATCGCTTGCGGGCGGATGGCAGCCGAGACACTGGTTGCGCGGGGCTATCGGCGGGTGGCGTTCCTCGGCGGGCCGGAAACGGCGACTTCGACCCAGGACCGGGCGCGCGGGTTCGTCGCCGCGCTGTCGGCCCATCCGCAGGTGTCGGTCAGCCTCAGCTATGCGACCGCATATTCCTTTGACGCAGGCCGGGTGGAGATGACCCGCCGCCTGATGGAAAACCCGGCAGAGGCGTATTTCTGCGGGGACGACGTGCTGTCCGTGGGCGCGCTATCCGCGATTGCCGAGGCCGGGCTGCGCGTGCCCGACGATATCGGCGTGATCGGGCTGAATGACATGGACATGGCGCGTTGGCAGAACATCAACCTGACCACGATCCGCCAGCCCGTGGCCGAGATCATCGGGGCGTCCATCGACCTCGTGATCGCCACGATCGAACGCCCCGACCGCTATCCGGAAACGCGGCTGTTCCCGTGCCGGGTTATCGAACGGGGCACGCTGCGCCCCGTCCCGGCAGTCTAGCGGAACATCGGCGGACGGGCATCGGTCCATGTGCCGTCCGCCTTGGCGGACGCCACGGCCGCGTGGACGGCCGCGATGGATCGCACCCCGTCCGCGGCCGATGGCAGACCGTCGCGCGCCTCCCCCCGGATCGCGGCCGCGAGATCAACATAGATGTTCGCCACCGCCAGCGGGAAGCCTTCGGGATGGGCGATGGCCACGCGGCTGAGGCGGCTGGCCTCGTCGCTCAGGCCCGCCTCGCCCTTCTCCATGATCTGGGTGCGTCCGCCGACCGGCGTGTAGAACACCTGGTTGGGCTGTTCCGACGCCCATCGCAGCCCGCCAGTTTCCCCGAAGACCTGGATGTCGAACCCGTGTTGCCGCCCGATTGCCACGGAGGACGTCCAGAGCCGCCCGACCGCGCCGCCCGACAGGCGGAAATTCACCATCGCGTCGTCCTCCAGCACGCGGGAGGGGATGGTGGAGGCGAAGTCCGCCGACAGGCTTTCGACCTCGGCCCCTGCGATGAAGCCCGCCATGTGCAGCGCGTGGATGCCGCAATCGGCGAACTGTCCCGACACGCCCGCCATCGCCGGGTCGTATCGCCAGCGCACGCGCGGGTTGTCGGCGTCGCCCGCGTCGCCGTGATGGCCATGGCTGAAATTCGTGACCACAAGCCGGATCTTGCCCAACTGCCCGGTGCGCACCATTGCGCGCATTTCCCGCACCATGGGATAGGCGGAGTAGCAATAGTTCACTGCGCAGATCTTCCCCGACACGCGGGCGATGCGCACGATCTCCTCGCCTTCCTCCACGGTCATGGTCATGGGCTTTTCGCACAGGACGTGGAACCCGGCCTCAAGAAACGCCTTGGTGATCTCGAAATGGGTGGAATTCGGCGTGGCCACCGTCACGAGGTCCACCCGGTCGGCGCGGTCGCGCTCGCCCGCCAGCATCTCGCGCCAGTCGCCATAGGCACGGTCGGGGGCGACCCCCAGCCGCTGGGCATATGCGCGGCCCTTGGCCGGGTCGGCATCCAGTGCGCCTGCGGCCAGCGTGAAGTTTCCGTCCGCCTGCGCGCCCAGACGGTGGGCCGGGCCGATCTGGCTGCCTTCGCCGCCGCCGATCATGCCCCAGTTCAGTCGTGTCATGGCATGGTGCCCCTAGTTGAAACCGATGCTGTCCAGATACGCGCGGTTGGCCCGCGCGTCGTCGATGGGGGAGACGTCCAGCGTCGGGTCGCAATCCTGTTCGACCGTGCACCAGCCCGCGAACCCCGCATCCAGCAGGATTTGCCGCACGGCGGGGAAATCGACGTCGCCCTGCCCGAGATTGCAGAAGATGCCTTGCCCGCAGGCGTCGTAGAACCCGGTGCCCTTGGCGATGGCGTCGGCCTTCACCTTCGGATCGATATCCTTGAAATGCATGTAGGATATCCGCCCGATGTGACGCCGCATGAAGGCCACGGGATCGAAGCCCGCATAGGAATGGTGCCCGGTGTCGAAGCAGATCTTGAGGGTCTCTTCGGGCACTTCGTCCAGCAGCCGTTCCAGTTCCGGCTCGAAATCCATGAAGCCCGCCGCATGGGCGTGGATGCCGACGATCAGGCCGTATTCTTCCGCCGCCATCCGCGCCACATGGGCGATCCGGTCGCGGAAGGCCGCCCATTCGGCGGCGTCCATCTGTTCGGCGGCGTCAGCTCGCCCGGCGGTCGGCGCCCGGCGGGGCGAGATCGAATCGATCAGCACCAGATGCTGCGCGCCATGCGCCACCAGCGCCCGGCAGGTGCGCACGGCACCGTCCAGCACGTCGTCCCATTGCGCCGGATCGTGGAACGCGCGGAACACCACGCCGCCAACAAGCTCCAGCCCGTATTCGTCCAGCGCCTCGCCCAGCACGGCGGGGTCTTCGGGCATGAAGCCCACCGGACCGAGTTCGATTCCAGTGTACCCGGCGGCGGCACAGTCCGACAGCACTTGCTGCCACGGCGGGTTGCGCGGATCGTTCGGGAATTCCACGCCCCAGGAACAGGGGGCGTTGCCGATACGGATGGTCATGGGGGTGGCCCTTTCAGTCAGAGGGAACGGTGTGCCAGCGGCCATCGCCGGCGGCGGCGAAGGCGGTTTCGATCACGCGGGCAACGGCCAGTCCGTCGTGGAAGGTGGGCCAGACCGGGTCGCCCGTGGCGATGGCCTGCAGGAAATCCCGCGCCTCGATGATGATCTGGTCCTGGTACCCGGTGCCATGCCCCGGTCCCTGGCAGAAGGGCAGGTAGTCGGGATGGGCCGGGCCGGTGAGGATCTTGGTAAACCCGCGCGTCGCCTCCGGCCCTTCGGCGCGATAGAGCCAGACGGCGTTCTGATCCTCCTGGTCGAAGCGGATCGCCCCCTTGGTGCCGTGGATTTCGTAGGCATAGCCCATCTTCCGCCCCGTGGCCGCACGGCTGAAATAGAGATGCCCCATGGGGCCTGATGCAAACCGCACCATCATCTGGGCGTGGTCGTCATTGTCCACCGTGACAGGACCTTCCGCGCCCGGACGGGTGGCGTGCATCGTTTCCAGACGTACCGACAGTTCGGCGATCGGCCCCATCAGGGCGAGTGCGCCGTTGATCATGTGCGGGGCCAGATCCCCCATCGTGCCGTTGGCGCGGCCTTGGCAACGCCATGTCGCCACGGTGGCGGGGTCCGCGAAGAAATCCTCCGTGTGTTCGCCCCGGAACCACGTCACGTCGCCGATGGCGCCCTCGGCAAGTAACTGCCGCACGAATTGCGTGGCGGGCGTGCGGACGTAGTTGAAGCCGATCATGTTGGGCAGGCCCGACGCCTCGGCCGACGCGAACATCGCCTGCGCATCGGCCAGCGACGCACCCAGCGGCTTTTCGCAGAATACCGGCTTCCCGGCGGCGAAGGCTGCTTCGGCGATGGCCCGGTGGGTCGTCTGCGGCGAGGCGATCACCACCGCATCGACCCGCGGGTCTGCCACCAGCGCCTGCCAGTCCGGCGCGGCGCGGGCGAACCCATAGGCGGCGCGATAGCGTTCGGACGAGGCCGGGGTGGACCCGGCGATCATCTCCAGCCGCGGACGCAGGGCTGTGTCGAACACCGCACCGACCGCCGACATTGCCACAGCATGGGCCTTGCCCATGTAGCCGCCGCCGACGATCCCGACCCCGATTTCGGTCATGTTTGCCCCCTGCCCGCGAACCCGGTTGCAACCGGTTGCAAAATTCGTATCGTAGGCAGGGACGCTTCGCAACCGTCAAACACGACGACAGCCGGAACCGGCGCAAAGGGGGGACCATGACCGCAGCGGACAGCACCATCCGCCTGACCACCGCGCAGGCCATCGTGCGCTTCCTGATGAACCAGTTCATCGAGATCGACGGGTTCGAGACGCGCATTTGCGGCGGGGGATTCGGCATCTTTGGCCATGGCAACGTGCCGTGCCTCGGTGAGGCGCTGTACCCGGTGCGGGATGACCTGCCGCTGTACCGCGGGCAGAACGAACAGAGCATGGGGTTCGCCGCCGCCGCCTATGCCAAGTACCACCTGCGCCGCCGCTTCATGTTCTGCACCGCGAGTGCCGGGCCGGGCACCGCCAACCTGCTGACCGCCTCGGCGCTCGCCCATGCCAACCGGCTGCCGATGCTGATGCTGTGCGGCGACACGTTCCTGACACGGCTTCCGGACCCGGTGCTGCAGCAGCTGGAGCATTTTGGCAATCCCGCGCTGGGCCTGAACGACGCGTTCAAGGCGGTGACGCGCTACTGGGACCGGATCACGCATCCGGCGCAGGTGATCCAGTCGCTGCCCGCCGCGCTGGCCACGATGCTCGACCCCGCCGATTGCGGCCCGGCCTTCATCGCGCTGCCGCAGGATGTGCAGGGCTGGGCGCATGATTACCCCGAAGCGTTCTTCGCGCGCCGCGTCCATCGCATCCGGCGTCAGGCCCCCGATCCGGCAGAAATCGCCGACGCGGCGGTGGCCCTGCGCGACGCGGCGCGCCCGATGATCATCGCGGGCGGCGGGGTGCAGTATTCCGGCGCCGTTGCCGAACTGACCGCCTTTGCCGAGGCCCATGGCATCCCGGTCGTGGAAACCATCGCCGGGCGGGCGAACCTGCTGGCCGACCACCCCCTGAACATCGGCCCCATCGGCGTGACAGGCTCCGACAGCGCGAATGCCATCGCCGAGAAAGCCGACGTGATCCTCTGCGTCGGCACGCGGCTGCAGGATTTCACCACCGGGTCATGGACGGCCTTCGCCAAGGACGCGCGCCTGATCGGGGTGAACGCGGGGCGGCATGACGCGATCAAGCACATGTCCCTGCCGGTGGTGGGCGACGCGAAACTGGCGCTGACCGCGTTGGGGTCCGCGCTTGGCGATTGCCGCGCGCCCGGCGACTGGACGGCTTTGGCACAGGCCGAACGGCGCTGCTGGGACGCCTATGTCGAAGGCAACGTCGCCCATGGCAATCGGCCCAACAGCTATGCGCAGGCCATCGGCGTGGTGAACGCGCTGTGCGCCCCGCGCGACCGGGTGGTGACCGCGGCGGGCGGCCTTCCGGCCGAGGTCACGGCTAACTGGCGCACGCTGGATATCGGCACCGTGGACGTGGAGTTCGGCTTTTCCTGCATGGGATACGAGATCGCGGGCGGCTGGGGCGCGCGCATCGCACAGGCCGAAGTCGAGCCCGACGCGGACACCATCGTCTTCGTGGGCGATGGCAGTTACCTGCTCATGAATTCCGACATCTACTCATCGGTGCTGACCGGCAAGAAGCTGATCGTGCTCGTGCTCGACAATGGCGGCTTCGCGGTCATCAACAAGCTGCAGAACAACACCGGGCAGGACAGTTTCAACAACCTGATCGCGGATTGCCCGACCGTGCCCGACCCGTTCACGGTCGATTTCGAATCCCACGCGCGGTCCATGGGCGCCGACGCCGTGACCGTGTCCAACCCGGCGGAATTGTGCGACGCGTTCACCCGCGCCAAGACATCCGACAAGACCACCGTGATCGTGATGCAGGTGGACGCCTACGAGGGATGGACCACCGGAGGACATGCCTGGTGGGAGGTCGGCACGCCCGAGGTTTCCGACAGGGCATCCGTGCGCGAGAAACACGCCGAGATCGAAGCGACCCGCGCGCGCCAGCGGCAGGGGGTCTGACATGCGGCTGACCGGAAACCGGTTCCTCGTGATCGGGCGGGCGGGGATGGATTTCTACCCCGATCCGCCGGGCACAAGGACCGAGGACGCGACGCAGTTCTTCGCCTGCCTTGGCGGGTCGTCCGCGAATATCGCCGTGGCGATCACCCGGCTGGGCGGGCAGGCGGATCTTGTCACCTGCGTGTCCGACGACGCGATCGGGCGGTTCGCGCTGAACCAGCTCGACCATTACGGCATCGGGCGTGCCCATGTCCGGTCCGTGGGCGGGGAGGCGCGCAATTCGCTCGCCGTGGTCGAAACGCGGATTGAGGATCACCAGTCGGTCATCTACCGCAACGGGGCCGCCGATTTCGAGATGACGACCGATGATGTGGAGTGGGTCGACTACACCCGCTACGACGCGCTCATTACCACGGGCACGGTGTTCGCGGCGGAGCCGTCGCGCACTGCCGCCTTCCGGGCGTTCGAACTGGCCCGTGCCGCCGGTCTGCCGCTGATCTTCGATATCGACTACCGCCCCTATTCCTGGCCCTCGGCGGATGTCGCGGCGGATGTCTATTCCCGCGCCGGGGCCATGTGCGACGTGATCGTGGGCAACGATGTCGAATTCGGTTTCATGGCCGGTGATTACGCCGCAGGCCGGACCAAGGCGCGTGCGCTGGTGGATTCAGGCGCCCGCATCGCCGTCTACAAGATGGGCGAAAAGGGCGCCGTGACCTTCACGCCGGAGGGCGAAATCGCCACGGGCATCTACCGCACCGATGCCCTGAAACCCACCGGCGCGGGCGACAGCTTCATGGGCGGTTTCGTGTCCGGGCTGGCTGAAGGGTTGCCCGTGCGCGACGCGGTGCTGCAGGGCTCGGCGGCGGCGGCGATGGTCGTCGCCCGCGTCGGCTGCGCCCCCGCCATGCCCGACCGCGCTGAACTGGCGCAATTCCTGCGCGACCATGCCGGCCCCGGCGCTGCCTGAAAGGACGATCCATGCACATCCCCCCCCATGACAACTGCAACTGCCCCATCGTCGACGTGAACGACGCTCACACGCCGCTGGTCTATTTCAACATCGTGCGGCTGAAGGCAGGCGAGACCTTCGATTACCGTGTCCCCGGCTATGAAACCTGCGTCGTGCCGGCCACCGGGACCGTGACGGTGGAAGCCGCGGGCGAGACGTACCGGGATATCGGCAACCGCGGCGCGGATGTCTGGGACGGCGAGCCCGAAGGCGTCTATGTTCCAACCGACACCGGCGCGCGGATCACCGCGCAGACCGATACGGAGACCTTCATCGCCGGGGCCGCTTTTGGCGAGACGCTGAAGCCCTTCGCGGTGCGCCACGGGGATCTGGATCTCGTGCAATACGGATCGGACGACACCAAGACACACCGCAAGATCAAGCATATCCTTGGCGCCGGCCATCACGACCGGGTCGGGCGGCTGCTGGTGTCGGAGCTGTTCACGGTCGGGGCGGGGGGCTGGTCGGGTTTCCCCAGCCACAAGCACGACACGGACAGGCTGCCGGACGAAACGCGGCACGACGAATGCTACAATTTCCGCTTTCGGCCCGGCTACGGGTCCGGAGTCCAGATGCTCCAGCGGGTCGACAACGAACCGGGCGATGCCTACCACATCATGGATCGCTCAACCGTGCTGATCGACAAGGGGTATCACCCCTGCTGCGTGCTGCCGGGATACGAGATGTATTACTTCACGATCCTCGGTGGCCTGTCCCAACGCAGCCTGACCCAGTATTTCCAGCCGACCCATGCCGACCAGTTGCACACGATCCCTGGCATCATGGACATGGTGGCCAAGTTCAAATGACGCTGGCGACGCTCGCGGAGGTCCTGCGCCCCGCCGTCGCGGGCGGCTATGCCGTGCCGGGGCTGGTGTGTCTGGGGTGGGAGGACATGCGCGCCTATGCCATGGCGGCACAGGCCGAACGCGCACCGGTGATCCTGCAGGCCGGGCCGTCCTGCCGGGCGCACACACCGCTGCCGGTCCTTGGCGCGATGATGCGGCAGCTTGCAGGCGACGTGGACGTGCCGGTCGTGGTGCATCTCGACCATGGTTACACCCTCGATGAATGCCGCGCGGCGCTGGATGCCGGGTTCACGTCGCTGATGTATGACGGCTCGCGCCAGCCGCTGGCGCAGAACATCGCCGAAACCGCGGCGGTGGCGGAGTTGGCCCACGCAGCAGGAGTTTCCTGCGAAGGCGAGATCGGCTTCGTCGGCTACGCGGGCGGCGAAGGGTCGGCCGGGACCGACCCTGCGGACGCCGCGATCTTCGCGCGCGACAGCGGCGTGGACGCCATGGCGATTTCCGTGGGCAACGTGCATCTCCAGCAGGGCCACGAGGGCGGGCTGGACGAGCCGCGCATCCGCGCGATCGAGGCCGTGACCGACGTGCCTCTGGTGATCCATGGCGGGTCCGGCGTGCCGCTGGCGCAGCGCGCGGCCCTGGCGGCGGTTTCGCGCATCGCCAAGTTCAACATCGGCACCGAACTGCGCATGGCATTCGGTGCCGCCCTGCGCGATGCCGTGAACGCAGACCCGGACCGTTTCGACCGGGTCGCGATCCTGAAGGAAACCCATGACCCCGTGATGGCCGCCGCGCGCGCCGTGATCCGCGGGCTCGGCGCAAGTGGAAAGGCATGACATGCTGAGGATCGGACTTCTGGGGTGCGGGCGGATCGGGCAGGTGCATGCTGGCAGCATCAAGGCGCTCCATGACGCCACCGTGGTGGCCGTGGCCGATGCGCTGCCGGACGCCGCAGGCGCGCTTGCCGCCGAGACGGGGGCCGAGGTGCGGGACGCCGGGGCGATCCTGACCGGTACGGATATCGACGCCGTGGTGATCGGCACACCGACCGACACCCATTTCGACCTGATCCGCGCCGCCGCCGCGGCGGGCAAGGCGATCTTCTGCGAAAAGCCCGTGGACATGTCCGTGGACAATATCCGCGCCTGCATCGATGCGGTGGAAGCTGCCGGCGTGACCTTCCTGACCGGGTTCAACCGCCGCTTCGACCCGAACTTTGCCAGCCTGCAAGCCCGGATCGCCGCCGGGGCCATCGGCGCGGTGGAGATGGTCACGATCACCTCGCGCGACCCGTCGCCGCCACCCCTGTCCTATATCGCGCGGTCGGGCGGGCTTTTCCGTGACATGATGATCCACGATTTCGACATGGCCCGCTTCCTGGTGGGGGCGGAGTTCACGCGTCTGCACGCCGTGGGATCGTCGCTCGTGGACCCGGACATCGGCAAGGCGGGGGACGTGGATACCGCCGCCGTGATCCTCACCACGGCGGACGGGCGGATCTGCCAGATCTCCAACTCCCGCCGGGCGGTCTACGGCTATGACCAGCGGATCGAGGTGCATGGTGCGGGCGGCATGCTGCGGGCCGAGAACCAGCTCGAATCCACCGTTGAAATCGCCACCGCCACCGGCTTCGCCCGCGACCCGGCCCAGCATTTCTTCCTCGAACGCTACGCGCCCGCCTATCTGGCCGAAATGCGTGCCTTCGTGACGGCGGTCGCGGACGGCAAACCGGCCAATCCCGGCATCCATGACGGGTTGCAGGCGCAGATCCTGGCCGATGCCGCGGCACGGTCGTGCGAGACGGGCCAGCCGGTGGACTTGCCGGGCGCCTGACCTATCAATCCTGGTCGGTGTCGGGCCTGTCCGCCTGTTCCTGGTCAGGTGGTCGCCACGCGACGATCAGGTTCCAGGCCAGGAACCCCCCGATCGCGGCAAAGAGATAGGCCCACAGATCGTTGCCCGCGTGCCATTCAACAGGTGCCCATGCAAGCGGCAGGATCGTCAGCAGATAACGCCGCCACGCGGGGCGGTAGAACGGGTGGGCGGGGTCGATCAGGCGCATGGTCTCTCCGGCTGCGGGCGTCCATGCAGCTTGCACAGCCCGGCTGCCGGGTCAAACCCGTCCTGTCCGAGGAACGCAGCGCGCGCCGCAACCGTCCGGGGGTGTCCCGGCGCGGCCGCGGCACCGGCTTTCGGTCAGGCGCGCCCGTAGGCTTCGGCGATGGCGGTCTGGATCGCGGCCGCGGGCGTCGCGTTGCCCCAGCTGACAAGCTGGAAGGCTGGGTAGAATCGCTCACACGCCGCGACGGCCGTGCCGATCAGCGTCGTGATCTGCTCCAGTCCAACACCGCTTTCGCCGGCCAGCAGCCCGTAGCGATAGACCATCAGTTTCTGCTCGGCCCAGAAGCCGAACGCCCCGGTCCAGCACATGTCGTTGGTCCGATTGATCATCTCGTAGAGTTCCGGCAGGCGGTCCTCGGGCGGTTCCATCTCGAAGCTCAGGACCATGCGCAGCGTGTCGTCATGCCCGGACCATGCCAGCGTGATCGAATAGGTGCGCCACTGGCCTTCGACTGCCATGGCGATCTGGTTCTCGCCGACCCGGTCGAAATCCCAGGCCTCGTGCTCGGCAAGCGTTTCCACGATGTCGATGGGATGAATGTCGTCGATCATGTATTCGGAAAGTGACATGCCCGGCCTCGCGCGTTGTGGCCTTGGTCCGGCTCTCGGCCCCCAAGGCTTGGTGCCTGCTCAAGAAGCGGCGCGACGCTGCACACCGCTTACAACATATGGTGCGACCTGCGGGCCATCCTGTAAAGCGATATTTCCACGACATGCGCCGGGACGGGGTGGGGCCTTTGCTGCGGTGTAGCGCGACACTTATTTCTGCAGTGTTTTACACCAATACTTGCAGCAGAGCGTTTTTCGAGAACCGGGTCGTAAAGGGCCGTTGAAGACCCCTTGAACGCGACTCAGTCCGTGGCGCCGGTCATGGCGCGCTCGCGGCGGCCGATCTCGATCAACACATCGTCGGGCAGGCCGCGAAACGCGCGCAGTGCGATGATCGCCTGGATCAGCGCCTCGCGGCCCCGCTCCAGCTCGGCGATCCGGGTATCCTTCTCATCGACAGACATTCTGCTTCTCCTGTTTGGAGCCCGCGCCGGGCGCCGTGGGGGCGTTGGACCCCGACGCGGACAGGTGCGGCCCGAACAGTGTGTCCGGGCCATTCAGGCGCAGGCCGTAGCCATGCACCGTTTCGATCTGCATCGGGCTGCCGCGCATCTTGCG
>NZ_QDFI01000020.1 GCF_003254465.1 Meridianimarinicoccus zhengii
CTCGCCCCGGCATGGCGTGCCCGCGCGATCCTGTCCCGCGCCGCCGCGCAACCGGCGCGCGTCGCCGCCGGCACCCTGCCGGAATCCGAGGCGCGCAAGCGCTGGGGCCTCCTGCTGACCGGGCTCGCGGGCCGGATCTAGCCCGCCGTCAGTCCTGCGGCCGCAGCGCCAGCCAGATCAGCGCGCCGCCCGCCAGTGTCAGGAACGGCACCATGGCGATGTTCACCGCCGACCAGCCCGCCACCGGATCGCCCCCGGTGCAGTTCATCAACCCGCCCGACGCCAGCGACGCAACGGTCACGCAGCCGAACACCAGCATGTCGTTCAATCCCTGCACGCGGCCCCGTTCCTCGGGCGCATGGGCCTGCGACAGCATCGTCGTCGCCCCGATGAAGCCGAAATTCCAGCCCAGCCCCAGCAGGATCAGCGCCACGAAGAAATTCTCCACCGCCACGCCCTGCAACGCCACCACGCCGGCGGCGCCCAGAATGGCCAGCCCCAGCGCCACGATCCGCCGCGCCCCGAACCGCGCGATCAGGTGGCCGGTGAAGAAGGACGGCGCGAACATCGCCAGCACATGGGCGGTCACGATATCCGCCGCCAGCCCCTCGGAAAAGCCGCAGCCCACCACCGCCAGCGGGGTGGAGGTCATGACAAGGTTCATCAGGGCATAGCTCACCATCCCGCAGATGATGGCGACCGCGATCACCGGCTCGCGCAGCAACTGCAACCGGCTCCGCGCGGGCAGGGCGCCCGCATCGGGCGGCGGCGGCTTCGGCACGTCCAGCAGGAAGAACAGCGCCATGCCCAGAATGTTGATCGCGATAACCGTAGCATAGGTGCCCAGGAACGGCACCCCTGTCAGATCCACGGTCACCTTCACAAGCTGCGGGCCGACGATGGCCGACACCAGCCCCCCCGCCATGACATAGGAAATCGCCTTGGGCCGGAACCCGGCGCTCGCCGTGTCGGCGGCAGCGAACCGATAGAACCCCTGCGCCGACATGTAGACGCCGGTCAGGTAGGATCCGCCAAGAAACATCAGGAACGACCCCTGCGACAGCGCCAGCACGCAGACCGCCGACCCGATGGCCCCCCCTGCCGCGCCGATCTGGAACCCCGCGCGCCGCCCATGCATCTGCATGAACCCGCTCAACCACTGCGCGCTGGTCATGGCCCCGAAGACGATCATCGCGATGGGCAGCGTTGCAAGGCAGGCATTGGGCGCCAGCATTTGCCCCGCCAGCCCGCCGATCACGAAGATCATCGGCATCTGCGCGCCCAGAAGCGCCTGCGCTGCCACCAGCACGGCGACATTGCGCTTCGCGCGCCGGTCGTCGGGGGCGGCAGAAGCAGGTTCGTCGGTCTCGTCGGGCGCGGGGATATCTGTGCTCATGCAGGCGACTTACATCGCGCCGCCCGAATACGAAAGGCGGCAGCACCGCACAGACGGACCGCCGTGACCCCACACGGACGCGCAGACCCGGCCCCACGATCTTCCGTCCCGAAATATCCCCGCCGGAGGCCCCGCGCGTCGCAGGCGCGCATGACAACGCGTGCGCCCCAGGCGTGCGGGGCTCAACCGGCCGCCCCGTCGATCACATGGGCGAATGACCCGGCCACGCGGCCCGCGCGCAGCCCCATCGGGGCGCGCGCCACGCCCGCTGCATCCTGCGCGCTGAACAGCGGGTCGCCGGTCTCCAGCAGCGTAGTGGCATAATGGAACTCGTGCGCCCACCAGTCCCCTGCCATCGGGCCATCCACGGCACGCACCCGGCGATAGCCCAGATGCAAGCGCCGCGCGGCAAAGCTCGTCTCCAGCCGCAGCAGCCCCGCCATGGCGTGCCGGGTGCCATCCGCATCGACCAGCCCGTCGCCCAGAACCATGTAGCCGCCGCATTCGCCGTAAACCGGCACGCCCGCCGCCGCCGCCGCGCGCAGGCTGCCCATGAATCGCCCCGCGGCGGCCAGCCGCCCCGCATGCAACTCGGGATAGCCGCCGGGCAGGAACACGAAGCCCGCATCGGCGGGCACCGGGTCATCGGCCAGCGGCGAGAACGGCAGCACCTCGGCCCCCTGCGCGCGCCAGTCGGCCATCATGTGCGGATAGGCGAACCCGAAGGCCACGTCGGACGCCACCGCGATCCGCTGAGCGGGCGGCGCGATGCGCGGGGCCGCTTGCGCCCATGGCAGGGGGGCGGCCGCCAGCGCGACCAGCGCGTCCAGGTCCACCGCCGCCGCCATCGCCGCCGCGGCCCGGTCGAGAAATTCCTCAAGGTCGCCGCATTCCGCAGCCTGCACCAGCCCGAGGTGCCGGGAGGGAGTCGAAAGCCCCACGTCGCGCGGCACGGCCCCCAGAACCGGCAGCCCCAGCGGGTCCAGCGCCGCGCGCAACATCGCCGCATGCCGGTCGCTGCCGACCCGGTTCAGGATCACCCCTGCAATCCGGACGCTTGGATCATGCCGCGCGAATCCCGCCACCAGCGGAGCCACCGATTGCGCCATCTTCGCGGCATCCACCACCAGCACCACGGGCAGCCCCAGCGCACGGGCGAGATCGGCACTCGATCCGCGCCCGTCGGGCGGTGCGCCGTCGAACAGACCCATCGCGCCCTCAACGATCAGCAGCCCTGGCCCGCCCGCCAGCGCCTGCAGCCGTGCCCCGGTCATCGCCAGAGCATCAAGGTTGACGCACTCCGCCCCGCTCGCCGCCGCGTGAAAGCGCGGGTCGATATAGTCGGGCCCGGACTTGGCCCCGCGCACCGCGTGCCCCGCCCGCCGCATGGCCCGCAGAAGGCCCAACGTCACGGTCGTCTTGCCGCTGCCCGAGGCGGGTGCGGCGATCAGCAAACCGCCCCCGGCCGTGCTGGGCTGCTCTGGTGTGGGACCGGTCGATGCCATGTCAGGCGGCCGTGCGGGTCATTGCGGAGTCATACGGGAGTCATATGAAAGTCATACGCGAGTCATACGTCGGCGACCGGCCCACTGGCAGGTCAAGACGCCTCCGCCGGGCGGCCCCGTCCCAGCGGATCGGTATCGCGCGGGACGGCCCCGGCAGCCAATGCCTGCCAGTCCAGAACCTGCCGCATCAGCGCCGCGCGGCCTACGCAGATGATCGCGGGCGGCTCAAGACCCGCCGCCACAACGTCAGCCGAAACCCGGTCCAGCCGCGTCTCCAGCACCCGTTGCGTGGGCAGGCTCGCATCGGTCACCACTGCCACAGGATCGGCCGGATCGCGCCCGCCCGCCATCAGGTCGGCGGCGATTTTTCCTATATGTTTCAGGCCCATGTAGATCACGATGACCTGTGCGGCCTGCGCCAGCGCGGACCAGTTCACCGCCCCCGGCGCCTGCCCGCTCTGGTCGTGCCCGGTGACGAAGGCCACGGTCTGGTTCACGTCCCGGTGCGTGACCGGCACCCCCGCATAGGCCAGCCCGCCAATCCCCGCCGTGATGCCGGGCACGATGCGGATGGGGACACCGTGCTGCACCAGCGTCTGCGCCTCTTCGCCGCCGCGCCCGAAGACGAACGGATCGCCCCCCTTCAGCCGCAGCACGCGCCGCCCCGCGCGGGCCAGCTCCACCAGCCGCAACGAGATATCCCGTTGCAAAGGCGACGGTTTTCCGCCGCGCTTGCCCGCGTGGATGATCTCCACCCCCGGTTGCGCCCAGTCGAGGATCGCCGGGTTGCACAGCGCGTCATGCACGATCACGTCGGCCTGCCGCAGCGCGTTCAGCGCGTGCAGTGTCAGCAGGCCAGGGTCGCCCGGACCCGCGCCGCACAGCCAGACCCAACCGGGTTCGAGCGTCGGCATCGCGTCCGTCGCGGGCAGGTGGGGCAATGGGGTGTTTCCTGTCATCGCTCCCTTATGCCGCGTCGCGGCAGCGGGGAAAAGCGCCCAAGCGTCGCGCTTCGCGCAGTTCGCGACACGACGGGGCCATCTGCGCGCATTGCGGCGCGTCCCGCCCTGCGGCATGGTCGCGTCATGAGCGCCGATACCCCCAAACTGCGCCGTGGCTGGACCACGGGCGCCTGCGCGACCGCGGCCACATGGGGCGCGTTGGAACGGCTCTGGGGCGGGGCGTTTCCCGACACCGTGCAGTTGACCCTGCCGCGCGGCGAGACCCCGGTTTTCACATTGCAGGACAAGGAGATAGGGTCGGACTGGGCCGAATGCGGCGTGCAGAAGGACGCGGGCGACGACCCTGACGTGACCCATGGCGCGGTTATCGTGGCACGCGTGCGCGCAGCGGGGCAGGGAGTGACCTTCCGGGCCGGAGACGGCGTCGGCGTCGTCACCAAGCCCGGCCTGCCGATCCCCGTGGGCGACCCCGCGATCAACCCGGTTCCGCGGCAGATGATGTCCGAGATCGTGGCGGGCCTCGCCCAACGTCACCGCCAGCCCCCGAACGTGGAGATAACGATCAGCGTGCCGGGCGGGGCGGCTTTGGCCCTGAGGACATGGAACCCTCGGCTGGGGATCGAAGGGGGCCTGTCGATCCTCGGCACGACCGGCGTGGTGCGGCCCTATTCCTGCGCGGCCTGGATCGCGTCCATCCACCGGGGCATCGACGTGGCGGTGGCGGCGGGCCTGCCGCATGTGGCGGGCTGTACCGGCGCCACGAGCGAGCGGGTCGTGCAGGCGCTGCACGGACTGCCCGATCACGCGATGCTCGACATGGGCGATTTCGCGGGCGGGCTGCTGAAATACCTTGCCGCGCACCCGGTGCCGCGCATCACCATCGGCGGCGGCATCGGCAAGATCGCCAAGCTGGCGCAGGGCGCGCGCGATCTTCATTCGCGTCGGAGCCAGGTGGATTTCGCGGCCCTCGGCGCGATGGCGCGGGCGGCAGGGCTTGCAGATGTTGCGCAGGCGAATACCGCGCTGGAGGCGGTCGGTATCGCCGGACCGAAGCTTGCGGACCTCGTGGCATGGCGCGCCCGGGACACGGCGCTGGACATCCTGCGCGGCGCACCCGTTGCGGTGGATGTCGTGGTCATCGACCGGGCGGGGACCGTGCTGGCGCGCACGGACAGGCCATGACCGGCCCGGTCCTGCTGCTCGCGGGCACCGCCGAGGCCCGTGCGCTGGCACATGCGCTTGCCGCGATGCCCGGTCTGCCGGTCATCGCTTCGCTCGCCGGGGCCGTGCGCGCGCCTGCTCCGCTGCCCGTGTCCACGCGGGTCGGGGGCTTCGGCGGCGTTGCGGGCTTCGTGACTTGGCTCGCGACGCACCGCCCGCGCATGGTGGTGGACGCGACGCACCCCTTCGCGGCCCGGATCGGCCCCCGCAGCGCTGCCGCCTGCGCAGCGCGGGGTGTGCCCTACCTCCGTCTCCTGCGCCCGCCATGGGTGCCGGGGCCTTGCGACGACTGGACCGAAGTGGCACACGAAGAAGAGGTGGCCAGCATCATCCCGACCGACGCACGGGTATTCCTCGCCACGGGCGGCCAACGGTTGGATCGCTTCGCCGGACTGGCAGGGCGCTATGTGATCTGGCGCGGGATCGACCCGCGGGAGGGCTGCCCGATCCCCGGCGCGGTCTTCGTGCGGGGCCGACCACCTTTCCCTGAACCAGCAGAAAGCGCGCTGATGACCGACCACCGCATCGACTGGCTGGTGACTCGCAACGCGGGCGGAGATATGGGCCGCGCCAAGCTGGACGCGGCGCGGGCGCTTGGGGTGAAGGTGGCGATGATCGCCCGTCCGCCCGCGCCCGATGCGCCGACGGTCGGAACGGTCGATGCCGCATTGGACAGGATCCGCGAGGTCGCATGGACGAACGCATCATAGAAACCGAAGCCTGCATCGCCGAAGGGATGGCGCATCTGGCACGAACCGAGCCGCGTTTCGCCGCCGCCGTCGCGCGCACCGGACCGCCGCCCCTGCGCCGCCGCGACGACGGGTTCGCGGCGCTGCTGTCGGCGATCGTCAGCCAGCAGGTCTCCACCGCCGCCGCGTCCGCCATCTGGGGCCGGATGGAGGGAGCCGGCATGACTACGCCCGACGCGATCCTTGCCGCCGATGACGAGGCCCTGCGCACCTGCGGTCTGTCGCGGCAGAAGGTCCGCTATGCCCGCGCGCTCGCCGCCGCTGGCATCGACTTCGACGCCCTGCGCGCCGCGCCCACGCCCCAAGTCTGCGATACGCTCGTGGCCGTCCCCGGCATCGGCATCTGGACCGCCGAGATCTACGCGATGTTCTCGCTCGGCCGGGCGGATGTGTTCGCGCCCGGCGATCTGGCCTTGCAGGAAGGCGCGCGCATGGTGTTCGACCTGCCCGACCGCCCGCGCCCCGCCGCTTTGCGCGCCATGGCCGAGGCTTGGTCGCCGTGGCGCGCGGTTGCGGCGCGGCTTCTGTGGGCCTACTACGGGCTTGAAAAGCAGCGAGAGGGCATTCGATGACACGCGCACTCGACGCCGGGCGGCGCGCCCCGGCCAGCGGCCGGACGGGGCAGGTGGTGGTGTTCCTGCATGGCTATGGCGCCGACGGCAACGACCTGCTGGGACTGGCCGAGCCTCTCGCGCCGCACATGCCGGACACGGTGTTCCTCGCCCCCAACGCGCCGGAACGCTGCACGGTCAACCCGATGGGCTACCAGTGGTTCCCGATCCCGTGGATCGACGGATCGTCCGAGGAAGAGGCCGCGACGGGAATGCAGGCTGCAGGAGCGGACCTTGATGCATATCTCGACGGTGTGCTGGCGGACGAAGGCATCACCCCGGACCGGCTTACCCTTGTCGGGTTCTCGCAGGGCACGATGATGGCGCTGCATGTGGCGCCGCGCAGGGTGGCGCCCGTGGCGGGGATCGTCGGGTTCTCGGGCCGGCTGATGCAGCCCGACCTGCTGGCGGACGAGGTCGTGAGCCGCCCGCCGGTGCTGTTGCTGCACGGCGATCAGGACGACGTGGTGCCGCCGCAGTCGCTGCCGGAGGCGGCGAATGCGCTGACGGGGGCGGGGTTCGAGGTTTTCGCCCATGTCATGAAGGGCACCGCGCACGGGATCGCACCCGACGGGCTGAGCGTGGCGCTGGCCTTCATGCGCGACCGGCTGGGGCTGGAGGCCGGTTGATCCGTCTCGTGCGCCCGGTCGTCACGCGGGCGTTACACCGGCGGTGTAATCGGAGACTGCACCGCATCTTGCGGGGCTTGCCAGATGGCCGACGCCATATATAGTTACACACAGGATTGGGGCGGGTGTCCCGCCCCTGGGCCCGCAAGGGGCAGACAGGGCAGGGACGTGACACCGATGATCGCCGAGTTTCGAACCAGTTTCGTGAGAGAACCCAACAGCCTGCGGCACCACCCGGCGCTGGTGCTGAACGCGGACTACCGGCCGCTGTCATATTACCCGCTATCGCTGTGGCCATGGCAGGAAGCGGTGAAGGCGGCCTTCCTCGACCGTGTTGATATCATTGCGGAATACGACAAGGTCGTGCGCAGCCCGTCGACCGAGATCCGAATACCGTCGGTGGTTGTTCTTCGGGAGTATGTGAAACCTCAGAAGCGCGTGGCATTCACGCGCTTCAATTTGTTTTTGCGGGACGAATTCTCGTGCCAGTATTGCGGAGCGACGGGGGATCTGACGTTCGACCACGTGGTGCCGCGGGCCCGCGGGGGGATCACCAGCTGGGAGAACGTGGTGGCCGCCTGCGGCAAGTGCAACCTGAGCAAAGGGTCCAAGACCTTGAAACAGGTGGGCTTTTCCCTGCGCAAACCGCCGCGCCAGCCGGGGGCGGAGGAGCTGCGGAACCTTGGCCGCAAGTTCCCGCCGAACCACCTGCACCACACCTGGCTCGATTTCCTGTACTGGGACGCCGAGCTGGATCACTGACCCTTGGGGCCGTGACGGGGCATATGAATCGCATATGACTCCCATATGACTTTCGTATGACTCCTGTCGGAGTGTTGTAAGAGTTCCGTAGGAGTCGGCCGGGCACGCCCGGACCTGCTCCCCGCGCCGTGGCGCCGCTGCGCACCGATCGGCTCAAGATTGGAGTGCCACCACGATTAGCTGATCTGGATAGGAGACAGTGGGGCAGTGCGATGTCCCTCAGTTTCGTGGGCGCTGAGTGCCATGACCATGGAAGTCGAGTAGACTTGATCGTCAGTGATGCTGCCCTCCACCATGTGATCAAACAGCGTTTTGCAATAACGTGTGATTTCGACTACCTATAAGCGAGCAACGATAGCATTGGCGGTCATGAAAATGAAGATAGACAATAACAACTATAGCATTTTGGAGATAATCCAAATGCTCGATCGGCGAGAGCTAATAGTTAATAAGGACTATCAGAGGGGCTCGGGATTATGGCCTGTAGCGGCTAGAGCATTCTTCATTGATACAATAATGGAGAGTTTTCCATTTCCTAAAATTTACATGTATGAATATCTTGATAAACCCTCTCGTGGAATACAGAGAGAGATTGTAGACGGCCAGCAACGAATTAACGCGATTGTTGGATTCTTCCGCGGCGAGTTTCCCTTGCAGGCTGAGGGTCCGAATAAGGGCTTAAAATATAACGATCTGGACGATGAACACCAAGAAAAGTTTCTTTCGTACGCCGTGTCTGTTGACGTAATTAGAAATGCTGGGCGCGCTGATATTCTACAGATGTTCCGAAGAATGAATGCCTATACTATGCCGCTCAATGATGCTGAAAAGCGTCATGCTGGTTTTCACGGCGCCTTTAAATGGTTTGTTAACGAGCTGGCAGATGAGCTAAGCGAGTTCTTTGTTGAGTTTGGGGTTTTTACAACAAAACAAATCACTCGAATGGGTGATGCTAGTTTAATAGCTGACTGGATACTTGCGCTCGAGCGAGGTGTGATTTCCACGAGCGCATCCGATCTTAATGCATTATATAAAAAGTATGACGAGGATTTTGAGAATGCAGCACTATATCGCGAAATTATACTCAGCACAATTGATTATATAACGGAAAATCTTGGCGAGTTGAGGAGGTCACATATGATGAAGCCATATGCTTTACATTCTCTGTTTACGGCACTTGTGCATAATCGATATGGTATCGCTGCAATCGAGAGAGAATGGAAAGTTTGGCCAATTGGAGACTTCGCCGATAGCAACGTTCCTGTTGCATCTGTTCTCGGCGAAATGGCTGCTGCTCATGAAGGCAAAGATACTGAGGGACCCCACAAAAAGTATGTTTGGGGATGCTTGAGTACTACAGACCGCCGCCCTCGACGTACTGCTCGAGTCGCGGCTATCTTAAGGGAGTTAGGCGCAACTGTACCGGAAATTGTGGATGCCGAGCTCGCTTAACAGCATTCGCAATCGATTCCTCAGACGACTTAAGGTGGTCGACAGTGCCTTCGAGCGGCACCTTGTTTCGCCAGTTGTGAAATTTCGCTCGGATCGTTACGCACTGCAAGACGGTTTAGTCTCCCATCTTTGGCAGTACTGGAGTGCTTTTTGCAGGGAAGTTGTAATAGCTTCGGCCCAAGGCGCTATTACTAAATCTGGCGTAATGACAACATCGCCGTTTGCGGAGCTAACGCAAGCTGAGATAGCCTACGTCGCGATGAGGCTTGCCAAGGGTAATTCGATTGGGCGGATACGGGCATTAACTGGTTCGCACCTTGAGCCAACTTGGGGTGACATATCAAAACTAAGTTTGATTGCCGGGGGTATTGATAGTTCAAATCGATCTGCGTTACTTACAGCCTTTGGAGTCGCATCAAGTATTCAAGACTTACAGCTGTGCCGAAATGCTTGTGCGCATGTCAATCTCGAGAGTTACCGAAGGTTCCGTGGTGCAAGAGTTAGGTATATTCCACAAGGGTTTGCACACCCTTCAGAGTTGATGTATTGGGTCGTGCCCTCCACAGGAGACTTTGCTTGGCGCTCGTGGATGGACGAATTGGAGATTATTTCAGATTTTGCGATAGTATAAAAGCAAGCTGTAACCACTTCGTTTTCTGCGGTTCAAGTGAACGATTGCGGAGGATTAAGGAGCGGCCTCGGTCAGAGCACCACGCTCGTTTTGCATCTGTTTTCCTATCTCGTTTATCGATCACCCTGGGTGGGGCGACGTCTTCACCCCTCACCCAAACTCCACCAGTAAATCCTTCGCGTCGATCTGGGCGCCGGGCGTAACGAACACCGCCTTCACCGACCCGTCGCGGTCGGCGTTCAGGGCGGTTTCCATCTTCATCGCCTCGATGGTCATCAGCAGATCGCCCTTGCGGACCGTCGCCCCCGCTTGCACGGCCACGGACGCCACCACGCCGGGCATGGGGGCGCCGAGATGCGCCGGGTTGGCCGGGTCGGCCTTGGGGGTCGCGTCCTTGGCGGCCTTGGCGCTGCGGTCGGGCACGCGGATCACGCGGGGCTGGCCGTTGAGCTCGAAGAACACCCGCACCTCGCCGTCATCATGGGTCTCCCCCATAGTCTGGAGGCGGATTTCCAGCGTCTTGCCCGGGTCGATCTCGGCCGAGATCTCGTCGCCCGGTTCCATCCCGTAGAAGAAGACGCGGGTGGGCAGGGTGCGCACGGGGCCGTAGATCGCGTGGCGTTCGACATAGTCGTCGAAGACCTTGGGATACATGAGCGCGCTGTTGAGATCCTCGTTGTCGATCTCGACCTCGTGGCGGGTTTCGAGATCGGCGCGGATGGATTCGAGATCGGCGGGGGGCAGGAAGGCGCCGGCGCGTTCGGTCAGGGGTTCGGCGCCGCGCAGGACCTTGCGCTGGATCGCCTCGGGGAAGCCTTCGGGCGGCAGGCCGAGATTGCCCTTCATCATGTCCACGACCGAATCGGGGAAGGAGACATCGGTATCGGGGTCCTCCACCTGTGCGCGGGTGAGGCCCTGGGAGACCATCATCAGCGCCATGTCGCCCACGACCTTGGACGACGGCGTGACCTTGACGATGTCGCCGAACATGCGGTTCACGTCGGCATAGGTGCGGGCGACCTCGGGCCAGCGGTCCTCAAGCCCGAGGGAGCGGGCCTGCGCCTTGAGGTTGGTGAACTGGCCGCCCGGCATCTCGTGCAGGTAGACCTCGGAGGTGGGGGCCTGCTGGCCGGTCTCGAAGGCGACGTACTGGGCGCGGACCTCCTCCCAGTAATCCGAGATGGCGCGGATGGCGTCCATCGAGAGGCCCGTGTCGCGGTCGGTGTGGTGGAGCGCCTCGACGATGGAGCCGAGCGTGGGCTGGGAGGTGTTGCCCGAGAGCGCGTCCATGGCGGCGTCGGCGGCGTCCACGCCCGCCTCGGCGGCGGCGAGGATGGTGGCGCCGCCGAGGCCGCTGGTGTCGTGTGTGTGGAAGTGGATGGGCAGGCCGACCTCGTCCTTCAGCGCGCGGATGAGGATGCGGGCGGCGGCGGGTTTCAGGAGGCCCGCCATGTCCTTGAGCCCGAGGATGTGGGCGCCGGCGTCGCGGAGTTCGCGGCCCATGGTGGTGTAATACTTCAGGTCGTACTTGGCGCGGTCGGGGTTCAGGATGTCGCCGGTGTAGCAGATGGTGCCTTCGCAGAGCTTGCCGGATGCGAGGACGGCATCCATGGAGACGCGCATGTTCTCCACCCAGTTGAGGCTGTCGAAGACGCGGAACACGTCGATGCCGGTGTCGGCGGCTTGCGCCACGAAGGCTTGCACGACGTTGTCGGGGTAGGTGGTGTAGCCGACGCCGTTTGCCCCGCGCAGGAGCATCTGGGTCATCAGGTTCGGCATGGCGGCGCGCAGGTCGCGCAGGCGCTGCCAGGGGCATTCCTGCAGGAAGCGGTAGGCGACGTCGAAGGTGGCCCCGCCCCAGCATTCGACGGAGAAGAGACCCGGCAGGTGGGCGGCATAGGCGGGGGCCACGCGGATCATGTCGATGGAGCGCATGCGGGTGGCCAGGAGCGACTGGTGGCCGTCGCGCATGGTGGTGTCGGTGAGCAGGAGGTGCTTCTGCGCGGCCATCCAGTCGGCGACGGCCTGCGGCCCCTCGGCTTCGAGAAGCGTGCGGGTGCCGGGGGTGGGTTCCTGCGTGATCCTGGGCGGGCGCGGCGGGGCGACCTTGGCGGGTACGGCACGGCCCTTGGTTTCCGGGTGCCCGTTCACGGTGATGTCCGCGATGTAGGTGAGGATCTTGGTGGCCCGGTCACGGCGCGCGGCGAAGTCGAAGAGATCCGGCGTCGTGTCGATGAACTTGGTGGTGTATTCGTTGTTCAGGAACGTGGGGTGCTTGAGCAGGTTTTCCACGAAGGCGATGTTGGTGCTGACACCGCGGATGCGGAATTCGCGCAAGGCGCGGTCCATGCGGGCGATGGCCGCTTCGGGCGTCGGCGCCCAGGCGGTGACCTTTTCCAGCAGGCTATCGTAATAGCGGGTGATGACCGCGCCCGAATAGGCGGTGCCGCCATCGAGCCGGATGCCCATGCCCGTGGCCCCGCGATAGGCGGTGATGCGGCCGTAGTCGGGGATGAAGTTGTTCTGCGGGTCTTCGGTCGTGATCCGGCACTGCAGGGCGTGGCCGGACAGGGTGATGTCTTCCTGCCGGTCCATGCCGGTGGCTTCGGCCAGCGTTCTGCCCTCGGTGATGAGGATCTGCGCGCGCACGATGTCGATGCCGGTGACTTCCTCGGTCACGGTATGTTCGACCTGCACGCGGGGATTCACCTCGATGAAATAGAACTGGTCGGTGTCCATATCCATCAGGAACTCGACCGTGCCCGCGCACTGGTAGTTCACATGGGCGCAAATCTTGCGGCCCAGCTCGCACAGTTCCGCGCGCTGTTCGGGGGTGAGGTAGGGCGCGGGGGCGCGCTCCACGACCTTCTGGTTGCGCCGCTGGACGGAGCAGTCCCGTTCGAACAGGTGATAGATCGCGCCGTGCTGGTCGCCGAGGATCTGCACCTCGACGTGCCGGGCGCGCAGGATCATCTTTTCAAGATAGCCTTCGCCGTTGCCGAAGGCCGCTTCGGCCTCGCGCCGGCCGGCCTTGACCTTTTCCTCCAACTCGTCGGCATTCTCGACGGGTCGCATCCCGCGCCCGCCGCCGCCCCAAGACGCCTTAAGCATCAGGGGATAGCCGATCTCGTCAGCCTCGGCGCGGATCGCGTCCCAGTCGTCGGCCAGCACCTCGGTCGCGGGGATGACGGGCACGCCCGCTTCGATCGCCACGCGCCGCGCCGACGCCTTGTCGCCAAGCGCGCGCATGGTTTCCGCCTTCGGCCCGATGAATGCGATGCCGTTGGATTCGCAGGCTTCCACGAAATCGGGGTTTTCGGACAGCAGACCGTATCCGGGGTGGATCGCGTCCGCGCCGCAGGCCTTGGCCACACGGATGATCTCGTCGATGGACAGGTAGGCGGCCACGGGACCCAGCCCTTCGCCGATCTTGTAGGCCTCGTCGGCCTTGAACCGGTGCAGGCAGAGCTTGTCTTCTTCGGCATAGACCGCAACCGTGCGCTTGCCCAGTTCGTTCGCGGCCCGCATCACCCGGATGGCGATTTCCCCGCGATTGGCGATCAGCAGCTTCTTGAAGTTGCGCATGTGTGGCCGGTCCTTCCTGTCATCGTTACGGATTCTGTAAACCGTTCCGAAATCCACCACAACGCGGTCGCGTCCTGCGTGGCACCCCGCGCCGGGTGTTCCGCCTGCGGCCATTGTCCGGTTTGGAAGATCGCCCGGGCCTGCTATGATCACGTCATGTCGGTTGCGGGGCGCACGAAAATGTCGGTGAAAACAGCGATCATGGCCGTGGCGGCATCGGCCCCCGTGGGGGAGGCCGCGGCGTCCGCATGGGCCGCCAGCGCGGAAACCCTGCGGCGGCTCGGGGCCACCAATGACGAAAGGCTGGCTGCCATCTTCGGGCAATGTGCCCATGAATCGGGCGGTTTCCTGCACCGGTTCGAGAACCTGAACTATTCGGCGGCGGCCTTGCGGCGGGTGTTTCGCAAGTATTTCCCCGCGGGCGATTACGATGCCTTCGCCCGCCAGCCCGAGAAGATCGCCAACCGGGTCTATGCCAGCCGGATGGGCAACGGCCCGCCCGCGTCGGGCGATGGCTGGCGGTATCGCGGGCGTGGCTACATCCAGTTGACCGGGAAGGACAATTACACGCGCTTTGGTGCGGCTATCGGGGTGGACCTGGTCCGCGACCCCGACCGGGCGGCGGATCCGGCCGTCGCGTGGCAGATCGCGGTGCGCTACATGGCGACCCGGCGGCGCGCGGGCCGGACGCTGCTGGCTTGGGCCGACCTGCGCGACGACGAGATGGTGACGGAGGGGATCAACGGCGGCCAGCACGGGTTGCTGGACCGCCAGATCCGCACGGCGCGGGCGTTGCGGGCGCTGACCGGCGAGATCCCGGTGATCGAATGGCAGCGGCTGTTGCTGGGCGCGGGGTTCGAGCCGGGGCCGATCGACGGGCTGATGGGGCCGAAGACGCGCGCGGCGCAGGCCGAGGCGGCGGCACGGTTCGGGGCCGAGGGCGCGGCGCTGCTGGAGCATCTGCGCGCGGTGGGGTGATCCGCGCGGAATTTGCGCGGAATCGTCGGGAACATCTCGGGAACAAGACTTTGCAAGCGCGGCGGCTTGGCCTATGGTCCTGCCCATGACCCTGCCCCATGACGATCCCGGATTTTCCGAAGCCCCCATGCCCCTGTCGCGCCGCGCCATGATGGGGGCGCGGCCTGCGCCCTATCTGGACGGGCTGAACCCCGAACAGCGCCGCGCGGTGGAAACGCTGGATGGCCCGGTGCTGATGCTGGCGGGCGCGGGCACCGGCAAGACCCGCGCGCTGACGGCGCGGATCGCGCATCTGCTGAACACCGGCACCGCGCGCCCGAACGAGGTGCTGGCCGTGACCTTCACCAACAAGGCCGCGCGCGAGATGAAGGATCGCGTGGCGGGGCTGCTGGGGCAGGGCGCGGACGGGTTGCCGTGGCTGGGCACGTTTCACGCCATCAACGCGAAACTGTTGCGGCGGCACGCGGAACTGGCCGGGCTGAAGTCCAACTTCACGATCCTCGACACCGATGACGTGGTGCGGCTGCTGAAGCAGGTGATCGCCGCGCGCAACATCGACGAGAAGCGCTGGCCGGCGCGGGCGCTGGCGTCGATCCTCGATGGCTGGAAGAACCGGGCGTGGACGCCCGAGAGTGTTCCGGTGGCGGAGGCGTCGGCCTTCGACGGGCGCGCCGTGCAGCTTTATGCCGATTACCAGGAGCGGCTGCGCACCCTGAACGCCGTGGATTTCGGCGATCTACTGCTGCACATGGTGCGTGTGTTCAAGGCCCATCCGGACCTGCTGGAGCGATACCAGCGATGGTTCCGCTACATCCTCGTGGACGAGTATCAGGACACGAACGTCGCGCAATACCTGTGGCTGCGGCTGCTGGCGGGCGGGCATCGCAACATCTGCTGCGTGGGCGACGACGACCAGTCGATCTATGGCTGGCGCGGGGCCGAAGTGGGCAACATCCTGCGCTTCGAGAAGGATTTTCCCGGCGCGGCGGTGATCCGGCTGGAACAGAACTACCGCTCCACCGGCCATATCCTTGGCGCGGCGTCAGGCGTGATCGCCGGCAATCGCGGGCGGCTGGGCAAGACCCTGTGGACGGAGGCCGCGCAGGGCGACAAGGTCCGGTTGATCGGCCATTGGGACGGCGACGAGGAAGCCCGCTGGATCGGCGAGGAACTGGAAGCGATGCAGGGCGGGTCGCGCGGGCATGCGCCGCGGTCGCTGGACGGTTGCGCGATCCTCGTGCGGGCGTCGCACCAGATGCGCGCCTTCGAGGACCGGTTTTTGACCATCGGGCTGCCCTACCGGGTCATTGGCGGGCCGCGCTTCTATGAGCGGCTCGAGATCCGGGATGCCATGGCCTATTTCCGGCTGGTGGTCAGCCCGGCGGATGACCTCGCGTTCGAGCGGGTGGTGAACACGCCCAAGCGCGGCTTGGGCGACAAGGCGGTGCAGAAGATCCAGGTGGCCGCACGGGCCAATGGCGTGCCGCTTGTGGAGGGCGCGAAGCTGTTGCTGCGGGCGGGGGAGTTGATCGGGAAGGGGAAGACGGAACTGACCCGGTTCCTTGAGAATCTCGGGCGATGGCACGCCGAGGTGCTGGGGGACCACGACCATATCGCGCTGGCGGAGCGGGTGCTGGACGAGTCCGGTTATACGCCGATGTGGCAGAACGACAAGACGCCCGAGGCGCCGGGGCGGCTGGAGAACCTCAAGGAACTGGTGAAGGCGCTGGAAGGGTTCGAGAACCTGCAAGGTTTTCTGGAACACGTCGCGCTGATCATGGACAACGAGGCCGAGGCGGGCGGCGAAAAGGTGTCGATCATGACCCTGCACGCCGCGAAGGGGCTGGAATTTCCCGCCGTTTTCCTGCCGGGCTGGGAGGACGGGCTGTTCCCGTCCCAGCGGTCCATGGACGAAAGCGGTGAGCGGGGGCTCGAGGAGGAACGCCGCCTCGCCTATGTCGGCATCACGCGGGCGGAAGAGCTGTGCACGATCTCGTTCGCGGCGAACCGGCGAGTATACGGCCAATGGCAGTCGCAGATGCCGTCGCGTTTCGTGGACGAACTGCCCGAGGCGCATGTGGACGTGCTGACGCCGCCGGGGCTCTATGGCGGTGGCTACGGGGCCGCAGCGGGATCGACACTGGAATCCGCGGCGGCGTCGGCCAATGTCTACAACTCGCCGGGCTGGCGGCGGTTGCAAGCGGGTGTCGGCGCGCGCAGCATGTCCCAGCCACGCGAAGCGCGGAGCCTGACCATCGATGCGCAGGCGGTCAGCGCGTATTCCAGCGGCGACCGGGTATTCCACCAGAAGTTCGGCTATGGCACCGTGACGGGCTGCGAAGGCGACAAGCTGGCCATCGATTTCGACAAGGCCGGGGCGAAGCATGTGGTGGCGCGCTTCGTCACCGACGCGGACGAGGTGGACAACATACCGTTCTAGATACATGTTTTCGTGATCGCTGCCGGGGCTGGTCACGGCTTGGCGGTTCGGCTATGCGTGTTTTCAGCCCGCAACGTTTTGCCGCATCGGAGCCATGTCTTGAAATATCTGATCGTCGAGGATGACCCGAATCTGCGGCTTTTGTGGCGCTCCGTGCTGGCGGACCTGGGTCATGACGTGCACGAGGCGGCGACGATCGACGATGCCCGAGCCGCGCTGGCGGCGGGCGACGTGGATGTGATGGTACTGGATCTCTATCTCGGGCGGGACAACGGGCTGACGCTGGCATCCGTGGCGCGCGACAGCAATCCGCGATGCCATGTCATCATCGTGACCGGTGCCGCGGATGTGCGTGCGTCCGACCTGCATGCGCAGATCCCGGCGATCGCATCGGTGCACCGCAAGCCCGTGGATATCGAGGATCTGATCGCCACCTGCGCGCGGCTCGATTGCGACGGCGACCGGGCCGCCAGTCTCTGACACGATCTTGCATGCGGCATGGCGCGCGCTGGCCCCAGGGGCAAGCGCGCCACGCCCTGCCTTTTCGTGGCATTTTCGCGTTGGGCAGAAAAAAAGGCGGTGACACCAGGGAGGAGGAGGGTGCCACCGCCAAACACAGAAGACCCAGGGAGGAGGAGGGGCCTTCTGATCTCGGGCTTCCGAAACCACCCTTCGGTGTAATTTCCATCAGCCGTTGAAATAAAGATAGCACGATGCTGCAGATGCACAATCGGCTTATCGCGCAATGCTGCCATGCAGAAATTGCATATGTTGCGGATGCGTTCCCCGCACGGCGCCGGGGTCTTCACCGATCCGCCCTGTCCCGCGGCATGGAACCGCGTGGTTCCGTCGGTCTCCGCCTCTCACGGCGGTGTGATTCGCCCGCTTCGGCGTCCCGCTGGCCGTGAATATCCATGAATGTCCTGATCCTGCGTGCCGTGACCGCTGACCGCCGTGACGGCGCCTTGCGGCTATGTCGCGTATGGAGGCGCGTCGCTAACAATATCTTGTGTTGGGTTGGTCGCCATCACAGCGGGTGGTGCCAAGTTCCGTCAAAATCCATAAATTCCCCTTGATTGGCATGAAGCACCATGGCATCAAGATGTCACGAAGGAACGATCTGGGCCCGCAAGGGCTTCAAAAGAAAAATAGGCAGGTTTCTACAGGCAGATCGCATCCTCCGGACGACGACAGAACGAGCCCCGCGCGCCCGAGCAGTCCCCAAGACATGCGCAGCGGAGGCCACCCCGAAGAGGGACAAGGCAAACGGCGGGATAAGCGGTGGCAGCGGCTTTTCCCGCCGTTTCCACGTTTCACGTCTTGGGGCGCGCAGGGACCGGGGCAGTGAAGCGGGCATTTCGGGGCGAAATCACCCAGAAGGTGGACGGCAAGGGGCGCGTGTCGATCCCGGCCAAGTTCTGCCGGGTGCTGGAGACCTGCGATCCCGACTGGTCCGAGGGCAAGCCCGCGCAACTGTTCCTTGTCTATGGCGACAAGCGGCGCAGCTTCGCCGAGGGCTATACCGCCGAAAGCATGGCCGAGATCGCGGACATGATCGCCAACGTCCCGCGCGGCACGCCGCGGCGCAAGGCGCTGGAGCGTGCGTTTTTCACGGATACAGAGGATCTGGCTGTCGATGCGTCGGGCCGGATCGTGTTGCCGCGCGCGGTGCGCGACAAGCTGGGCCTGACCGGCGATGGCGAGGCCGTCTTTTGCGGGACGGGCGACCGGTTCCAGCTCTGGAACGCGTCGGCCTATGGGGCGGCGGATCGCAGCGCCGAGGATGCGGTACTGGACGAACTGGGCGATGCCGATATCACCGAATTGCTGAACGGCGACTGGGGCGGGGGCGCATGACGGGCGCCGCGCCGCACATGCCGGTTCTGCTGGCCCCGATCCTGCGGCTGGCCGCCCCGGTGCAGGGCGTGTGGATCGACGGGACCTTCGGCGCGGGCGGCTATGCTGTGGGTCTGCTGGGGGCCGGGGCCGCGCGGGTGATCGGCATCGACCGCGACCCCTTGGCGCGCGAACTGGCGGCGCCCCTGCTGGACCGCTACGGCGACCGGCTGGCGCTGGTGACGGGTGTGTTTTCCGACCTCGATAGCGTGGCGGACGAACCGGTGGACGGGGTCGTTCTGGATCTCGGCGTGTCGTCGATGCAGCTTGACCGCGCGGAGCGGGGCTTTTCCTTCCTGCGTGACGGGCCGCTCGACATGCGCATGTCGCAGGACGGGCCGTCGGCGGCGGATATCGTGAACACAGCCCCCGAGGCGCTGCTGGCCGATATCCTGTATCAATACGGCGAGGAACGCGCGTCGCGCCGCATCGCCCGGCGCATCGTGTCCGCGCGCAGCGAGGCGCCGATCACAACAACGGCGGCGCTGGCGGGGCTGGTCGAGTCGTGCCTGCCGCGCCCCAAGCCGGGCCAGAGCCACCCGGCGACCCGCAGTTTCCAGGCGCTGCGCATCGCGGTGAACGACGAATTCGGCGAACTGGCCGCGGGGCTGGAAGCGGCGGAGCGCGCGCTGGCCCCCGGCGGGGTGCTGGCCGTGGTCAGCTTTCATTCGTCGGAAGACCGGGTGGTGAAACGGTTCCTCGCGCTGCGGTCGGGCCGGGCGGGGCGGGGCAGCCGCCACGCGCCTGCGACGGACGAAACCGCACCGCGCTTCGTGCCGGTCCGGACCGGGGCCGTTGCGCCCGACGCCGACGAGCTGGCCGCGAACCCGCGCGCACGGTCGGCCAAGCTGCGGATCGCGCGGCGGACGGCGGCACCGGCGGGTGCGGTGGACCGCGCGGCACTGGGGCTGCCGCCGCTGGTTCTGGAGGGAACGTGACATGCGCGTGCTGATCGGGATGTTTCTGGGGGCGATGGTGCTGGGGCTCGCGTTCTGGGCCTATCGCGAGAACTACACCACGCGGGCGGCGCAGGCGGAATTGCGCGCGATGCAGCGCGAGATCGGCGCTTTGCAGGAAGAGTTGCGGATGCTGCGGGCGGAATGGGCGTTTCTCAACCGGCCCGAACGGCTGCGCGCGCTGGTGGCGCTGAATTTCGACCGGCTGGGGCTGCTGCCCATGACGCCCGATCATTTCGGCGCGATCGACCAGGTGGCGTATCCTGCGCCGGAGCCGATCCTGTCGGCGCTGGAGGCCGCCCGCGACCGCGATGCCGCCGACGAGGGGGAGGCCCGCCCGTGACCGGCCCCGGATCCGACCTGCACGACGCCCCCGCGCCGCGCCGCCCGCTGCGCCCGCTGGCGCGCATCCTGCGGGCCCGCGACCGGGGCGAGAACCCCGACCTGATCGAACGCGCCAACCGCGCCGAGCGGCATGACCATATCCGCGACCGTGCCCGCCGCCGGGCCGAGGGGCGGCTGCTGGTGCTGGGCCTGTTCTTCGTGGCGGCCTTCGGCACGGTTGCGGTGCGCATGGGCACGCTGGCCAGCTCGGACCCGGCCGAACCCGTGCTGTCCGCGGGCGGGGCATCGATCACCAGCGCGCGCGCCGATATCGTGGATCGCAACGGGCGGCTTCTGGCGACGAATGTCGTGACGAGCGCGCTTTATGCCCATCCGCACGAGATGGTGGACATTCCCCACGCGGTCCGCGAACTGGCGCGCGTCTTTCCGGGCCGGAGCGAGGCCGACCTGACCGCGCTGCTGACCAGCGGGCGGAAATTCGTCTGGATCGAACGAACCCTGTCGCCCGAACAGGTGCAGGCGGTGCACGATATCGGCGATCCGGGCCTGCTGTTCGCCGCGCGCGAGATGCGGGTCTATCCCAACGGTCCCCTGGCCGCGCATATCCTGGGCGGCGTGCGCTACGGGCGCGAAGGCGTGCAGGCGGCCGAAATCCTCGGGGTCGCGGGGATCGAAAAGGCCTTCGATGACCGGCTGAGCGACCCGGCCATGCTGGCCGACCCACTGCGCCTGTCCATCGACCTGACCGTGCAGACCACCATGCGCGAGGTGCTCGAAGGCGGCATGAAGCTGTTTGCCGCCAAGGGCGCGAGCGGCGTGATGATGGATGCCCACACGGGTGAGATCGTCGCGATGGTGTCGCTGCCGGATTTCGATCCGAACCACCGCCCCGCTCCGCTGACCAGCGGCGATCAGGCCGACAGCCCGCTGTTCAACCGCGCGGTGCAGGGGGTCTATGAACTCGGGTCCGTGTTCAAGATCTTCCCCGTGGCGCAGGCGCTGGACGAAGGGCTCATCACCCCCGACACGATTATCGACACGCAAAGTCCGATGCGCGTGGGCCGCCACCGGATCAGCGACTACCGCAACTACGGGCCGGAACTGACCGCGACGCGGGTCATCGTGAAGTCGTCGAACGTGGGCACCGCACGGCTGGCCCGCGAACTGGGCAGCGAGAAGCAGCGCGAATTTCTCGGGCGGCTCGGGTTTCTCGAACCGACCTCGGTCGAACTGGTGGAGGCGCCGGGCGCCAAACCGCTGCTGCCGCGCAACTGGGGCGAGATCGAATCGATGACGATCTCCTATGGCCATGGGCTGTCGTCATCCCCGCTGCATCTGGCGGCCGGGTACGCGTCGCTGCTGAACGGTGGCACGAAGGTCGCGCCGACCCTGCAACGCCGGGACGGGCGCAGCCTCGGGCCGCGCGTGGTGTCGGAGCGGACCTCGGCGCAGGCGCGCGCGATGCTGCGCAGCGTCGTGACCGAGGGCACGGCCAGCTTCGGCGATGTGGCGGGCTATGAGGTGGGCGGCAAGACCGGCACTGCCGACAAGCCTGCCCCCAACGGGCGCTATTACGATGACCGGGTGCTGGCGACCTTCGCGGGCGTTTTCCCCGCGAGCGACCCCGAATACGTCTTCGTCGTGACCTTCGACGAGGGGCACGAGATCGTGAATGGCGAGCCGCGCCGCACCGCGGGCTGGACCACCGTTCCCGTGACCGCCGAACTGATCCGCCGCACGGCGCCGCTCCTCGGGGTGCGCCCGGCGATTGAACCCGTCGTGCAATCCGGGCTACGGGAAGCGCGCAACGGCAGATGAAGGGGACATGACCATGCGGGCAGATCACGCGATACGCACACTGGCGGCGCTGGGTCTGCATGCGCAGGGCGGGCAGGAGGCGCGGGTCACCGGACTGTCGGTGGACAGCCGCGCCGTCGCCCCCGGTCACCTCTTCGCGGCCCTGCCCGGCGCGCGGGTCCATGGCGCGGCCTTCGTTCCGGCGGCGCTCACGGCGGGGGCGGTAGCCGTACTGACCGATCGCGCCGGGCTTGCGCTGGCCGAGGATGCGCTGGCCAGCAGCGGCGCGGCCGTCGTGCTGGCCGAGGATCCGCGGCAGGCACTGGCCTATGCCGCGGCCCTGTGGTTCGGCGCGCAGCCCGAAACCGCCGTCGCTGTCACCGGCACCAACGGCAAGACCTCCGTCGCCAGCTTCGCGCGCCAGATCTGGGCCGTGCTGGGGCGGGAGGCGGCGAATCTCGGCACCACGGGGGTCGAAGGCGCCTATGCCGCGCCCCTGGGCCACACGACACCCGACCCGATCACGCTGCACCGCCACCTGGCCGCCATGGCAGGCGCGGGCGTCACCCATCTGGCGATGGAGGCATCGTCCCACGGGCTGGACCAGCGCAGGCTCGACGGCGTGCGGCTGGCGGCGGCGGGGTTCACGAACCTCACGCAGGATCACCTCGATTATCACGGCGACATGGAAAGCTATTTCGCCGCCAAGGCGGGGCTGTTCGACCGGGTGCTGGCGCAGGACGGGATCGTGGTCGCCAATGTCGACGATCCCTACGGCGCACGGCTGGCCGATGCCGCGACGCGGCGCGGGCAGGAGGTCATCGGCGTCGGCCGCGATCCGGGCGCGCGGCTGCGCATCGATGGCGCACGCTTCGACGCAACGGGGCAGGATCTGCGATTCGGCTGGCAGGGGCAGGCGTACCAGACCCGCATGGGGCTGATCGGCGGGTTCCAGGCCGCGAACGTGCTGGTGGCCGCGGGGCTGGTCATCGCGGGCGGCGAGGACCCGGAGGAGGTCTTCGCCACCCTGCCGCGCCTGACCACCGTGCGCGGGCGGATGCAGCTTGTCGCCACCCGCGCCAACGGGGCGGCGGTTTTCGTCGATTACGCCCACACGCCCGATGCCATCGCCACGGCCCTGACCGCCCTGCGCCCGCACGTGATGGGCCGCATCGTGATCGTCTTCGGGGCGGGCGGCGACCGGGACCGCGGCAAGCGCGTGCTGATGGGGCAGGCGGCGGCGGATCATGCCGACACGGTGATCCTGACCGACGACAACCCGCGGCGCGAAGACCCCGCCGACATCCGCGCCATGGTCCGCGATGGCTGTCCCGGCGCGTGGGAGGTCGGCGACCGGGCCGAGGCGATCCTGCGCGGCGTCGATGCCGTGGGGCCGGGCGATGCGCTGCTGATCGCGGGAAAGGGGCACGAGACGGGGCAGGTGATCGGTGACGACGTGTTTCCGTTCGACGATGCCGAACATGCCTCCGTCGCGGTGGCGGCGCTGGATGGGCGGCCCGCATGACCGCGCTCTGGACAGCCGCCGACGCGGCGGCGGCGACCGGCGGACAGGCGCGTGGCGACTGGGCGGTGACGGGCCTCTCCATCGACAGCCGGAGCATCGCGCCGGGGGAGATGTTCGTCGCCCTGAAGGACGCGCGCGACGGGCATGATTTCGTGGCCGACGCGCTGGCAAAGGGGGCGGCCTGCGCGATCGTGTCCCGCGTGCCAGACGATGTGCCCGCGGACGCGCCGTTGCTTGTCGTGGACGATGTGCAGGCGGGGCTGGAGGCGCTCGCCCGTGCCGCCCGCGCCCGGACCCGTGCCCGCGTCATCGGCGTGACCGGATCGGTCGGCAAGACCTCCACCAAGGAGATGCTGCGCTGCGCGCTGGCGCCCTTCGGGCGGGTCCATGCGGCCGAACGCAGCTTCAACAATCACTGGGGCGTGCCGCTGACGCTGGCGCGCTGCCCGGCGGATGCCGATTTCGCCGCGGTCGAGATCGGCATGAACCATCCCGGCGAGATCGCGCCGCTGGCACGCCTCGCGCGCCCCGACGTGGCGCTGGTGACCATCGTGGCCGCGGCGCATCTGGAGGCGTTCGCCGACGGGCTGGACGGCATCGCACGGGAAAAGGCGTCGATCTTCTCCGGGCTTGGCGCGGACGGCGTCGCGGTGCTGAACGGCGATCTGCCCACCACGCCGATCCTGATCGACGGCGCGGGGGGCCGCACTGTCCTGCGCTTCGGCGCCGGCACCCATGATCTGGAGGCGCGGCTCTACGACCTGACCGTGACCGCCGACGCGACCAGGTTCAACGCGCGTATCGCGGGCGGTGTCGCCCTGCCGGTGCACCTGTCCACGCCGGGGGGCCATTTCGCCATGAACGCGCTTGGGGCGCTGGTCGTGGCCGAGGCGCTGGGCCTCGACCTTCCGGCCGCCGCTGCGGGGCTGGCCGCGTGGCAGCCGCCGGGCGGGCGCGGCACCCGCGAACGGGTCGTGCTCGACGCGGGCACAGGCGCGGGGTTCGACCTGATCGACGATGCCTACAACGCCAATCCGACCTCGATGGGGGCCGCGCTGGCGGTGCTGGCTGCGGCCCGCCCCAGCCCCAATCTCGGGCCCGGCGGGCGGCGCGTGGCGATCCTCGGCGACATGCTGGAACTGGGCGAGACCGAGGCTGCGCTGCATGCGGGGCTGGCCGGCCACCCGGCGATGGCGGCGGTGGACACGGTGCATTGCGCCGGGCCCCGCATGGCGCATCTGTGGGCCGCATTGCCGCCCGCGCGGCGGGGCCTGCGGGCCGACACGGCGGCGGCGTTGGGTGCGGACCCGGAGGCACTGGTGCGCGCGGGCGACGTGGTGCTGGTGAAGGGATCGCTCGGTGCGCGGCTCGGGCCGCTTGTGACTGCGCTCAGGAACATGGGGGCCGCGGCCCCGGAACAAGACGGGACCCCGGACTGATGCTTTACTGGCTTGCCGCACTTTCGGACGGGGGGGATGTCTTCAACCTCTTTCGCTACATCACCTTCCGGGCGGGGGGCGCGTTCTTCACGGCGCTGATCTTCGGGTTCCTGTTCGGGCGTCCGCTGATCGACCTGCTGCGCAGCCGGCAGCGCCACGGCCAGCCGATCCGCGACGATGGGCCCGAAGGGCATCTGCTGACCAAGGCGGGCACGCCCACCATGGGGGGGGTGCTGATCCTCGGCGCGCTGGTGGTGTCCACGCTCCTGTGGGCGCGGCTCGACACGCCGTATATCTGGATGGTGCTCGCGGTCACCATGGGCTTCGGCGCGATCGGCTTCGCCGACGACTATGCCAAGGTGACGAAGAACAATCACAAGGGCGTGTCGGGGCGCACCCGCATGGCGCTGGGGCTGGTGATCGCCGCCGCGGCCGGGGGATGGGCGATGTGGTTCCACCCAGCCGATCTGACGGGGCAGCTGGCCTTTCCGCTGTTCAAGACGGCGCTGTTGAACATGGGGCTGATCTTCGTGCCCTTCGCCATGATCGTGATCGTGGGGGCGGCGAATGCCGTGAACCTCACGGACGGGCTCGACGGGCTCGCGATCATGCCGGTGATGATCGCGGCCTCCGCCCTTGGCGTGATCGCCTATGCGGTGGGGCGGGTGGACTTTTCCACCTATCTCGATGTGCATTACGTGCCCGACACGGGCGAATTGCTGATCTTCGTGGCGGGGCTCGTGGGCGGGGGCTTGGGCTTTCTGTGGTACAACGCGCCGCCTGCCGCAGTCTTCATGGGCGATACCGGCTCGCTGGCGCTGGGCGGCGCGCTCGGGGCCATCGCGGTCGCCACGAAGCACGAGATCGTGCTGGCCATCGTCGGCGGGCTCTTCGTGGTGGAGGCGCTGTCGGTCATCATCCAGGTCGCGTATTTCAAGCGCACCGGCAAGCGGGTGTTCCTGATGGCGCCGATCCACCACCATTTCGAGAAGAAGGGCTGGAAGGAAAGCCAGATCGTGATCCGGTTCTGGATCGTGTCGCTGATCCTCGCGCTGATCGGGCTCGCCACGCTGAAGATCCGCTGAAGGTGATCTTGCGGACCTGCGCTACGCGCAGGATTCGACATCCCCATGTCCGTGCTTGCGCACGGCCACGGGACCCGCCGCCCGGCTTGACCCTTTGTTCGTTGCGGGCGACAGGTGCGCGTGCATCAAGGAGGCGCCAATGATCCCCGTTCCCGGTTTCGAAGATCAGGTCGTGGCGGTGCTCGGCCTCGGGCGGTCCGGCCTCACGGCGTTGCGCGCGCTGGCGGCGGGCGGCGCGCGCGCGGTGGGCTGGGACGACGGTGCCGAGGGCCGCGCGCGGGCGGAGGCCGAGGGGCTGTCGCTGCGGGACCTCACGCGGCCCGGCGCGCTCGACGACGTGGCCTGCATCGTGACCTCGCCGGGCATCCCGCATCTCTATCCGCACCCGCACCCGGTGCTGCGCGCGGCCTACGACCTCGGCGTGCCGGTGGACAACGACATCGGGCTCTTCTTCCGCGCGGCCGCGCTGTCGGACTGGCTTGACCATGACCAGCCGCCGCGGGTGATCGCGGTCACGGGCAGCAACGGCAAGTCCACCACCGCCGCACTCATCCACCACTGCCTGACCGTGTCGGGACGCCCGGCGCAACTGGCGGGGAATATCGGACGCGGGGTTCTCGACATCGACCCGCCCGGGGACGGGTCCGTGGTGGTGCTGGAACTGTCGTCCTACCAGACCGACCTCGCACGCGCGCTGACCCCGGACGTGGCCGTCTTCACGAACCTCACGCCCGATCACCTGGACCGCCACGGCGGCATGGGCGGCTATTTCGCGGCCAAGCGGCGGCTTTTCGCCGAGGGCGGGCCCGACCGCGCGGTCATCGGCGTGGACGAGGACGAGGGTCTGTTCCTCGCCGGGCAGATGGCCGAGGCGGTGAGCGACCCGCGCGTGATCCGCGTGTCCGTGACCCGCAAGCTGGCGGGCACGGGTTGGGCAGTGCATGCCCACAAGGGCTGGCTGGCGGAAACGCGCAAGGGACGGCAGATGGCCAGCATCGACCTGCGCAGCATTCCCGGCCTGCCGGGCGTGCACAACCACCAGAACGCCTGCGCGGCCTACGGGGCGCTCCGGGCGCTGAACATGGCGCCCCGCGCGATCGAGGCGGGCTTGCGCAGCTTCGCGGGCCTCGCCCATCGCAGCCAGACGGTCGCGACGCGGGGCGGGGTCACCTTCGTCAACGACAGCAAGGCCACCAACACCGACAGCGCGGCGCAGGCGCTGCGGGCGTTCAGCCGTATCCGCTGGATCGCGGGGGGGCTGGGCAAGGACGGCGGCATCGCGGCACTGTCCGGCGATCTGGACAATGTGGTGAAGGCCTATCTCATCGGCCATTCGGCACGGGATTTCGCGCTGCAACTGGGCGACGTGCCCCACGCCCTGTGCGACACGCTGGAGCGCGCCGTGGCACTGGCCTCCGCCGAGGCCGAACCGGGCGACACCGTGCTGCTGGCCCCCGCCGCCGCCAGTTTCGACCAGTTCCCCGATTTCGAGAAGCGGGGGGAGGCGTTCATCGCGGCGGTCGCCGCGCTCGATGCGGCGCAATCATAGCTCCTGCGCGACGCGGCGCAGGCCCGTCCGCCACAGGGCAATGAACCGGGCGCACCGCCGCGCCGCACAGGCTGCGGCGCCTTCTGCCGCCCCACGTGCCCTTTCTCTGGCGTGGCGCGCCGCTTTGCGGTAGCCTTTCAGTGGGATGCCAGGATTACACGGGCACCGCATGAGACGACGAGCACAGGACACCCCGCGCCCGCGAACGCGCGGGCCAGATAAACAGGCACACGCGCATGACGGAAATGGTCCATGGCGCCGCCCCGGTTTCCGTGGGCGAACCGCTTCTTCCCAAATGGTGGCGCACCATCGACCGCTGGACGCTTCTGTGCGTCTGCGCGCTGTTCGGGATCGGGCTGCTCCTGGGCTTTGCCGCCTCGCCTCCGCTGGCCGACCGCAACGGGCTGCCGCCCTTCTTCTATGTCCAGAAACAGGCGATCTTCGGCGCGATGGCCTTCGTCGTGCTGCTGGGCTGTTCCATGCTCACGCCGCGGCAGGTGCGGCGCTTCGGCGTGCTGGCCTTCGTGCTGGTCTTCATCGCCCTCTGCCTGCTGCCCGTCTTCGGCACCAATTTCGGCAAGGGCGCGGTGCGCTGGTATTCGCTCGGCTTCGGGTCCTTTCAGCCGTCCGAGTTCCTGAAACCCGCCTTCGTGATCCTCGCCGCCTGGCTGATGGCGGCATCGCAGGATCTGGATGGCCCGCCGGGGCGGCTGATATCCTTCTGCGTGACGCTCGGGCTGGTCGCGATCCTCGTGCTGCAACCCGATTACGGACAGGCGAGCCTGATCCTCTTCGGCTGGGGGGTGATGTATTTCATCGCCGGGGCCCCGTGGCTCTTGCTGATCGGCATCGCGGGGGCGGTCGTGGCCGGGGGGGTCTTCGCCTATAACGCGTCGGAACACGTGCAGCGCCGGATCGACGGTTACCTGGCCACTGACATCGACCCCAACACCCAGATCGGCTATGCCGCCAACGCCATCCGCGAGGGCGGCATCTTCGGCGTCGGCGTGGGCGAGGGGGAGGTGAAATCCTACCTCCCCGACGCCCATACCGATTTCATCATCGCCGTCGCGGCCGAGGAATACGGGCTCGTGCTCGTGCTGCTGGTTGTCGTGCTCTACGCCATCGTCGTGCTCCGGGCGCTTGCGCGGCTGTTGCGCGAACGCGATCCCTTCGTGCGCTACGCGGGCGCGGGGCTTGCCTCGGTGCTGGGGATGCAGGCGATGATCAACGTGGGCGTGGCCGCGCGCCTGCTGCCGACGAAGGGGATGACGCTGCCCTTCGTGTCCTATGGCGGCAGTTCCGTGATCGCGGCGGGGATCACCGTGGGGATGCTGCTGGCGCTGACCCGGACCCGCCCGCAGGGCCGGATCGAGGATCTGCTGCGCCGGCGGGGCGGCTGACCGGCGTGGCGCGGCTTCTGGTCATGGCGGCGGGCGGCACGGGCGGGCACATGTTCCCCGCGCAGGCGCTGGCCGAGGTCATGCTGGCCCGCGGCTGGCGGGTGAAATTGTCCACCGACGATCGCGGCGCGCGCTACGCGGGCGGCTTTCCGGACGCGGTGGACATCGATCGGGTCGCATCGGCCACCTTCGCGCGGGGCGGGGCGCTTGCCCGCGCCGCCGTGCCGCTGCGGATCGGTGCCGGGGTGCTGTCGGCCATGGCCGCCATGCTGCGCGACCGGCCCGCCATGGTGGTGGGTTTCGGCGGCTACCCGTCCATCCCGGCCCTGTCGGCGGCCTGGGCGCTGCGCCTGCCGCGCATGATCCACGAACAGAACGGTGTGCTGGGCCGGGTCAACACTGCCTTCGCCCGGCGCGTCCATACCGTCGCCTGCGGGACATGGCCCACCGCGTTGCCCCCCGGCACGGCGCACGAGGTCACGGGCAACCCGGTGCGCGCCGCCGTGCTGGCACGCGTCGCGGCGCCCTATATTCCGCCGGGCGACTATCCCCTGAGCCTGCTGGTGATCGGCGGCAGCCAGGGCGCGCGCATCCTGTCGGACATGGTGCCCGACGCAGTCGCGGCGCTACCCGAAGCCGTGCGCACCCGCCTGCGCGTGTCGCACCAGGCCCGCGGCGAGGACGAGGCCCGCGTGCGCGCCACCTATGCCGACCACGGCATCGACGCCGACGTTCAGCCCTTCTTCACCGACCTGCCCGCCCGCATGGCCGAGGCGCAGCTGGTGATCTCACGCGCAGGCGCATCCTCGGTCGCGGACATCTCGGTCATCGGGCGCCCGTCGATCCTGATCCCCTTCGCCGCGGCCACAGGCGATCACCAGACGGCCAACGCGCGCGGGCTGGCCGAGGCCGACGCGGCCATCGTCATCCCCGAAAGCCGGCTGAATCCCGCCGATCTGGCAGGGCACATCGCGTCGGTTCTGCAACACCCCGACGCAGGCTCGCGCATGGCGGCTGGCGCGCGCGACGCGGGTCGTCCAGACGCGGCCGAACGGCTGGCCGCACTGGTGGAACGGCTCGCAAATCCATAACAACGGCAGGCACGGACAGGCAGATGAAACACTGGGAAGCACGGATGAACGCGGCAACGAAACTGCCCCTCGAACTGGGCGCCATCCATTTCGTCGGCATCGGCGGCATCGGCATGTCCGGCATCGCCGAGGTGCTGCTCAACCACGGCTACCAGGTGCAAGGCTCCGACCTGAAGGCGTCCAAGATCACCGACCGGCTCGCCGGGCTGGGCGCGAAGATCTTCACCGGCCAGGCCGCCGAGAACCTCGCGGAGGCCGAGGTCGTCGTGATCTCGTCGGCCATCAAGCCCGGCAACCCGGAACTGGACGAGGCCCGCCGCCGCGGCCTGCCCGTCGTGCGCCGCGCGGAAATGCTCGCCGAGCTCATGCGCCTCAAATCCAACGTCGCCATCGCGGGCACCCACGGCAAGACCACGACCACCACCATGGTCGCCACGCTGCTGGATGCGGGCGGGATCGACCCCACCGTCATCAATGGCGGCGTCATCCACGCCTACGGCTCCAACGCGCGCATGGGGCAGGGCGAATGGATGGTGGTCGAGGCGGACGAAAGCGACGGATCCTTCAACCGTCTCCCCGCCACCATCGCCATCGTCACGAACATCGACCCCGAACACATGGAACACTGGGGCGATTTCGACCGCCTGCGCGACGGCTTCTACGACTTCGTCTCCCGCATCCCCTTCTACGGCCTCGCCGTCCTGTGCACCGACCATGCCGAGGTGCAGGCGCTCATGGGCCGCGTCACCGACCGCCGCGTGCGCACCTACGGCTTCAACGCGCAGGCCGACGTGCGCGCCATCAACCTGCGCTACGACCGCGGCGTGGCCCATTTCGACATCCGCCTCGCCTACGAGGACACGGTCATCGAAGGCTGCACCCTGCCCATGCCCGGCGATCACAACGTCTCCAACGCGCTCGCCGCCGTGGCAGTCGCCCGCCATCTCGGCATGAAACGCGACCAGATCCGCGACGCGCTCGCCGGCTTCAAGGGCGTCAACCGCCGCTTCACCAAGGTGGGCGAGGTGAACGGCGTCACCGTCATCGACGACTACGGCCACCACCCCGTGGAAATCGCCGCCGTCCTGCGCGCCGCCCGGCAGGCCAGCACCGGCCGCGTCATCGCCGTGCACCAGCCGCACCGCTACTCCCGCCTGCACAGCCTCTTCGACGACTTCTGCACCTGCTTCAACGACGCCGACGTGGTGGGCATCGCCGAGGTCTTCGGCGCGGGCGAGGACCCGATCGACGGCGCCACCCGCGAAGGTCTCGTCGCCGGCCTCATCGCCCACGGCCACCGCCACGCCCGCGCCGTCGTGTCCGAGGACGATCTCGAACGGCTCGTGCGCGAACAGGCCCGCCCCGGCGACATCGTCGTCTGCCTCGGCGCGGGCACCATCAGCGCCTGGGCCAATGCCCTGCCCGCGCGGCTCGAACGCGCCTGACCCGCGCAGCGGTTGCATCCCGCCGGATCGTTCTTACGTGCTATGTTCGACGCAGCCGGGACGCACCGGCCCCGCGCCGCCGCAAGGCGTGCGCCCAACGACACGACAGGAGGACACCGCATGTCCGACCGCGACATCTATATCGAAAAGGCGAAAGCCCAGCTCGACAAGTGGAACGCCGAGATCGACAAGCTGCAGGCGAAGGCGCGCGAAGCCAATGCCGACGCGCAGAAGCAATACGAGGACCAGATCGCCGAGATGAAGTCCAACCGCGACAAGGCCGAGGAAAAGCTGCGCGAGATGCGCACCGCCTCCGAGGAATCGTGGAAGGACATGCAATCGGGGTTCGAGGCCGCGTGGAAAAGCATGCAGGACTCGGTCGAAAAGGCCATGTCCCGCTTCCGCTGACCCCACCCGACATGACAGAAAACAGGGCCGGTCCACCGGCCCTTTTTCCTGTCCGCCATTCGGCCCAGCCGCTCTCCACCCTGTCCGACGACGACCCGGCCCCGCGCCGGGGCCCCGTAGTGCCATGTAGCCTAACCCCAGTCATCCATCCGCCCGGGAGGCCAAAGCCTCCCGGGCAGCGCCCGACCCGCCCCCAGGGCGGGCGCTACTGCGCCCGGGGCTGCCGCCCGCTCCGGCCTCAAACCGTCCACTGGACGGTTTGCAAGACGGCCTGCGCCCCCGGGGTCGGGCGCTGCCCTCCTGCTGCGCGCAGGGGTGGGGGTGATCAGACCTCCTCCGGGGCTGCCGCCCGTCCTGCGCTGAAATCGCTCCACCGGAGCGATGTCCGGGCGCTCCTCACCGGCGCTCTGCGCGCACGCCGTTTGAACCGTCCCTCGAACAAGCCTCCGCAGGCGCCTGACCCCGCGCCACCTGTGCGCCGTGGGGGTGGTGAAGGTCCGACGAGAGTCATATGAGAGTCATATGCAATTCATATGGGATTCATATGCTGCCATGACGCCCTCCCGGCCCCTGTCCGACCTCACTTGGCTGCGCGTCGGCGGGCCTGCGGACCGGCTGGAACAGCCCCGCAGCCTGCCCGACTTGCAGGCCCTCATGGCCGCCACGCCGCCCGATATTCCGCTGTTCCCGCTGGGTGTCGGGTCGAACCTGATCGTGCGCGACGGGGGCATCCGTGGGCTGGTGATCCGGCTCGGGCGCGGCTTCAATACCGTTGAAATCCAAGGGGATAGGGTGATCGCCGGAGCCGCCGCGCTCGATGCGCAGGTGGCGAAACGCGCGGCCGAAGCGGGGCGCGACCTGACCTTCCTGCGCACCATTCCCGGCGCCATCGGCGGGGCCGTGCGGATGAACGCGGGCTGCTACGGGCGCTACGTCGCCGATCATCTTGTCGAAGTGCAAGCCGTTGATCGCGAAGGGAAAATCCACATCCTGACCGCCGCCGACCTGCACCTCGGCTACCGCCACAGCGACCTGCCCGACGGCTGGATCATCACGCAAGCCACGTTCACGGCCCCGCACGGTGACAGCCAAGCCCTTGAAAACGCGATGCAAGACCAGATCGCCCGGCGCGACGCGACCCAGCCGACCCGCGACCGCTCCGCCGGATCGACCTTCCGCAACCCCTCCGGCGCGTCCTCCACCGGTCGCGCCGACGATGCCCACGACCTGAAGGCCTGGAAACTGATCGAAGACGCCGGCATGAAAGGTGCCCGCCTCGGCGGCGCCCAGATGTCTGAAAAACATGCCAATTTCCTGATCAACACCGGCAACGCCACCGCCGCCGATCTCGAAGGACTGGGCGAGCAGGTGCGAAAAAGGGTTTTGGAGTCCAGCGGGATAGGTCTAGAATGGGAAATCATGCGCGTCGGTGATCCGACCCCGTAATCGGGACTCGACGTAGCACAAGATCGCCACCCGGAAAACCGGGGGCACAAGAGCAGTCACCGGGCCATTGGCCCCACGAATACAGGCGGACCAACGTGTCCCAGTCAACGGCCCAGCGGGTTGCCGTCCTCATGGGCGGCCCCTCCGCGGAACGCGAGGTGTCGCTGTCGTCCGGGCGCGAATGCGCCGCGGCGCTGCGCGCGGCTGGATTCGACGTGGCAGAAATCGACGCGAAGGCCGACCTGCCCGCGCGACTGGCCGACGCGAAACCGGATGCGGTGTTCAACGCGCTCCATGGCCGCTGGGGCGAGGACGGGATCGTGCAGGGTCTGCTGGAATGGCTGGGCCTGCCTTACACACATTCCGGGGTGCTGGCCTCGGCGCTCGCCATGGACAAGCAGCGCACCAAGCAGGTCTATCGCGATGCGGGACTGCCGGTGGTGGACAGCCGGATCGTGGCCGCCGCGACGATTGCCGAAGCGCACCCTATGGACCCGCCCTACGTGGTCAAGCCCAACAACGAAGGCTCGTCGGTCGGCGTCTACATCGTGCACCACGCCAGCAACGCGCCGCCCGCGCTTGGTCCCGAGATGCCGGACATTGTGATGGTCGAACGCTTTGCGCCGGGGCGCGAACTGACGGTGACGGTGCTTGGCGCGGGCGTGGGCGGCGCGGCGGCCCGGGCGCTGACCGTCACCGATATCGTGACCGAGGGCTGGTACGACTATGCCGCGAAATACACCCCCGGGGGATCGCGCCACGTGGTGCCCGCCGACATCCCTGCGCCGGTGTTCGACGCCTGCATGGATATGGCGATCCGCGCGCATGACGCGCTGGGATGCCGGGGTATGAGCCGCACCGATTACCGCTGGGACGAAGGGCGCGGCGTGGACGGGCTGGTGCTGCTGGAAACGAATACCCAGCCGGGCATGACACCCACCTCGCTGAGCCCCGAACAGGCACGGGCCTGCGGCATCGACTTCCCGACCCTGTGCCGTTGGCTGGTGGAGGATGCGTCATGCGGGCGCTGATCCGGACCCGCCACAGGGCGGAAACGCCCCGGCCCGACCCGGCGCCGAGCCGGCTGGCCTACAGGCTCAACCGGCTCTGGCTGTCGCCGTTGGTGCGTCGGCTCGTCAAGCAGGTGCTGCCGGTCGGGCTGACCGTGGCTGCGCTGGCGGTGTGGGGGACGCACCCCGCGCAGGTCGAGCGGTTGACCGGCTGGGCCGAAGGCCTGCGTGCGTCGATCGAGGCACGACCCGAATTTCAAGTAAAGCAGATGGCGGTGACCGGGGCTTCGCCCGTGCTGGCCGATGCGATCCGCGACCGGCTCGACCTCGATTTCCCGGTGAGCTGGTTCGATCTCGATCCCGAGGCGATCCGGGCCGATCTCGTGCGGCTGGACGCGGTGGCTGACGTGGCCGTGGCGCTGGAACTGGGCGGCGCGCTGCGGGTGGACGTGACCCAGCGCGAACCCGCGGTGGTCTGGCGACGGGTTTCGGGGCTGGAGTTGCTAGACGGAACCGGCCACCGCGTTGCCTTCATCGACCGGCGCGACGGGCGCGCGGACCTGCCGCTCGTCACCGGGACCGGGGCAGACCGGGCCGTACCCGAGGCACTGGCCCTGATGGATGCCGCCGCGCCGCTGGGTGATCGCGTCGTCGGCCTGACCCGGCAGGGGGCGCGGCGCTGGGACGTGGTGCTGCGCGACGGGCCCGTGATCCAGTTGCCGGAAACGGGCGCGCGCGCGGCGCTGGAGCGGGTGCTGGGCATGGATGCCGCGATGGACCTGCTGGCGCGGGATATCCGCATGGTGGACCTGCGCAATCCCGCGCGACCGACCCTGCGGCTGGGGCCGGACGCGGTGGAATATCTCGTAACGACACGGGCGTTTACCGAAGGATTGAGGCAGCGATGATCGAGCTTTTCGAAACCCAGCGGGCGATGCGCCAGATGCGGCGGGCGGCCATGCAGCGCGGGCTGGTGGGGATCGTGGACCTGGGGACATCCAAGGTCACCTGCCTTGTGCTGCGGTTCGACGGCGACGCGATGCCCGCGGCCGAAGGCGTGGGGTCGATGGCGGGGCAGGCGCAGTTCCGGGTGATCGGGGCCGCGACCACCCGCGCGCGCGGAATGCGCCACGGCGAGATCGAGGTGATGCAGGAAACCGAGCGCGCAGTGCGCACGGTGGTTCAGGCCGCCCAGAAGATGGCGCAGGAACGCATCGACCACGCCATCGTCAGCTTTTCCGGGGCGGCGCCGCGATCCTATGGCCTGACGGGCGAAATCGACCTTGGCGGGCGCGAGGTGACGGAGGCCGACGTGGCCGCGGTGCTGGCCAGTTGCGACACGCCCGATATCGGGCCGGGGCGCACGGTGCTGCACGCCCAGCCGGTGAACTTCGCGCTGGATTACCGCAGCGGGTTATCGGATCCGCGCGGGCAGGTGGGCAACGCGCTGACCGCCGACATGCACATGGTGTCGGTGGATCAGTCCGTGGTGCAGAACATCCTGCACTGCATCCGGCGTTCCGACCTTGAACTCGCGGGGCTGGCATCGTCGGCCTATGCGGCGGGCGTGTCGGCCATGGTCGAAGACGAGCAGAAGATCGGCGCGGCCTGCATCGACATGGGCGCGGGCACCACGGGGCTGTCCATCTTTTTGCGCGGGCACATGATCTATGCCGACACGGTGCGGATCGGCGGCGTGCATGTGACGCAGGATATTTCCAAGGGGCTGGGCATTCCGCTGACGCTGGCGGAACGGATCAAGACGCTCCATGGCGGGCTGATGGCGACCGGGCGCGATGACCGGGACATGATCGCGCTGACGGCCGAAACCGGCGACTGGGAACACGACCGGCGCGAGATCTCGCGCAGCGAGTTGATCGGCATCATGCGCCCGCGGGTGGAGGAGATCCTCGAAGAGGTCCGTGCGCGGCTGGAGGCCGCCGGATTCGACGACCTGCCCAGCCAGAAGATCGTGCTGACCGGCGGAGGTAGCCAGGTGCCGGGGCTTGCGGGACTTGCCGCGCGTATCCTCGGGCAGCAGGTGCGGCTGGGCCGTCCGCTGCGGGTGCAGGGCCTGCCGCAAGCCGCGACCGGGCCCGCGTTTTCGGCCGCCGTGGGCTTGGCGCTGTTCGCCGCCCATCCGCAGGACGAGTGCTGGGATTTCGACCTCGGGCGGCACCGTTATCCGGCCCGGTCCCTGCGTCGTGCGTTCAAGTGGTTCCGCGAGAACTGGTAGCCTGACGCGCGGACAGCCCCGGATCTGCCGCTTTTTGTACTGAAGGCCGCGATTTTGACGTGACCGGCGCGGCAGGCTTGCGTAGAGTAACGGTAATGAGCAGCGCGAGCGCAAAGTTCGCATCCAGATGACAGGCGGATCAGACATGGCATTGAACCTTACCGTTCCCGAGCAGGATGACCTGCGCCCGAAGATCACCGTGTTCGGTGTCGGCGGCGCTGGCGGCAACGCCGTCAACAACATGATCGAGAAGCAGCTCGATGGCGTCGATTTCGTTGTGGCGAACACCGACGCGCAGGCCCTGACGCAGAACCGCTCGCCCGCCAAGGTGCAGATGGGCCTGAAGGTGACCGAGGGACTCGGGGCCGGGGCGCGGCCGCAGGTGGGCGCGGCGGCGGCAGAGGAATCGATCGAGCAGATCGTTGATCACCTTGTCGGCAGCCACATGTGCTTCATCACCGCGGGCATGGGCGGCGGCACGGGCACGGGTGCGGCGCCGATCATCGCGCAGGCTGCGCGCGAACTGGGCGTGCTGACCGTGGGGGTCGTCACCAAGCCGTTCCAGTTCGAAGGCGCCAAGCGGATGCGCAAGGCCGAGGAGGGCGTCGAGGCGCTCCAGAAGGTCGTCGATACGCTCATCATCATCCCCAACCAGAACCTGTTCCGGCTCGCCAACGAGAAGACGACCTTTACCGAGGCGTTCTCGATGGCCGACGACGTGCTCTACCAAGGCGTGAAGGGGGTGACCGACCTTATGGTGCGCCCCGGTCTCATCAACCTCGACTTCGCCGACGTGCGCGCGGTGATGGACGAGATGGGCAAGGCCATGATGGGCACCGGCGAGGCCGAGGGCGAACATCGCGCCATCCAGGCCGCCGAAAAGGCCATCGCGAACCCGCTACTGGACGAGATCAGCCTGAAGGGCGCGCGCGGCGTTCTCATCAACATCACGGGTGGCTACGATCTGACGCTGTTCGAGCTGGACGAGGCTGCCAACCGCATCCGCGAGGAAGTGGACGCGGACGCGAACATCATCGTCGGCTCGACGCTGGATCCGGACATGAACGGCGTTATGCGGGTATCGGTGGTCGCCACGGGCATCGACGCGGCGCAGAAGACCGAGGATCAACCGGTGCCGCGCCGCCGGATCGCAGAGCCGTTGACTAGCACCGTATCGGTCGAGGCGGAAAAGGCCGCGCAGGCTGGGGAGCCCGCGGCGCCGGCTGCGCCCCAAACCGCCCCGGTGGCCGAGCCGCTCGCTGCCCGCGTGACCGTGTCGGACCCGGCGCAGGATCCCGCAGCCGAGCCGACGCTGTTCCGCGATCTTGACGCGCAGCCCGCCGTCACGCCGCAAAAGATCGCGCAGGATGACGGACTGCCGCCGCCCGCCTATGTTCCGCAGGCGCCCGGCACGCCGTCGCCCGGTACGCCGTCGCCCGAGACCATCCGGCGGCTCGAGGCCGCTGTGCGCAAGGTGCCCGAAGGGCAGGCCGCGCGGCCCGCAGCCCCGGCATCCGGTGCGGCTGGTGGCGACAAGGCCCGGTTCGGCATCAACTCCCTCATCAACCGGATGACCGGCGGGCAGGACCCGCGCGCCCAGTCGGGCCGGACGCCGCCCCCGATGCAGAGCCTGCCGCAGGACAACCCCGAGGATGAAGCGGATCTCGACCGGATCGAGATCCCTGCCTTCCTGCGACGCCAGGTCAACTGAACGATCACGTCATGCCATGCGAAAGGCCGGGATAACCCCGGCCTTTTTCGTTTTCCGACAGGCACTTGCCCCCCGTCCATGCTGCATGAGCGAAATCCCGCCGAACGTGGAAGTTAACTGTTTCAGCCCGTCATATTGATTGAATTGCGTTGTCGCGGGGCGCTCCTTAACTGAACGCTGAGCAACAACGCGCTGAAAATGGCGCATGGTATGTGGGGCTTCGGGACATGGAAACGACCATCGCCAAGACGGTGCAGTTCACGGGTGCAGGTCTGCACACCGGTCGGCTTGTGCGAATGAGCGTCGTGCCGGCCCCGGTCGGACATGGTATCGTCTTTCACCGCACCGACCTGGCCGGTGAGGCCGCCGTCCTGCCGGCGCGCTGGGATCTCGTGGATGGCACGCCGCTGTGCACACGGCTGGTCAATGACGCGGGAACGATGGTGTCCACCATCGAACACCTGATGGCGGCGCTTGCGGGTCTTGGGATCACGAATGCCCGGATCGAGCTTGACGGTCCGGAAGTGCCGATCCTTGACGGCAGTGCCGCACCCTTCGTGCGCAAGCTGGTCATGGCCGGGGTCATGCCGCAATCCGCCGATTGCCGCATGCTCAAGATCAAGAAGACCGTTGAAGTCCGCCACGGCGACGCCGTCGCGCGGCTGGAACCCGCGGACGGGTTCTTCATCGATTTTCATATCGATTTCGCGGAAGCCGCGATCGGCCACCAGTCGCTGTCGCTGAACATGCGCAACGGCACCTTCGTGCGCGAACTGTGCGACAGCCGTACCTTCTGCCGCCAGTCCGACGTGGATGCGATGCGCGCGAAGGGCCTGGCGCTCGGCGGGACATATCACAATGCCGTGGTTTTCGACGCCGATACGGTGCTCAGCCCCGGCGGTTTGCGCCACACGGACGAACCGGTGCGGCACAAGATGCTCGACGCGCTTGGCGATCTGGCGCTGGCGGGCGGGCCGATCCTGGGCCGCTACACGGGTATCCGGGCCGGTCACGCGCTGACCAACCGTCTGCTGCGGGCCGTATTCGCCGATCCTGCGAATTTCGAATGGGTGACCTGCGACACGGCCATGGCACGGGCGTTACCCGGCATGGGCGTGCGTCCGATGGACCTCGCGCTGTCCGCCTGAGGGCGCTGAGCGGGCCATCGCAGTTTTCCCCGGCCAAGCGCCGCTCGGGGCTTTTTCCCGCTTCTTCTTTCGTGGTAACTCCGTCGCGTCTGCCGAAGGAGCCTCAGCTTGGTCACGTCCCATCCGTCTGCCACCCGCCGCAGGGCGCGTCTGCTTCTGCCGCTGGCATTCGGTCTGTTTCTGGCAGGCTGCGCGCAAGATGACGGCCCGCCGCTTGAGAATTTCACCCCCAAGGAAATCTTCGACCGGGCCGAGTTCGAGTTGGAGTCGGGCAACCTTGACGAGTCCGCCCGATATTTTTCCGAAGTCGAACGGCTTTACCCCTATTCCGAATGGGCCAAGCGCGCGCTCATCATGCAGGCTTTCGCGCTGCACCGTGACCGGCAATACGAAGATGCCCGCGCCGCTGCGCAGCGATTCATCGACTTCTACCCGGCGGACGAGGACGCGGCTTATGCCCAGTACCTGCTGGCGCTGACCTATTATGACCAGATCGGAGAGGTCGGGCGCGACCAGGGCGTGACCTTCCAGGCCCTGCAAGCGCTGCGCGGCGTGATCGAGCGCTATCCCGACAGCGAGTACGCGCGCGCGGCGATCCTGAAATTCGATCTGGCCTTCGATCACCTTGCTGGCAAGGAGATGGAAATCGGGCGCTTCTACCTCAAGCGGGGGCATTACGCGGCGGCCGTGAACCGTTTCCGCGTCGTGGTCGAGGATTTCCAGACGACGTCCCATACGCCCGAAGCGCTGCACCGGCTGGTGGAGGCGTATCTGGCGATGGGGCTGACGGACGAGGCACAGACGGCCGGCGCGGTTCTCGGCTACAACTACCAGGGAACCGAATGGTATCAGGACAGCTTCACCCTTCTGACAGGCGAAGGGCTGTTGCTGGAACCGGCCGGGCAGGGCTGGCTGCGCGGCATCTGGCGCCAGTCGGTGCAGGGCCGGTGGTTGTGAACCCCACCGGCACGGCCTGAGTCACGCCCATGCTGCGCGGTCTCGACATTCGTGACGTGCTTATCATCGACCGGCTGGAGATCGAATTCCAGCCGGGCCTCAATGTGCTGACCGGTGAAACCGGTGCGGGCAAGTCGATCCTGCTCGACAGTCTGGGCTTCGTGCTGGGCTGGCGCGGGCGCGCGGACCTTGTGCGCGCTGGCGCGGCACGGGGGGAGGTGGCGGCATGGTTCGACCTGCCCGCTGGTCATCCCGCGCGGTCTGTTCTGGCCGAGGCCGACCTGCCCGAGAGCGACGAGTTGGTGATCCGGCGGGTGAACACGCCCGACGGGCGCAAGACCGCCCATGTCAATGACCGGCGCGTGTCGGGTGATGTACTGCGGCGGCTGTCGGACTGCCTTGTCGAATTGCACGGGCAACATGACGACCGTGGGCTTCTCGACCCCAAGGGCCATGGCACGCTGCTGGATGCATTCGCGGGGCACGATGCCCTTCTGGCGGAGCTGCGCGGGGCATGGCGCGCGCTGGCAGCCGCGCGGCGGGCGGAGACGGTTGCGCGGGACCAGTTGGCGGCGGCGCAGGCGGAGGAGGATTTCCTGCGGCATGCCGTGGCCGAGCTGGACGATCTGGCCCCGGAACCGGGGGAGGATGCTGCGCTGGATGCGCGCCGCCGCGCGATGCAGGCCGCGGATCGCGTGCGACAGGACGTGGCGCAGGCCGCGCAGGCCATGGGCGGCGACGGGGCGGAGGCGATGCTCGGCACGGCGCTGCGCTGGCTCGACGGGGCCGCGGGGCCTCTTGACGGAATGCTCGATCCGGCATTGGCCGCACTCGACCGCGCCATGACCGAATTGTCCGAGGCGCAGTCGGGCGTGGCCCAGGTGCTTGAGAACCTCGATTTCGACCCGCTGGAGCTGGAACGGACCGAGGAACGTCTTTTTGCCCTGCGGGCACTGGCGCGGAAGCATGACGTGCTTCCCGACGACCTGTCCGGTCTGGCGGACCGGCTGCGCGCGCGCCTGTCAAGCCTTGAGCGCGGCGAGGCGGAACTGGCCCGGCTTGCCGCCGAGGTCGTGCGGGCCGAAGCGGAATACGATACCGCCGCAAGCGCCCTGACCGCGTCGCGGCGCGACGCGGGCCTGCGATTGGATGCGGCGATGGCGGCGGAACTGGGGCCGCTGAAGATGGAGCGTGCGGTCTTCACCACCGTTATCGCCGACGGACCGCCTGGCCCGCTGGGGCGCGACGCGGTCAGCTTCCGCGTGGCCACCAATCCCGGCGCGCCTGCCGGGGCGCTTGACCGGATCGCATCGGGGGGCGAGTTGTCGCGCTTCCTGCTGGCGCTGAAGGTCTGTCTGACGGCGGATACGGCCGGGCTGACCCTTATCTTCGACGAGATCGACCGCGGCGTGGGCGGGGCCACGGCGGACGCGGTGGGGCGGCGGCTGGCGGCCCTCGGGCAGGCGCCGGGCGGGCAGGTGCTGGTCGTCACCCATTCGCCGCAGGTCGCAGCCCTTGGCGCCCATCACTGGCGCGTCGAAAAGGCGGTGACGGACGGGATGACCCTGTCGCGCGTCGTGCCCCTGTCGCGTGCCGACCGGGTGGACGAGATCGCACGGATGCTCGCGGGCGATCAGATCACGGATGCGGCGCGGGATGCGGCGCGGGCGCTGTTGGCGGGATAGCCCGGTCAGGACCGGTTCAAGGGGCCGGCGCGGTTCCGCCGGCCTGCCCCGCGGGCTGCGCCGGGTCGGGGCCGAAGACCTCGGCCGCGCGGCCGACAAGCATGAAGGCGCGTCCGCTGCGGGTTTCCGACAATGCCTCTATTCCCGCGTCGTCGAGATCGGGCACGAGCGCGCCCAGCATCTGGTCGAAACGGCGCAGGAAATGGTGTGCCGTGTCGCGCCACACCGTGTTGTCGCGCAGCCGCGCGCGGCAACGCGCAAGCGCCTGTGGATCGCGGATGCCGCCGACCGCCATCACCTCGGCCTTCCGGTCCCCCGCCGCGAAGCGCCGCCACAACGCGGGCGGCGCCCGGTCATGGTCAAGGTCGTCCATGTAGAGCCCATCCTGCGACAGGAGCGTGAGCATATCCTGCGCCGCCTGCACCACCAGCCGCGCCTTGTGATCGCGCAGCGCACGCTGCATGGCGCGCAGCCCGGCACGGTCGTCCGGCGTCTCGGGGAAGTGCAGCGCTCGGATCAGGTCCGGCAGGGTCAGCGGCGCGGGGGGCTCCGCGCCAAGCGGCAGGGCACCCTGGAGGGATCGTGCCGTCGCCCCTGCGGGTGCGGGTTCGGGTGTGGGCTGCGCCGCCGGGGCAATCGTGCCTTCAGGCCGGGCCGTCGCGGGCGTGCCCTTGTGCGCGGCTGCGCCGTGTTCCGGGCTGCCGGACGAGGCGTCCAGCGCGTTGCGCAAGCGGTCGCGTTCAAGACGCAGTGCGGCGGCCTCCACCCGGAGATCTTGCAGGGACAGTGCGACGACAGTCGCCACGCCGATCATTGCAATCGGCACAACCCCCGCGACAAGACCGGCCACGCCCGCACCCGCAGGCCAAAGTGCCAGCGTATAGAGCACAGCCCACGCGATAGCGACTCCGGCACCGGTGGAGATCACGCGCCTGCGCGATCCGCTCTGTGGTGCGGGAAAACGGTCGGGTGGGGCTTGTCGTGCCACGGATCGCGCCGCAGACCGGTCAGCGATAGGCGATGCGCAGGATCTCGTAGCTGCGCTGCCCGCCGGGTGTCCGCACCTCGACGCTGTCGCCCTCGTCCTTGCCGATCAGCGCGCGGGCCAGGGGCGATTTGACGTTCAGCTTGCCCTTCTCGATGTCGGCCTCGGGCTCCCCCACGATCTGGTAGGTCTTCTCCTCGTCCGTGTCTTCGTCCACCAGCGTCACGGTCGCGCCGAACTTGACGCTGCCGGTGAATTTCGACGGATCGATGACCTCGGACCGGCCGAGGATCGATTCGACCTCCTTGATCCGGCCCTCGATGAAGCTCTGCTTTTCGCGGGCGGCGTGGTATTCGGCATTCTCGGACAGGTCGCCATGCTCGCGCGCCTCGGCGATGGCGCGGATGACGGCGGGGCGTTCCACGGACTTGAGCTTCTTGAGTTCTTCGTCCAGCGCAGCGAAGCCCGCGCGGGTCAGGGGGATCTTTTCCATACGTCTCGTTGTCCTGGCTGCGTGGCTGCGGTGCAGCGACGTGATTGCCACACCCGGTGTCTTGCGACATCACCAAAAGCAAGGCCCGATTGCAAGGGGCTACGCCGGACCGCGGGCAACGGCCCGCCGGATGGTCCGGTTGACGAGGCATCGCAGCGGAACGCCGCCACGTTTGAATTGACCTGTGGGGATTTCACCCGATAACCACACGTGACCCAGTTGACGGGCCGGGCCCACGGGCTGCGGTCCCCCGGAACAAGGACAGGTAATGACCGAGATCGCGCGCGAAGAGATGGCCTATGATGTCGTGATCGTGGGGGCGGGGCCTGCGGGCCTGTCCGCCGCGATCCGTCTGAAGCAGCTTGATGCCGATCTGTCGGTCGTCGTTCTTGAAAAAGGGTCAGAGGTCGGCGCGCATATCCTGTCGGGTGCGGTGCTCGACCCTTGCGGGCTGGATGCGCTGATGCCGGACTGGCGCGACCGTGGCGCGCCCGTCGACGTGCCCGTGACCGAGGACAATTTCTACCTGATCGGCGAAGCGGGCAGGCTGCGCATCCCCAACTGGCCAATGCCGCCCTTCATGCGCAACCATGGCAATTACATTGTGTCCATGGGCAATGTCTGCCGCTGGATGGCCGAGCAGGCCGAGGAACTCGGCGTCGAGATCTTTCCCGGTATGTCCTGTTCCGAACTGGTCTACGGGGGTGACGGCGCAGTGTCGGGCGTCGTCGCTGGCGAATTCGGACGGCAGCCGGATGGCACGCCGGGACCGGGCTACGAGCCGGGGATGATCCTGCGCGGCAAGTACGTGTTCCTGGGCGAAGGCGTGCGCGGGTCGCTGTCCAAGGAGGCGATTGCCAAATATGACCTGTCTGCGGGCCGCTCGCCGCAGAAATACGGTCTCGGCATGAAGGAGATCTGGGAGATCGACCCGGCCAAGCACAAGCCCGGCAGCGTCACCCACACGATGGGCTGGCCGCTGGGCGGAAACGCGGGCGGCGGGTCGTTCATCTATCACCTCGACAACAACCAGGTCTATGTCGGCTTCGTGGTCCATCTGAACTACGAGAACCCGTATCTCTACCCCTACATGGAATTCCAGCGGTTCAAGCATCACCCGATGGTTGCCGAACTGCTCAAGGGCGGCAAGCGTGTGGCCTATGGCGCGCGGGCGATCTCCGAAGGCGGCTGGCAATCCATCCCCAAGGTCGTGTTCCCCGGCGGCGCGCTTCTGGGCTGTTCGGCGGGGCTGGTGAACGTGCCGCGCATCAAGGGCAACCATAACGCGATGTTGTCGGGCAAGATGGCGGCCGAGGCCGCCCATGCCGCCATCGCCGAAGGTCGGTCGGGCGACGAACTCGCGGCCTATGAAAAGAAACTGCGCCGTGGCCCCATCGCGGACGACCTGAAGCCTGTACGCAACGTCAAGCCGCTGTGGTCGAAATATGGGCTGACCGCATCGCTGACGCTGGGCGGGTTCGACATGTGGACGAACCGCTTCGGTTTTTCGCTGCTGGGCACGCTGGATCACGGCAAGACGGACGCCGAGGCGACCCAGCGCACCAGCCGTCACAGTCCGATCGACTATCCCAAGCCCGACGGGGTGCTCAGCTTCGACCGGCTGACAAATGTCAGCTTCGCCATGACGAACCACGAGGAATCCCAGCCCGCGCATCTGAAACTGCGTGATCCCGACGAGCCGGTGAAATCCAACTACCCGAAATACGGGGGTCTTGCGGCGCGGTATTGCCCGGCGGGAGTCTATGAATTCGTGGGCGAACGGGGCGTCGATCAGCGCTTCGTCATCAATTTCCAGAACTGCGTGCACTGCAAGACCTGCGATATCAAGGATCCGGCGCAGAACATCGTCTGGACCACGCCGCAGGGCGGCGACGGGCCGAACTACCCGAACATGTGATCCGCCTGCGTCCGCGCCATCGCGGGGGCGCGCATTGCCAAGGGGGGGATGCGGGGCTACGATTCCATCGAACTCTGACGGAGGTCCCTTCGCGTGCGCCTGAACCGCTCCATCGCTCTCGTTTCCCTATGCGCCGTGCTGGCCACGCCTGCGCTGTCCTTCGGCACGGCGGGGTCATACCTTGCCGCGCGCCATGCCAGCTTCGAAAGCGATTATGTGCAGGCGGCCGAATACTACACGCGGGCGCTTGCGCTTGATCCCGGCAATGCCGCGCTGATGGAGGCCGTGATCTCGTCCAACATCAACTCCGGCATGGTCGAGCGCGCATGGCCCGTCGCACGCCGGATGGTCGAAGGCGGGCTGACCAGCCAGATCGCGAACATGGCGATCCTCGTCGAACTGGCGTCCGAAGAACGCTTTGAAGACCTCCGCGCGATGCTGGATGATGGCGAAAGCGTCGGGGCGCTGGTCGATGGCCTTGCCCATGCATGGTCCACTTTCGGCAGCGGCGATGCGACGGCGGCGCTTGACGGCTTCGACGCGGCCGCGGCCCGTCCCGGTCTCGAATCCTTCGCGCGGGTGCACAAGGCACTGGCACTGGCCGCCGTGGGCGATTTCGAAGGGGCAGACGACCTCCTGTCCGGGCGCGCGGCGGGTCCGTTGCAGGCGTCCCCGCGGTCGATCCTCGCCCACGCGCAGATCCTTGCGGAACTGGACCGGCGCGACGATGCGGTGGCGCTGATCGACGACGTGTTCGGACCGAACCCTGATCCGGTCTTCGCGGCGCTTCGGGCGGATCTCGAGTCCGGTGCGCCGGTCAGCTACGATGTGGCGCGCACCGGGGCCGAAGGGATAGGCGAGGTCCTTCACGCCGTGGGTGCGGCCCTGACCGGGGAGGCGGCCCCGGGCTTCGCGCTGCTCTATGCCCGGCTGGCCGCGTTCCTGAACCCGGCGAATTCCGATGCCGTGCTGCTTTCGGCGGCGCTGCTTGAAGACATGGACCAGTTCGACCTTGCGACCGATGTCTACGATACGATCGCGCCGGATCATCCCGCCTATATCCAGGCGGAAATCGGGCGGTCGCAGGCCCTGCGCGATGCCGGACGCGACGACGCGGCGGTTGAGGCGTTGAACCAGCTGGCCCGCCGTTATCCCGATGCACGGATCGTGCATTACCGGCTTGGCGATCTCCTGCGCGGACTTGACCGGCACGACGAAGCGACCCCGGCCTATGACCGCGCCATCGAACTGACACCTCAGCCCGGGCAACAGGACTGGCCCTTGTTCTTCTCGCGCGGGATCACGCTCGAACGCACCGACCGCTGGTCCGAGGCCGAGGCCGATTTCCGCCGCGCGCTGGAACTTGAGCCGGGGCAGCCGCAGGTGTTGAACTATCTCGGCTATTCGCTGGTGGAGATGGGCGAAAAGCTCGACGAGGCGTTGGACATGATCGAACGTGCCGTCGCGGCGCGACCCGACGATGGCTACATCACCGACAGTCTCGGCTGGGTGCTCTACAGACTTGGCCGCTATGACGAGGCGATCGTGCACATGGAACGGGCCGTCGAACTGGAGCCCGTGGACCCGATCATCAACGACCATCTTGGCGACGTTCTCTGGGCCGTGGGGCGCAAGATCGAAGCGCGTTTCCAATGGCATCGGGCGTTGTCCTTCGATCCGGAACCGGAGGAAGCGGAGCGCATCCGCCGCAAGCTGGACATCGGGCTCGACGCCGTGCTGGAAGAAGAGGGGGCCGAGCCTCTTGCTGTCGCCCGGGACGGTTGAGGCGCTCGCGCCGGCGAAGATCAACCTTGCATTGCATGTCGTCGGGCAGCGGGCGGACGGCTATCACCTCATCGACAGCCTCGTTGTCTTCGTCGGCCATGGAGACATTCTTGTGGCGCGCGCGGCCCCGGTCACGACGCTTCGGATCGACGGACCGCTGGCCGCGGGCGTGCCGACCGGGCCTGAGAATCTTGTGCTGCGGGCGGCAGCACTGTTCGATCCCCCTGTGACCTCGGCGCTTCGGCTGACCAAGCGGCTGCCCGCGGCAGCGGGGATCGGTGGCGGTTCGTCCGACGCAGCGGCCTGCCTGCGGCTGCTGGCGGAAATTGGCGGGCGTGCGCTGCCGGATGCGGAGTCGGTCCTGAGCCTTGGCGCGGACCTGCCCGCGTGCCTTGCAGGTTATCCGCTGCGGATGACGGGGATCGGCGAGCAGCTTGCGCCGCTGGAGCCGTTGCCGCCGTTCTGGGCGGTGCTGGTCAATCCGGGCGTGGCCGTGGATACGGGCGCGGTCTATCGCGGGCTCGAACGCCGCGATGGGGGCGGCATCGCACCGCAGCCTGCGGTGGACGGGACGCTCGACTGGCTCCGGGAACAGCGCAACGACCTGCAACCGCCCGCGCTGGCGTTGGCTCCGGTGATCGGTGATGTGCTGGACCTGATCGGCATGTCCGATGGCTGCGCGCTGTCGCGGATGTCGGGATCGGGGGCGACTTGCTTCGGACTTTTCGCCGATGCGGACGCCGCAGTTACCGCCGCGGAGTGGATCGGCAAGGCGCGGTCCGACTGGTGGTGCGTGGCCGCGCCGGTGCTGACCGCGCCTCAGGCGATCCGCGCAACCACGTAATCGGCCAGATCCGAAAGCATCTCCCGCAGGTCAGAAGGGGGCAGGGCGGTCAACGCATCCCGCGCCGTTGCGGCCCATGCCAGCGCGTCGGCACGCGCAGCATCCATCGCGCCGTGCCGCGCCATGATCCCCAGCGCGCGGTCCAGATCGCCGTCGTCCTGGCGCCCCTTTTCGATCACCCGCACCCAGAAGGCCCGTTCATCGGCATCCGCCTTCGCCACTGCCTTGATCACCGGCAGGGTCAGTTTGCGTTCGCGGAAATCGTCGCCAACGTTCTTGCCCGTCGCGTCGCTGGCACCGCCGTAATCCAGCAGGTCGTCGGCAATCTGGAACGCGATTCCCAAACCGTCACCGTAAACATGCAGTGCGCGCACCTGCTCCTCGGGCGCACCGGCGATCACGCCGCCCACCTCGGTCGCGGCGGAAAACAGGGCCGCCGTCTTGCCGCGCACCACCTGAAGGTAGATTTCTTCGGTCGTCGACAGGTTGGATGCGGCGGACAGTTGTAAAACCTCACCCTCGGCAATCGTGGCCGCCGCGTCTGCAAGAATATCCAGCACCCGCAGCGAGCCGGTTTCTACCATCAGTTGAAAAGACCGCGCGAACAGGTAGTCGCCCACCAGCACCGACGACTTGTTGTCCCACAGCAGGTTCGCCGTGGGCCGACCCCGCCGTCGGTCGCTTTCATCCACCACGTCGTCATGCAGCAGCGTCGCCGTGTGAATGAATTCCACCGTCGCCGCGAGCCGCAGGTGGTGGTCCCCGTCATAGCCGCACATCCGTGCCGTGGCGAGCGTGAGCATCGGGCGAAGCCGCTTGCCACCCGCTTCGATCAGATGCGCCGAGATTTCGGGGATGCGCGGGGCATGCCGGGACGCCATCCGTTCCCGGATCATCGCGTTCACACGCGCCATGTCGCCCGCCAGGGCGGCGGAAAGGCGTTCCATCGGTTTCACTGCGGCGGTATCGAGGCCCATCACGCTTCCGTTTGCTGTCTCGACAAGCCGCAGGGCGTGCCGTAACGGTTTGAACATGAAAGAGCTTCTGCGCACGAACGACCCGACGGTTGTCGCCTTTGCGACGGCGCTCCTCCAAGGCGAGGATATAGACTGCTTTGCGATGGACGTCCATATGAGCGTGCTGGAAGGGTCCATCGGCGTGCTGCCACGCCGCATGATGGTGCATGATCGTGACCTGTTCCGTGCGCGCGCCGTGCTGCGCGACAATGGCATCCCGACGACGGAATGAACGACGCTGCATTGACCTGCGACGCATTCCTCGGCGGGCGCTTGCAGATCTGGCAGCCTGCGCGTGGCTACCGTGCCGGTGTCGATCCGGTCCTGCTGGGTGCCGCCGTTCCCGCGACAGGCGGGGCGCGCGTGCTCGATCTCGGCTGTGGTGTGGGCACGGCTGCCTTGTGCCTGGGCGCACGCGTTTCTGGTCTGGACCTGACCGGTGTGGAGCTTCAACAGGACTATGCCGACCTTGCCCGGCAGAACGCTGCCGAGAACGACATTGCCCTTCAGGTTGTCAAGGCGGATGTGCGGGCGTTGCCCGCCACGGTGGCTGGCATGGTCTACGATCACGTCCTGACCAATCCGCCCTATTTCGACCGAACCCATGGAACCGCGGCCGCGGATCAGGGGCGGGAAACGGCACTCGGCGAGGCGATGTCTCTGTCTCGCTGGCTCGACATCGCACTGCGCCGTGTCAAGCCCGGTGGCACGCTGACGATGGTACAGCGGATGGAACGGCTGCCCGAGGCGCTGACCGCCGTGTCGGGCCGGATCGGCGCCTGCCAGGTCCTGCCTGTCGCGGCCCGGGCCGGTCAACCCGCCGGGCTTTTCCTGCTGCACGGGATCAAGGGACGGCGCACGCCTTTCCGGTTGTGCGCGCCGATGGTGCTGCACGAAGGACCAGCCCATCCCGGTGACCGGGAACACTACACGCCAGAGGCGAACGGGGTGCTCCGAAATGTCGCACCCTTGCCGCATTTCCCGATTTCCTAGGGATTGGGCCACTTGGCATGCCGCGGATATGACAGCGCGGCAACGGCGGCGTCTGTTTTCCGTGACAGGCCGCGGATTTTGTGGTGCGCTGAAGGGGCTCAACCGATCAGGAGGTATCGATGTCAGTCAACGCGCATCTTCAGGAACTCCGCCGCAAGCACCAGATGCTGTCCGAAAAGGTGGAACAGGCCCAGCGAAGCCCGGGCATCGATGCATTGCACATCGCACATCTGAAGAAGCAGAAACTGCAGCTGAAGCAGGAAATCACCCGCCTGTCCGACAGCCAGTAACGCGCGTCATCCGTGACCGGAAAAAGGAACCGGCCCCGAAAGGGCCGGTTTTGTCATGTCCGCAACTGCACGCGCGGTCAGGAGAAGAACTGCCCGCCATTGGCCGAGATGGTCGAGCCGTTGATGAAGCCCGCGTCGTCCGATGTCAGGAACGCAACGCAGCGTGCGATCTCCTCGGGTTCGCCCAGCCGGGCGGCCGGGATCATGCTGATGATCTTCTCGCGCACCTTTTCGGGAACGGCCATCACCATCTCGGTGGCGATGTAGCCGGGGCAGACCGCGTTGGCGGTGATCCCCTTGGCGGCACCTTCCTGCGCAAGGCTGCGCACGATGCCAAGATCACCCGCCTTGGTCGCGGCATAGTTCACCTGGGCGAACTGGCCCTTCTGCCCGTTGATCGAACTGATCACGACGACGCGGCCGAAGCCACGGTCGCGCATGCCCGGCCAGATCGGGTGGATGGTGTTGAACACGCCGGTCAGGTTCGTGTCGATCACCTCGGACCACTGTTCCGGCGTCATCTTGTGGAAGGGCGCGTCGCGGGTGATGCCGGCATTGGCCACGACGATCTCGATCGGGCCGAGGTCGGCTTCGACCTGTGCGATACCGGCCTTGCTGGCCTCGTAATCGGCGACGTTCCACTTGTAGGTCTTGATACCGGTGGCCTCGGTGAAGGCCGCGGCCTTCTCGTCATTGCCGGCATAGGTGGCGGCCACTGTGTGGCCTTCGGCCTGCAGCGCCTTCGAGATGGCTTCACCGATCCCGCGCGAGCCGCCGGTGACAAGGGCAACACGTCCCATAATTCGTTCCTCCAGTTCAGTTATCGTATCGGGTTGTTCGGGCGCCGACCGCGATCGGCGCCCGTTGGGGCCGGCGGTTTCCCCGGCCCGGTCGTGTCGGGATCAGCCCCGTTCGACGCAGAGCGCGACGCCCATTCCGCCGCCGATGCACAGCGTGGCCAGGCCCTTCTTGGCGCCGCGGCGCTTCATTTCGAACAGCAGCGTGTTCAGCACCCGGCAGCCCGACGCGCCGATCGGGTGGCCGATGGCGATGGCGCCGCCGTTCACGTTCACGATCTCCGGGTCCCAGCCCATGTCCTTGTTCACGGCGCAGGCCTGCGCGGCGAAGGCTTCGTTCGCTTCGATCAGGTCCAGATCGCCCACGGACCAGCCCGCCTTTTCCAGCGCCTTGCGCGACGCATAGATCGGGCCAGCGCCCATGATCGACGGGTCCAGGCCCGCGGTGGCATAGGAGGCGATCCGCGCCAGCGGTTCGATCCCGCGATTGGCGGCGTCGTCGGCATGCATCAGCAGCGTCGCCGCGGCCCCGTCGTTCAGTCCCGACGCGTTGCCCGCGGTCACGCTGCCGTCCTTGGTGAAGGCCGGGCGTAGTTTCGCCATGCCGTCCAGCGTCGCGCCGTGGCGGATGTACTCGTCCTGATCCACCACCGTGTCGCCCTTGCGGCCCTTTACGGTGAAGGGCACGATCTCGTCGGCGAACTTGCCCGCCTTCTGCGCGGCCTCCGCCCGGTTCTGCGATGTGACGGCGAATTCATCCTGCGCCTCGCGGCTGATCTGCCACTTCTCGGCGACATTCTCGGCCGTCTGGCCCATGTGATAGCCGTTGAAGGCATCCCACAGCCCGTCGCGGATCATCGTGTCGATGTATTTCAGGTCGCCCATCTTCTGACCGGCGCGCAGCGGTGCGGCATGGGGGCTGAGCGACATGTTTTCCTGCCCGCCTGCGCAGACGATCGTGGCGTCGCCCAGCATGATGTGCTGCGCACCCAGCGCGACGGCCCGCAGCCCCGACCCGCAGACCTGGTTGATGCCCCAGGCGGCGCTTTCCTGCGGCAGTCCCGCGTTGATATGGGCCTGGCGCGCGGGGTTCTGACCCTGTGCCGCGGTCAGAACCTGGCCAAGAATGGTTTCGGACACCTCGGACTTGTCGATCCCGGCACGGGCGACGACGGCTTCAAGCACCGCCGCGCCCAGGTCGTGGGCAGGGGTGGTGGCGAATGAGCCCAGAAAGCTGCCGACGGCCGTCCGGCCTGCGGATGCGATTACGACGTCTGTCATGGTGGATCCTTCCCGTTGAGTCCCTCTCGGGGGCGGATCGATGGCCTTTTCCCCCGTCGTGCACAGGCTTAGGCGGTGGCGCGGCCCGGGGCAACAGTCAGGGTGCCTTACGTCGCATGGCGGACATGGTGACGCAGGGACAACGCGCAAACGCGCGCGGGGCGGCGGCATGGCGGTGGGTCCGAAGCGGCCAACCCGGTCATATGCAAAGACATGCAAGGCCGTGCAGGCGCGGCCGCGGCGCTGGTCAAGCGGCCCAGCCCCGATCCGGGAATGCAAGTGCCGGAGGTGAAGGACGGCACGGGGCAACACACCCTGCCGGGCGGTGCGCTGTCTGCGGCGCGTCCGGACAAAGGCCGACGGCGACCGCCCGACGGCGACCTGCGTGCCGCCGTGATCGATGCGGAAAGCGCCGACGGGTTTCGCGGCTTCCTGCAAGGGCGTGCCCAGACCGCTATCGCCGGGGAATACACCACATGCCTGCCGCCAAGGTGGCACGGGCTGTGCGACGGCGGGCCATGGTCGTTTCCGGCAGGCCGGTTCGGCGCTGTCGCCGACCGGGACTGGGCGTTACCATTCGTAGACCTCGATCCTTTTTGCCGCGATCTGATAGCCGATCTCGGCGATCTCGGTCGATTGCAGGCTCGCGCTCAGGCGACCATAGACCCAGATCGCGTCCCACAGCTTGTCCGAAGGCCAGGGCGTTTCGGTCGTCACGAAGACCAACTGGTTCGGTGGCGGTGGGGGCACATGAATGCAGGCGCCCACGTAAGGGACCAGCACGAAGCGTGTCACGCCCTTCGCGCCTGTGTCGAGCGGGATGATGAAACCTGGCAGCTTCACCGACACGCCGTCCAGCGCCGTGTTCAGCTTGGTTGCGTTCTCGTCGAAGATCGGCGCCCACGTATCGTTCAGCTCATCGATCTCGCCTTCGCCGATGATTTCGGCATAGGGCACACCGGGCGGGATCAGGTCGTCCCACGTGATTTCCCGGAACGGCGACGCCATCGCCTTTAACGGCATCAAGGCGCTTGCCCCGGCGGAGAGCACGAACCGGCGGCGCGTGAATCGAAGGGCTGTGTTCATGTTCTAACCATCATGCCATCTGCGAGCGATAGGCGGTAGGCCCGGAGAGCAGGCAGCAGGCTCGCAAGTGCCCCGGCCCCGATCACACCTGCGAGAGCCCAAAGCTCCCGCACGGCCGGCAGTTCGATCGGTAGCCAGATGCCGAACGCCGAATCCACCCATGGCTGCGCCACGACAAGGCCCAGATAGACGACCGCGAGGCCAAGAACGGCACCCGCTGCCGCCATGAGCATGGCCTCCAGCACCAGAAGTCCGAGGATCGTGGCCGGGCGCGCGCCCATCGCCCGCCAGATCGCCATTTCGCGCCGCCGCTCGTTCAGGCTCGAGAAGATCATTGCAACCATCCCGAGAAGCGCCGTGACCACGACCATGGCCGACACGCCCAGCAGCGCCGTTTCCGCCACACCGACGATCTGCCACAATTCGCCAAGTGCCACGCCGGGCAGGATCGCGAGCAGCGGCTCCTCCGGATACTGGTTGATCCATCGTTGTAATCCGAAGATCTGCAACCGCGACTCGACCCCAACCAGTGCCGCCGTGATGGCCGATGGCGTGAGGTCCATCGTCCGGATGACCTCGACCGGCGTGGACTGTCCCGGCATCTGCGCGCCGCCCTGCCAGTCGACATGGATCGCCTCGAGGGCCTCAAGGCTGACGATCACCGTCCGGTCCACCGGCGTGCCGGTCTTGGCGATGATCCCGGCGACCCGGAATGGCTGGTCGTCATGCGCGGCGAAGGACGCAAGCCCGTGCGACACGACGATCGGATCGCCCACCGCATAGCCGAGGGTCGCCGCCACATCGGCGCCGATCACCGCGTCGTAGAGATCCTCCAGCCCGTGGCCATCCGGAATGTCCAACGACCTGCCACTGCGATACCTGTAATGCGCGAAGAAGCCCTGCGTCGTGCCCATCACCCGGAACTGGCGATGGCTGTCGCCAAGCGAGATCGGAACGATCCAGTCCACCTCGGGCCGTGCGGCGATGTCCTGGTAGGTTTCCCAGGTCACGTTGTTGGTCGCGTTGCCGATCCGGAAGACGGAATAGAGCAAGAGTTGCACCGACCCGGAACGGGCGCCAACGATCAGGTCCGTTCCGGAAATCGTGTCGGCAAAGCTTGCGCGCGCCCCGCTGCGCAGCTTCTCGACCCCAAGGAACAGGGCGACCGACAGCGCGATGGCCAGCACCGTCATGCCGACGGTGAGCGCCCGCGCAAGAAGCGACCCGATGGCGAGACGGAGGATCATGCGGCCCGGCTTTCGGTTGTCACGATATCTTCGATCCGGACCACTCGGTCGAAGCGCGCGCCGAGCCGTTCGTCATGGCTGACCATGAGAAGGGACGAACCTGCCGCCTCCGTCTGGCGGAAGAGCAGATCGAGGAACGTGTCCTGTGTCGCGGCGTCCAGTGCCGATGTCGGCTCGTCCGCGACGATCAGCGGCGGCGCGCCGATCAGGGCGCGCGCCACGGCGACGCGTTGCTGCTGCCCGACGCTCAGCCGCCCCGCCTGCGTCGTCAGGATATCGCGCGGCAAACCGAGTTCGGCGCACAGGCGCGCGGCAGCTTGACCCGCGTCACCGGCGCGCGCCCTGCGTTCGGGCGCGAAGTGCAGCGGCAGAAGGATGTTGTCGGAGACATGCGCGTAGGGCAGCAGGTTGAACTGCTGGAAGATCACGCCGATCCGTTCGGCGCGGAACCGGTCGCGGGCGCCCGCGCGCAAGGCCCCGATGTCGGTCCCGTCGACGGCGACGCTGCCCCCGTCGGCCACGACGATGCCGCAGACCAGCGACAGAAGCGTGGACTTTCCCGACCCGCTCGCGCCGATCAGCAGGACGCTTTCGCCCCGCGCCATCCCGAAGGTCGGACAGGCAAGCGAGAGCCCGGCCCGGCCCGGCCAGGAAAAGACAATGTCGGTCAGGGCAACGGCGGGTTCAGGCATGGTCAGTCCAGGGTCAGTTCCGGGGCATCGCGGCCTATGTCGGCGGCTCCGGCACCCGCGTGCGTGACAAACTGCGCCGCGATCTCCTGCGCGTTCTCGAAGCGGTCGAAGAACGGGAAGCCGACAGTCGTCAACTCTTCGGGATGGGCGCAGTCGAAGGTGTAGCTGGCGTGGAACTCGCTGTGCGCCGCGCCCTCGCCATGGCCGTGATGCGTGTCTTCAGCGTGCTCCCCGTGCGTATGGTCCTGTTCCTCGGCGTGCGTCGCCTCCTCGCCATGGTCGTGGTCTTCGCTCTCTCCATGGTCACGATCGCCGGAATGCAGCCGGGCAAGGGCCTCGGTCAGGCGGCACTCCGCCGCATCCGGCAGCGTGACGACATTCTCGGGCAGAAGCATCACGCGGATCGCCGCCGCGACGGCGTCTTTGTCCGCGTCGGTGCGCGCCGCGTACTCGAATCCGACGATATCCATGCCGGGCGCGCGCAGGTGCATCTCGACGACGCTCCCCTCCACCGCAAGTTCGAGCGTGCTGACGCCGTGGACATGGGCGTCCACTTCGCGCGTGTCCTGCGCCAGGAGCGGCGTGGCAACGACCGACGCCAAGAGTGCCAGTTGGATGTGTTTCATGAGCGGACCTCTCCTTCTAGTGGACGACAGTCTTGCGCATCAATGCAACGCCCAAGCGACGGCGCGACGGTGTTGGCAGGGCGCGCGCTTCCATGCGGCGCCGGAGCCGGGACCGCTTCGGCCCTTTTTCATATCAGGGCCGCGCCATGGAACGCCAGCAGGCGCTGTCGAGCCCCACGCCGCGGGCCCAGCCAGACAAACGATCACACGGGCTTGCGAAGCAAGAACCGCGTGCGACGGCACGCTGTTCATCAACGCCGTCAGCCAGATTGGCGCACAGGTACAGGCACGTCCTCTGGCGCGGCCGGATCGCGGCGTCGACGGACGGTTGATCGCGGATCGCGGCCACGATCTGGACACGCTGGTCGCAGCTGGGTTGTTCAACGGGGAGCTGTCTTATCGGCTGGCGGGGACGGAAATCCCCATCCCGCCGCAGGCCGGGCGGCCCGACGATGCGGCCTGGCTCATGGGGGAAGTTGTTCGGGAAACGGGCTCGCCGCCCGACGACCCGGCACTGGCCCGTGCCGCGATCTGCGACGCCCCCCGGACCCATGCTGCCGTCATCTCGTCAAGCGGCGCGTCGACGGGGGACGAGGAGCATGTCCTTGATGCCCCGTGTGTGCCATGGCGGCGGAACTCGACGTGCTGAAGGTCGCGATCCGCGTCGGCAGGCCGCTGACCGCGGGGCGTCTCGGGTGGGCGCTCATTTCCGGTTTGCCCGGAAATTCCCATGCCATGGCGATCAGGGTTTCCCGGATCGCGCGTCCTGCCCTGGCCCTGTGGCCGGGCCGAACGAGGAACCGGACACCTCGCTGCCGGCGGTCGCCGGGCTGAGCTACGCCCGTGCGACGGAGCGGTGGCAATGTGTTCCCGTGACGTGGCACCAGCGAGATCCGATGCGGCGGCCTGTGCTGCAGCGGCTGGGACAATGGGACAAGGCACCTCCGCTGCGCGGTCGCCCCTCGTGCAGGCCAAGGGCATCTCCGTCATCCCACCTGAAATGGTCGTGGTCAGACCGGGCCAGCCCTGGTCGGTTGACCCCTTGGAGGTATGGTCCAGTACGATGGCGGGCTGCCCACGACCAAGGGCGCGGACACGGTTCCACAGCACCGGCACGCCGCGCCCGCGGGATCCATCGATCCGCCGGATCAAGGGCAGATCCCGCCGGACGCAGGTCGATGACCATGGGGAACCGGGGCTTTGACTTTCACAAGACTGTCATGGAACGTGGGTAGGCCGCGCCATGGGAAAGACACGTTAGGGGACATCATGAAAACGCTCTCGACTCTCACCGCAATCGCCGCTCTTGCCATCGCACTGCCGGCGCAGGCCTTCACGCTGGACGACCGCTTCACCGACGCGGATGGGGACCTGATCGCAGACATCCCGTCCGATCCGTCGCAGCTTGTCGATCCGTCCACGCTGATCTTCGCCTACACGCCCGTCGAGGACCCGGCAGTCTATGCCGAGGTCTGGCAGGGCTTTCTCGACCACATGGCCGAAGTGACCGGCAAGGATGTGCAGTTCTTCCCGGTTCAGTCCAACGCGGCCCAGATCGAGGCGATGCGCGCGGGCCGTCTGCATGTCGCCGGCTTCAACACCGGGTCGAACCCGCTGGCCGTTGCCTGCGCGGGCTTCCGCCCCTTTGCCATGATGGCCGCCGAGGATGGGTCGTTCGGCTACGAGATGGAGATCATCACCTATCCCGATTCGGGCATCGAGACGGTCGAGGACCTGCGCGGTCAGTCGATGGCCTTCACCTCGGAAACCTCGAACTCCGGCTTCAAGGCGCCGTCGGCGATCCTGATGGCCGAGTTCGGCATGGTCGCAGGCGAGGATTTCGAACCGGCGTTCTCGGGCGCGCATGACAACTCGATCCTCGGCGTCGCCAACAAGGATTACCTTGCGGCGTCCATCGCCAACTCGGTCAAGGGCCGCATGATCGACCGGGAAGTCGTGTCCGCGGACCAGCTGGTGACGATCTATACCTCGCAGACCTTCCCGACGACAGGCTACGGCACCGCCCACAACCTGACGCCGGAATTGCAGGACGCGATCCGCGAAGCGTTCTTCACCTTCGAATGGGAAGGCAGCGCGCTGGCCGAAGAATTCGGCCGCAACGGCGAGGATCAGTTCATCGAGATCAGCTTCCAGGACGACTGGTCCGTGATCCGCACGATCGACGAGGCCAACGGCGTCGTCTACAACTGCAACTGATCCTTCGGGACATTCCGGCGCGGGCGGCCCCGGTCGCCCGCGCCCTTGTTTTTCGGAGCCCCCATGCTGCATCTCGAAGGCCTGTCCAAGACATACAAGACCGGCGACGCCGCGTTGCGCGACGTGACCCTGACCGTGCCGGAAGGCCAGATCATGGGGCTCATCGGCCCGTCCGGGGCTGGCAAGTCCACGCTGATCCGCTGCATCAACCGGCTGGTGGAACCGACGGCGGGCAAGGTCATGCTGGGCGACGTGGATCTCGTGCGGCTGGGCAAGGCCGACCTGCGCCGCCAGCGCCGCCGCATCGGAATGATCTTTCAGGAATACGCGCTGGTCGAACGTCTGACCGTGATGGAGAACGTGCTGTCGGGGCGGCTGGGCTATGTGCCGTTCTGGCGCAGCTTCCTGCGGAAATACCCGGCAACAGACATCCAGAACGCCTTCCGGCTGCTCGACCGGGTCGGGCTGATGGACAAGGCCGACAACCGCGCAGACGCGCTGTCGGGCGGGCAGCGGCAAAGGGTCGGCATCGCGCGGGCGCTGGCGCAGGAACCTGAGCTGCTTCTGGTCGACGAACCGACCGCGAGCCTCGATCCAAAGACATCGCGGCAGATCATGCGGCTGTTGACGGAAATCTGCGCCGAACGGGGATTGCCCGCCATCGTCAACATTCACGACGTACCGCTGGCGCAGCAGTTCATGCAGCGCATCGTGGGCCTGCGCGCGGGCCGGGTGGTATTCGACGGCACGCCGGACGAGCTGACCCATGACGCGCTGACGACGATCTACGGTGAGGAGGACTGGAACGCCATGCGCGCCGGCGACGACGAACAGGCCAAGGCCGAGGCCGACGCACGCGACCGCATCGCGGCTCTGGCGCAATGACCGTTGCCGCCTATCCCACGCGCTGGCGCCGCCCGCCGCAGATCATCAAGGATCGTCGCTGGCGCATCGCGGTGCAGATCGGGATCGTCGTCTACCTGATCCTCGCCATCGGCACGGTCGATGTGAACTGGGCGCGCGTCTATGACGGGCTCGAACGCGGGCAGCGCTTCGTCATGGGGTTCCTGCAACCGGATTTCACCAGCCGGTGGCGCGACATCAGCCAAGGTCTGGTCGAAAGCCTGACCATGACGCTGACATCGACCGTGGTGGGCGTGGCGATCTCGGTGCCCATCGGCATCGGTGCCGCGCGGAACCTCGCGCCGCCATGGGTCTATTACGTCTGCCGCGCGATCATCGCCGTGAGCCGCGCGCTGCAAGAGGTCATCATCGCCATCTTCTTCGTGGCGATGTTCGGCTTCGGCCCCTTCGCGGGGTTCCTGACCCTGTCCTTCGCCACGATCGGCTTCATCGCGAAATTGCTGGCCGACGATATCGAGGAGATCGACGAGGCTCAGGCCGAATCGATCCGCGCCACGGGCGCCTCGTGGCTGCAACTGGTCAACTACGCGGTGCAGCCGCAGGTCATGCCGCGGCTGATCGGCCTGTCGCTCTATCGGCTGGACATCAATTTCCGTGAAAGTGCCGTGATCGGCATCGTGGGCGCTGGCGGGATCGGGGCGACGCTCAACACCGCCATCGACCGCTATGAATATGACAGCGCGGGGGCGGTCCTGCTGATCATCATCGCCATCGTGATGGTGGCGGAATACGGGTCCAGTTATCTGCGGAAGTTCCTGCAATGAACGGCATCACCCATTTCAGCCAGGTCTGGTCCCACCGCACGCCGCGCGCGCGGCTCGCGCTGTGGGTTGGCTGGGCTGCGCTGGTGGCACTGTTCGTGTGGTGCTGGCAGTTGATGACCGCCAACACGATCTGGTTCTTCGTGCAGGACGCCCCGCGGCAGGCTGCCGATATCGGGTCGCGCATGATGCCGCCGCGCTGGTCGTACCTGCCGGAACTGTGGGCGCCGCTCTGGGACACGATCAACATCGCCACGCTGGGCACGCTTGGCGGGGTCATCATGGCGGTGCCCGTGGCGTTCTTGGCGGCGCGCAACACCACGCCATCGGCCCGCATCCTGCGGCCCTTCGCACTGTTCGTGATCGTCACGTCGCGGTCGATCAACTCGCTGATCTGGGCGCTCTTGCTGGTGGCTATCATCGGGCCGGGACTTCTGGCGGGGATCGTGGCCATCGCGCTGCGGTCCATCGGGTTCGTCGGCAAGCTCCTTTACGAAGCGATCGAGGAAACCGATGCCCGTCAGATCGAAGCCGTGGCCGCGACCGGCGCCAGTGGCGCGCAGGTCCTGTCCTACGGGATCGTGCCGCAGATCATGCCCGCGTTCTGGGGGATCACGGTGTTCCGCTGGGACATCAACATCCGCGAGAGCACGATCCTGGGGCTTGTCGGTGCGGGCGGCATCGGGCTGAAGCTTCAGGCGTCGCTGAACACGCTTGCTTGGAGCCAGGTGACGGTGATCCTGCTTCTGATCCTCGCCACGGTCGTGCTGAGTGAATGGGTATCGGCCCGGATGCGCCATGCGATCATTTGACCGCCGGCGGCAGGATGGGCCTGTTGCCGTGGCGGCCGGGACACCTGAACCGCTCTTGGATCGTCCGGACGTGCAGCGGCACGGCGCGCGATGCCTCCTGCGCGCGGGCAAGCGCGGGAAGGTAGCGTTCCTTCCTTGTTCCGGCCACCGCTGCCGCGGTGGCGCCGGCCCGTCCGGCGACCCTGTGCCCCTCTGCCCTGTCGGCAGTCAGGGTTCATCAAAGCGGCGCTGGGGCGAGACATGCGCCCGATGGACCGGCCTGCACGGTTTCCACGGCGTAGGGGTGAGTTTGCCAGCGCCCCCGTGCCGTGCCACGCCATGCCGCCGCGCCGCGAACCCGGCGCAAGCGCTGTGTCGTCCGTTGAACCGGGCGGGGTGATCCGTCCGACCCGACCGGGCCTTGTGCCCCAACGACCAGAAAGGAACCGACCTTGACCGATCCCGTTCGCGCCCGCCATGAACTGGCCTGTGACATCGCCCGCGAAGCCGGTGCCGCGGCCCTTGCCATGTTCAATGACCGCGACGCGCTGATCGTCGAGGCCAAGGCCAATCCGCAAGACGTGGTCAGCCGTGCCGACCGCGAGGTTGAAACGCTGGTTCGTACACGTATCGCCGCCGCATTTCCCGATGACGGGATCATGGGCGAGGAACACGCACCCACGCAAGGGCGCAGCGGCTTTACCTGGGTGATCGATCCGATCGACGGGACCATGCCGTTCCTGTCGGACCTGCCGCATTGGTGTGTCGCCATCGCGCTGGTGCAGGATGACGACACGGTCGCCGCGGCGACCTATGTGCCCGTGCCCGACCTGTTGTTCGACGCGCTGCGCGGCGGGGGCTTTCGCTGCAACGGGGTGGCGCGGCACATTCCGGCAGACATGGCGCTCACCGGTGCGATGACCGCCATCGGGGCCAGCCACCGCACACCGTCGCACGAGATCGCGGCGCTGATACATCGGCTGCTGGATGCAGGCGGCGTCTTCTATCGTAACGGATCGGGCGCGATGATGCTTGCGGACGTCGCCATGGGGCGACTGGCGGGCTACTACGAGCCGCACATGAACGCGTGGGATTGTCTTGGCGGCATTCTGATGGTGGCGGAGGCCGGCGGTCGCACCGCGCCTTTCGACATGCAGGCCATGCTGACCGGGGGTGGGTCTGTGCTTGCCGCGGCGCCCGCGGCCTTTGCCCCGCTCGCCCGGATTGCCGAGAGCGCCGGGACCCGCTCCGGCGTGTGAGACAGCGCGCGGCGGGCCCTTTCGCAAGGGACGAGCGGATACGGTCCCGCGATGCGCGGCCCTGGCGCCCGCGTGTGCCGGATTGCCCTGTTTAGAGCATGTCGCGTTTAATCGGCTTGGTACCCCGCCGCTTTGAAGAAGTTGTTGCACTCTTCATCGGTGAACAGGTCGCACACATGGCCGACGGCCTGCC